>RFZI01000159.1 GCA_009920775.1 Paracoccaceae bacterium | reverse complement strand
TTGAGCTCGGTCATAGCTTGTCTCCGATCAGGAACTGCGCGGCCTTGTCGAGCCGAATATGCGGCGGGCCGTCGCCGGGGCGGAGCGTGAGCGGCGCGGGGGCGAATTGCATGATCTCGTAGTCGGTATCGAGCCACGCAGTCGCCCCTTCCCGCGCGGGCGTCAGCAAATGGGCGGGGTCTTCGGGCAGGTCGCCCGCATAGAAGGCGGCGTGGCGTCCTGTCTCGAGAAGCCGCCCGCGCACGACGTCGAGCTTTTCGCCCTCGCGCGTCACCGTGTCTTCGACTGTGGTCCGAAGGGCTGCGATCGACATGGCGGCGGTCTCGGCTCCGGCAAACTCGGCGCGATCCTTGGCGCCGCGCAAAAGCGCTTCGGTGATCGCGGTCAGGCGCGGGTGCTGGCTGTGGTGCAGGTGGTCGGCCTTGGTCGCGGCGAAGAGGATCTTCTCGATCCGCTTGCCGCCGAGAAGGCGGGCGAGAAAGGGGCTTTTGCCGGGGCGAAAGGCCACGAGGATATCGGCCATCGCCTGCCGCAGGTCTTCGACCGCGCGGGGGCCTGCATGGATCGCGCCGAGCACGTCGACCAAGACGATCTGCCGGTCGATCCGGGCGAAATGCTCGCGGAAGAAGGGGCCGACGACCTTGCGCTTGTAGCTCTCGAAACGCCGTTCGAACTCATGCCAGAGAGAGGCCTTGCCCGCCTTCTCCGGCTTGCGCAGGGGCGCGAAGGAGAGGACGGGCGAGCCTTCCATCTCGCCGGGCAAGAGAAACCGCCCCGGCGAGCAATCGCTATAGCCCGCCTCGCGGGCGGCGTGGAGGTGGTCGGTATAGGCCTTCGCCAAGTCCTGCGCCGCCTCCTCAGTGAACTCCGCCGCAGCGTCCGCCGCCGCAAGGCGCGCGAGGAAATCCGCCGCCAGCGGGCGGTGATCGAGGCGCTTGAGCGTCCGTTCCGACCACGCCTCGAAACTCATCTCCATCAGGCCCAAATCCAACAGCCACTCGCCCGGATAATCGACGATATCAAGATGCACCGTCCGCGCCCCGCGCAATCCGGCCAACGCCCCCCTCGGTTCAATCCGGAACGACAGGCGCAATTCGCTGATCCGGCGGGTGCCCGAGGGCCAAGTGGGTTCCTTCGCGGTCAGCCGCGCGAGGTTGGCCTCATAGTCAAAGCGCGGCAGCGTGTCGTCGGGTTGCGGCTGAAGGAAGGCCGTTCGGATTGAACCATCGGCGGCGGCCAAAAGCTGGGGCATCCGGCCGCGGTCCATCAGGTTGGCGACAAGCGAGGTGATGAACACCGTCTTGCCTGCCCGCGAAAGGCCGGTCACGCCGAGGCGCACCACGCTTTCGCCAAAAGGCGCGGTCACGGTCTCAGTGGCTGTCTCGAGCCGCCTGACAAGTCCATCGGCAATCTGGCTGAGGTCCAAACCTGCCCCTTTCCTCGTGTTTCCCTAGATAGATAGGGGCGCATCGGCCCCTTGGGTAGCCCCAGCCGCTTGCCGCACGGGCGCGGCTAGGCTAGGGCAAGGCCATGCCCCGTTATGCTCTCAGAATAGAATACCACGGTGCGCCCTTTGCCGGCTGGCAAAGGCAGGCCGACCAGCCCTCGGTTCAGGGGGCGGTCGAGGCTGCGTTGGCCAAGCTCGAGCCGCGGGATCACACCATCGCGGCGGCGGGGCGGACCGATGCGGGCGTTCATGCCACCGCACAGGTCGCCCATTGCGACATGGAGAAGGACTGGGATCCGTTCCGCTTGTCGGAGGCGCTGAACTGGCATCTCAAGCCCGAACCCGTCGCTATCACCGCCTGTGCGCTTGTGCCGGACGACTGGCACGCGCGGTTTTCGGCCGTCGAGCGGCGCTATCTCTTTCGCCTGATCAGCCGCCGTGCGCCGTTGACGATCGAAGCGGGGCTTGCATGGCGGGTGAACCACCCCCTCAGCCTTGCGCCCATGCAGGAGGCGGCCAACCACCTGATCGGCAAGCATGATTTCACCACCTTCCGCTCGTCGATCTGTCAGGCGGATAGCCCCGTCAAAACGCTCGACGAGCTTCGCATCGAGGAAATCGCCCGCCCCGATGGTGCCGAGTTCCGGTTTCATGTGCGGGCGCGGTCGTTCCTGCACAATCAGGTGCGCAGCTTTGTCGGCACGCTCGAACGGGTCGGCGCGGGGGCTTGGGCGCCTCAGGATGTCAAAGCCGCGCTTGAGGCCCGCGACCGCGCGGCCTGCGGGCCGGTCTGCCCGCCCGACGGGCTTTATCTTGCCGGCGTCGGCTATCCCGAGGATCCATTCGCCAGCCGATAGGCGGGGCTCCGCCGCTTTTGGAATGCGCGTTTTCATTGCCGTCCTCATCGGCTAGGAAAATAGAGCCTGTCTGCCTGTTGCCCCGCGAGGAGAATCCCCGTGGCCCGTATGGTCCGCCCTGTATTCGGAATTCTCGCGCTCACCCTGAGCGCCCTGCCCGCGCTATCCCAAGATATCCGGTTCCGTATCACCGAACACAGCGACCTCCGGCCCGCCCTCGAAGCGGCATCGCTGCTGGTGGCGCAAGAGGCGAGCGGCGAGGCGTCGGCTCAGGACATCGTCGCCGCCGCGCGCGCAGATTATCCCCGCCTCCTCGCTGCGCTTTACGCAGAAGGCTATTTTGGCGCGACGGTGTCGATCCTCGTAGACGGGCGCGAAGCGGCAGGCATCGCGCCGCTTGATGCCCCGTCGAGCATCCGTGGTGTCGAGATTATCGTCACGCCAGGGCCAGCCTTCCGTTTCGGAACAACCGAGGCCTCGCCGCTTCCTGAAGGCGCAGAGATGCCTGCGGCATTCGCCGGCGGCCTTCCTGCCAGCACCGACGCAATCCGCGAGGCCGCACGGGCAGGCATTCAAGCGTGGCGCAATACGGGGCATGCTATGGCCGCACTCGAAAGCCAGCGCGTCATTGCCGATCACAGGGAAAGCCAGCTCGACGTCAGCCTTGGGTTCGCCCCGGGCGCACGCCTTGCTTTCGGCCCCGTAGCCGTCGAGGGCAACAGCACCGTTTCCGATGATCGCATCCGTGAAATCGCCGGCCTTCCAGAGGGCGCCGTTTATAGCCCCGCCGAGATTGACCGCGCCCTTGCCCGCTTGCGCCGCGCCGGAGCCTTCCGTGCCGCGAGCCTGACCGAAGCCGACGAAGCGACCGCCGATCTTGCCTTGCCGACCACCTTGAATGTCGTTGAGGAAAAGCCCCGCCGCCTGGGCTTTGGGGCCGAGCTGACCTCATTCGATGGCCTCGCGCTCAGCGCCTATTGGATGCACCGCAATCTTCTTGGTGGATCGGAAAACCTGCGCATCGACGGCTCGCTGGAGGGGATCGGTGGCGCAACCGGCGCGCTTGATGCGCGGCTTGGTGCGGCCTTCGTGCGGCCAGCCACACTCGGCGCCGACACCGACCTTCTCGCCGGTGCCGAAATCCTCCATCGCGACGACCCACTCTACGGGATGAATTCGGCCAGCTTCGATATCGGCTTGCGTCGTCGGTTCGGTGAAACGCTGCAGCTCAGCCTCGCCGTTGGCGCCAAG
>RFZI01000158.1 GCA_009920775.1 Paracoccaceae bacterium | reverse complement strand
ACGCTTTCGCAGGTCTTGTCCTGTTCCTGAAGGTTACAGATCGCGACGATGCGGGTTTCGGGCGGGTTGCCTTGATCGTTGATCGCGGTCATCAGGCGGGCCTGAAGCACGGGGCTCAGCGCCTCGATATCCTCAAGAACCAGCGTGCCCCCCCGCGCCTCTTCGATGGCCGGGATCGGCTCGTCATCGTGGGCGGGGCCGAAGAGGCGGCGATTGAGGGCGTCCTCGTCGAAGGCCGAACAGGCGATCAGGACGAATTTCTTCGAAGCCCGCGCACCGACCGCGTGCAGCGCGTGCGCCACGAGCGTCTTGCCGGTGCCCGTCTCGCCCTCGATCAACACATGACCGTCGGCCTGCCCGATATCGAGGATATCCTCGCGCAGCCGCTCCATAGCGGGGCTCGACCCGATGAGCTTTTTCATCAAGGACGAGCCGTCCGAAAGCTCTTTCCGCAAAGCACGGCTGTCGAGCGTCAGGCGGCGGGCCTGCGTCGCTTTCTTGGCCAACTCGGTCATCCGGTCGGGGTTAAAGGGCTTTTCAAGGAAATCATAGGCGCCGATCCGCATTGCCTCGACCGCCATCGGCACATCGCCGTGGCCGGTGATCATGATGACAGGCAGGGTCGAATCCACACCCTTAAGCTTTCGTAGGAACTGCATCCCGTCCATGCCGGGCATCTTGATGTCGGAGACGACGATGCCGGGATAATCGGGGCTTAGGCCCTTGAGCGCATCCTCGGCGCTGGCAAAGGTCTCCGTGTCGAATCCCGACAGCGCCAGCCACTGGCTGATCGACTGCCGCATATCCTTTTCGTCATCGACGATTGCGATCTTCATCGCTTTGCTCATCGCCCTACTCCGCTGCCTCGACGTCTTCTTTATAAATAGGGAGCTGGACTTCAAATACAGCCCCCCCTTCCGGCCCGTTATGGGCGGTAAGCCGCCCACCAAGCTCGTTCACGATGCCGGACGAGATCGCGAGGCCGAGCCCGACCCCGTCGCCCGGTTGCTTGGTTGTGTAGAAGGGCTCAAACAGCGCATCGAGATTGTCGATACCGGGGCCGTTGTCTCGGACACTGAGACGAACGGTATCGCCCACGGTCAGGAGCACATCGACGCTCGGGTCATCCTCGCCTTTGGTTGCATCAAGGGCATTTCTCAGGAGGTTGATGATCACCTGTTCAAGCCGCATCCGGTCGCCGAGGATCATCGCAGGTTCGGTTGGCAGGGTTCGGGTGATGGCCACATCCCGCGTCCTGAGTTGCGGTTCCATCATCGCCAGAGCCGAGGTCACGGCCTCGCGCGTATCGACCGGGGCAAAACTATCGGCGCCTTTGCGGGCATAGGACTTGAGCTGGCGGGTGATCGCGCCCATCCGCTCGATCAGGTCGTCAATCCGCTGGAAAGACGAGACAGCCTCATCCATACGCCGCCGCTGCACCAAGAGCCGTGCGCCGGCAAGATAGGTTTTCATGGCCGCCAATGGCTGGTTCAGCTCGTGACTGACCGCCGCGGACATTTCGCCAAGTGCGGCTAGCTTGGAGGATTGGGCAAGGCTCTGTTCGGCCACCTGAAGCGTCTTTTCCACCCGCTCGCGCTCGGCGATTTCCCTTTGAAGCCTTAGGTTTAGCGCGCGAAGTTGCGCCGATTCCTTCTGGGAAAAAAGAAGGCGGGTCGTTGCCTTGCGTGATGAGACCCAAAAGACCAAAGCCAGCAACAGCGCAAAACCCATGATCTCGAGCGCCAGAACACCGTTCACCTTCTCACGGATCGAGGTGTAGGTGGTGAAGGTCACCATCTTCCAGCCTTGGAACGGCACGCGCGTTTCCTGCCGCAAGACCGCTTCACCCTGCAGATAGGCATCGGCGGAAACCGTGGTCCAATCCTGTGTGGCGCGGATCGCTCGTTCGATGGCCGATGGAGCAGACTGGCGCGCCAGAGCGGCCCCCTCTTCCAGCCCGTTCCAACGTGGCTCGGTCGACAGAACGATCGCGCCAGTGCTGTCAGTGACAAACACAGCGTCTGAAACGCCCGCCCAGCCCGAAACGAGCCGCTGCAAATCGACCTCGACAGTCAGGACGCCAAGCGGAATGCCGCCTTCGTCGATCCGTCGGGAATAGACAAAGGCATAGGCGCCCGTCTCGGTCTGAAACAGCGTGAATACCGTCACATTGGAGCGAAGCGCATTGATGAAATACGGATCACCGCGATGCAATTCGCCGATGTGGCTGCGGTCGGTCGCGGCAACAGTGCGTCCGCCACTGTCGAGCAGCATCAGGGAGGCGGCGCCGATCTCGTCGACATAGCTCAGCAGGCGCTGGCTAGACGCGGTAAACTCGTTGTTCTTGAGAGCCCCGATCAGTTCAGCATCCCGGGCCAGAAGCTGGGGAACGATGGAATTGCGCTGCAACTCGCTGATCAGGTTGCCCACATAGAGCGTCATCCTGACCTCGGCGCGGCTTCGGGTGGCTTCGGTGTAGCGCTCGGTCAGGAGCTGGTTGGTCAAAACAATGACCCCGATTGCCATTGCAAGGA
This sequence comes from Paracoccaceae bacterium, assembly GCA_009920775.1. GTDB lineage: Bacteria > Pseudomonadota > Alphaproteobacteria > Rhodobacterales > Rhodobacteraceae > RFZI01. The sequence goes on along the minus strand of RFZI01000158.1, from coordinate 1,037 downwards.
TAAAGCCGTTCAGAAGCCGCCAAAACCAGCGGCCCCAGTTCCCCTGCTGGGGCGAAGTGGCGTCAATATCGCTCATAAAGCCACACTAGGGCCGCCCCGCTGAACCCACAAGCGCGACGAGTGGCGGCCTGTCTCAGGCGGCGGTCATTTGCGCAAGGAGGCTTGCGAAAAGCGCCTTGCCGTCGGTACTGCCGTGCGCCGGATCAACGGCGCGTTCGGGGTGCGGCATCATCCCGAGGACACGGCGGTTGTCGGAAAGGACGCCTGCGATATCGGCAACCGCGCCATTGGGATTTTCGGCATAGGTAAAGGCGATGCGGTCTTCACCTTTCAGGCGGGCCAGAGTGTCTTGATCGACGAAATAGTTGCCGTCATGGTGCGCGATCGGCACGTCGATCTCGGCGCCCTTGGCATAGCCGCTGGTGAAGGCGCTGTCGGTGGTTGCAACCTTCAGTTTCACGGTCTTGCAGACAAACTTGAGGCCAGCGTTGCGCATCAGCGCCCCGGGCAGCAGGCCCGTCTCGGTCAGCACCTGAAAACCGTTGCAGACCCCCAGAACGAAACCGCCGCGACCCGCGTGTTCGATCACCGCTTGCGACACCGGCGATTGGGCCGCGATGGCGCCACAGCGCAGATAGTCGCCGAAGGAAAACCCGCCCGGAACCGCCACAAGATCGACGCCGGAAGGCAGCTTGGCATCCTTGTGCCAGACCATGGTCACATCGGCGCCCGCCTGACGCAGCGCCACGGCCATGTCGCGATCACAGTTGGAACCGGGGAAGACGATGACGGCAGCTTTCATGGCGCGCTCCGGGTAGCTGAGTTGAGTTGCCCATAAACTGAAATCGGGCGGAGGCAAAGTCCGATTGAGCGTCCCCGAGCCCCTTTTCCACGCGGCAAAACGCCCGACTTTCGCGCGGCAAAACAGATTCTCACCACAAAGTTTCCTTGCGCTGGCCCAAGCCGCGCCCTTGGAAAACCGGCTTTCCCACCGAAGGTGGCCGGGACTTGATCAAAGGTGGGACCATGATCTCAAT
>RFZI01000157.1 GCA_009920775.1 Paracoccaceae bacterium | reverse complement strand
CAGATCCTGCGCGAGATTGCGGATGAGGCCTTCTCAGAGCATCCCGATCTGGCCGAGGCGGCCCGAGCCGATCTTGTTGCTGTGCTTGATCGCGATCCGGCCTGCCACCGCCTCATTCAACCGCTTTTGTTCTTCAAAGGGTATCAGGCGGTTCAGGCCTATCGGCTGGCGCATTGGCTCTGGCAGGAAGGGCGCAAAGACTTTGCCTATTTCATCCAGATGCGGGTGTCCGAAGTCTTTGGGATCGATATCCATCCCGCCGCCCGCATTGGCAAAGGCATCATGATCGACCACGCCCATTCCATCGTGATCGGGGAAACGGCGGTCGTGGGCGACAATGTATCAATGCTGCATTCGGTGACGCTGGGCGGCACTGGCAAGGAAGACGAGGACCGTCACCCCAAGATCGGCAACGGCGTCTTGATCGGCGCGGGTGCCAAGGTTTTGGGCAATATCAAGATCGGCGACAACAGCCGCATCGCCGCCGGGTCTGTCGTTTTGCACGACGTGCCCTGCTGCAAGACCGTGGCTGGCGTCCCGGCGCGGATCGTAGGCGATGCGGGCTGCGATCAGCCCTCGGTCGTCATGGATCAGATCCTGCACGACGACGAAGTCTGAGGCCTCAGGCCGAGAATTCCTCGAGCGCTTCCATCGCATGGGCCGCGTACATATAGACCGGCCCGCCTCCCATCATGACCGCAACGCCAATCGCTTCGACCACCTCTTCACTCGTCGCGCCGGCGCGAAGGGCTGTGCGGGTGTGATAGGCGATACAATCGTTGCAGCGGGAATGGATGCCGATGGACAGCGACATAAGCTCCTTGACCTTGGCCGAGAGCGCGCCGTCCTGCATCGTGCCTTGATAGAGCTCGAGAAAGCCTTTGACTGCCCCGGAATGTTCGGTTCGGAAGGTCGCCAGTTTTCCGTTTGTGTCCGCGAGATATTCTTTCCATTCCATGATCTGACCCCTCCTGTGAGCGCAGCTCCAAGGTGACAGGACCGCGCCACAGATCAAGAAAGAAAAACTCCGCGCCGGTGAGGCGCGGGGTCACATCTTTCCTCTAGCTTGGCTTTAGGCCAGCATGGCGATCGGATTTTCAAGGTTGTCCTTGATCGCCTGCAACAGGTTTGCCCCGAGCGCCCCGTCGATCACGCGGTGATCAACCGAGAGCGTGACCGACATCACCGTAGCCACGCCGAGCGAGCCATCGGCCTTGACGACCGGCTTTTTCACGCCCGCGCCAACCGCGAGGATGGCGGCATGGGGCGGGTTGATGATCGCGTCGAAATTGTCGATGCCGAACATCCCGAGGTTGGAGATGGCAAAGCTGCCGCCCTGATATTCTTGCGGCGCGAGCTTGCGGGTGCGGGCGCGGGCGGCGAGATCTTTCATCTCGGTCGACAGCGCCGAGAGGGTCTTGGTCTCGGCGTCCTTCAGAACCGGCGTGAAAAGCCCGCCCTCGATGGCCACGGCCACGGCCACGTCCGATTTCTCGAACTGCAACACGCGGTCGCCCGCCCAAGCGGCGTTGGCCGCCGGAACCTGCTGGAGCGCCAGCGCACAGGCCTTGATGATGAAGTCGTTGACCGAGAGCTTCACGCCACGCGCCTCGAGGCCCGCATTGAGCTGACCACGGAAGGCCATGAGCGCATCGAGCTCGATATCGCGGCGCAGATAGAAATGCGGGACCGACTGCTTGGCCTCGGTGAGGCGGGCGGCGATGGTCTTGCGCATGCCGTCGAGCTTGACCTCGGTGAAGGGGCGTCCCTCGTAGGTCCGGATGACCATATCGGTCGCCGGGCCAGAGGCCAGCGCCGGCGCGGCGGTGGGGGCCGCGGCCGGAGCAGGGGCCGCTGCCTTGGGCGCTGCGGTTGCGCCTTCGACGTCGGCCTTGACGATCCGGCCGCGCGGGCCGGAACCGGCCAAGGCAGCAAGGTCGAGCCCCTTCTGGGCGGCGATCCGGCGGGCCAGAGGCGAGGCGAAGATGCGTTCGCCGGAAGCGGCCTTGGGTGCAGCCGAAGCCGGAGCAGCAGCGGGGGCCGCGGCGGGTGCCGCCGCAGGGGCGGCGACAGCAGGGGCCGAGGCACCGATATCCGCAGCACTTTCGCCATCCTCGAGAAGAACGGCGATGGCCACGTTGACCTTCACGCCCTCGGTGCCAGCGGGCACTAGGATCTTGCCGATCACGCCTTCATCGACCGCTTCAAACTCCATCGTCGCTTTGTCGGTCTCGATCTCGGCGAGGATATCGCCGGATTTCACCGTATCGCCTTCTTTCACCAGCCATTTCGCCAGCCTGCCTTCCTCCATCGTCGGAGAGAGCGCGGGCATCAGGATTTCTGTGGGCATCGCGTCTCTCCTTTAGCGGTAGGTGACTTGGCGTGCGGCGGCGATGACCTCGTCGGTCGTCACCAGCGCGTGTTTCTCAAGGTTGGCCGCATAGGGCATCGGAACGTCCTTGCCCGTGCAGTTCAGGACCGGCGCATCGAGGTAATCGAAAGCGTGGGTCATGATATAGGCCGAGAGGTGGTTGCCGATGGAACCGACAGGCCAGCCTTCTTCGACCGTCACGCAGCGGTTGGTCTTCATCACCGACGCCAGCACCGTGTCATAGTCGATCGGGCGCAGCGTCCGAAGGTCGATCACCTCAGCGCTGATGCCATCTGCGGCGAGCTTTTCGGCCGCGTCCATCGCATAGGTCATGCCGATGCCGAAGGAGACAATGGTCACATCCGAGCCGGCTCGCGCAATGCGGGCCTTGCCGAGCGGGATGGTGAAATCCTCCATCACCGGAACCTCAAAGCTCTTGCCGTAGAGGATCTCGTTCTCGAGGAAGATCACCGGATTGGGATCGCGGATCGCGCTCTTCATCAGGCCCTTATAGTCGGACGCTGTATAGGGCATGACGACCTTAAGGCCGGGGATTTGGGCATACCAGGCGGCATAGTCCTGGCTGTGCTGTGCGCCCACGCGGGCCGCGGCGCCATTCGGGCCTCGGAACACCATCGGCGCGCCCATCTGGCCGCCCGACATATAGAGGGTCTTGGCGGCCGAGTTGATGATGTGGTCAATCGCCTGCATGGCAAAGTTGAAGGTCATGAACTCGACAATGGGCTTCAAGCCACCAAAGGCCGCGCCCGTGGCGATGCCGGCAAAGCCCATCTCGGTGATCGGCGTGTCGATCACGCGTTTGGCGCCGAATTCTTCGAGCATCCCCTGGCTGATCTTGTAGGCGCCCTGATATTCGCCCACCTCCTCGCCCATGAGGAACACATCCCCATCGCGGCGCATCTCTTCGGCCATCGCGTCGCGCAGGGCTTCGCGGACGGTCTGTTGGCGCGTCTCGGTGCCTTCGGGCCAGTCGGGCGTGGTATTGGCAACCTGGGCCGCCGGAGGCGGAGCCGCAGGGGCAGCAGGGGTTGCCGGAGCGGCGGGGGCCGACGGGGCAGGGGCCGCAGCCACGGGAGCCGCGCTGACGTCCTCGCCCTCACCGGCGATGATGGCGATGGGGGTGTTGACCTTCACGCCTTCGGTGCCCGCGGGCACGAGGATCTTGCCGATCACGCCTTCATCGACCGCTTCAAACTCCATCGTCGC
>RFZI01000156.1 GCA_009920775.1 Paracoccaceae bacterium | reverse complement strand
TCAACGGGCGCTGCATCACCTTCGCCCAGCCCGACATCACCGCGCTTGCCGTGAAAGACGGGAAAATCGCCGCCCTTGGGACCGATGCCGAGATCCGCCCGTTGGCAGGGCCAGACACCAAGATCATCGACGCCCGCGCGCAGACCGTCATGCCGGGCTTTATTGACAGCCACGTTCATATCTTTCTCGGCTCGGCCGAGCTGTCGAACCTCAACCTGCGCGGCCTGAAGGGGCGCGAGGCACTGGCGAAAGCCATTGCTGACTATGCCGCCACCCATCCCGGCGACGGGATGATCGTTGCCAACGCCGCGCTCTACGAGATTCTCGGGCCCGGCGAGGAAACTACGCGGCAAAAGCTCGATGCCATCCTGCCCGACCGCCCGATCCTTCTGATGGCGCAAGACCTGCACACCGGCTGGGCCAATACGATCGCGCTTGAAAAGGCCGGCATCCTGCACGGAGCCAAGCTGCCCGAAGGCAACGAGATCGTCATGGCCCCTGACGGCACGGCGACAGGGATGCTTAAGGAATTCGCCGCGATCACGCCGGTGATGCGCCTTTCGGCCCTCGGCGGCCGCGATCAGCTTGGGATCGATACCGGACGCGACCCCTCGCCCGCCGCCACCCTCGCCCAGCGCGCCCATGACAAAGAGGTGCTCCTGAAGGGCCTGCATCACTGCGCCCAGCAGGGGATCACCACGCTTCACAACATGGACGGCAATGTCTATCAGCTCGAGCTTCTGCAAGAGCTCGATGACGCGGGCCTTCTGCCCTTGCGCATCGAAGTGCCGATGCTGCTAACCAATTCTGATCCCATCGAACGCATCGACGAGGCGCTTGAGATGCGGCGGCGGTTCAGCTCCGAGATGGTCTGGTCGAACCGGGTCAAGATGTTCATGGACGGCGTGCTCGAAAGCTACACCGCCTTCATGCTCCGCCCCTACCTGGGCAAGCCAGATAGCCACGGCGAGGAAATCTTCTCGGCCGAGCATTTCAACCGCGCCTGCACCTATGCCGACAAGCTCGGCCTGCAAATCTCGGTCCATGCCGTGGGCGACGGAGCCGTGCGCCGCGTTCTCGACGGCTTTGAGGCCGCCCAAAAGGCCAACGGCAAGCGCGACAGCCGCCACCGGATCGAACATATCGAGGTGATCTCGCCCCAAGACCTCCCGCGATTCGCCGAATTGGGCGTCGTGGCCTCGATGCAGCCACCCCATGCCCCGAATGGCGGGCATTTTGGCCTCGCGCCGGTAGGTGATATTCTCTACCCCGACCAGCTCCCCTACCACTTCCAATGGCGCGGCATGAAAGAGACCGGCGCACACCTCGTCTTTTCGACCGACTGGCCAGTGATTCCCATCGAGGTGATGCGCGTGATCCGCACCGCCGTCTCGGCTGGCCCGATCTGGACCGACAGCCCCGACCCGCGCCTGCCGCTCATGGACGTGCTCGCCGCCTATACCCGCGACAATGCCTGGGTTGAGTTTGGCGAGAACAAGAAAGGCAAACTCGCCCCCGGCTATATGGCCGACATCGCGATTCTTTCTGGCGATATCGAAGCGACAGATCCCGAAGAGATCGAAACCCTCACCGCCGCCATCACGATCTGCAACGGCAAGATCACCTGGACAGACGGAACACTTGCCTGACGGCAAGCCCAAGAAACCAATTGTTCTGGAGGTTCAGTGGTGAGCCGTGCAGGATTCGAACCTGCGACCCACTGATTAAAAGTCAGTTGCTCTACCAACTGAGCTAACGGCCCACTGGCGGGCTATCTAGAAAGGTCGCCGGATGGGGTCAACCCCACAAATGCTTTCAACTCTGGAATATTTTCAGACCCCACGCTATATGCCCGCCATGCACGCACGCCAGAACATGGGCCTGCCGTTCATGAAGATGCACGGTCTGGGCAACGACTTTGTCGTGGTCGACGAAAGGGTAACGGGCCCGATCGTCGATGCAGGCCTCGCCATGGCGATCGCGGATCGCCACCGCGGCGTGGGTTTCGACCAGCTGGCGACGATCACCGCAGGGCACAATTCCGACCTGCACCTGACCTTCTGGAACAGCGACGGCAGCCAATCCGCCGCCTGCGGCAACGCCACCCGCTGCATCGCGCGGTGGGAGATGCTGCGCACCAACAAATCCACGCTCACCATCACTACCGACCGCGGTACCCTCTTCGCCGAAGATGCGGGCGATGGTCTCACGGCGGTCAACATGGGCCAGCCTCAGCTCAGATGGGACGAGATTCCGCTCGCCCGCGAGATGGACACGCTGCACCTGCCGATCGAAGGCGATCCCGCCGCCACCGGCATGGGCAACCCGCATTGCACCTTTTTCGTCGAGGATGCCGAAGCGGTCGATCTGGCCGCCCGAGGCGCCGAGATCGAGCACCACCCGCTCTATCCCCAGCGCACCAACGTCCAGTTCGCCAGTGTTATTGGCGAGGATCGCCTGCGCATGCGAGTTTGGGAGCGCGGCGCAGGCATTACGCTGGCCTCTGGCTCCTCCTCCTGCGCCACCGCCGTCGCCGCCCACCGGCGCGGCCTCACCGGGCGCAAGGTCACCATCCTGCTCGACGGCGGCGAGATCGCCATAGACTGGCGCGACGATGGCGTCTGGATGACCGGCCCGACCGCCCACGTTTTCGACGGCGTCTGGCGCGGCTGATCCCATGTCCGCCCCGATCTTCTCCACACTCGGCTGCCGGCTGAACGCCTATGAAACCGAGGCGATGAAAGAGCTTGCCGAGGCGGCCGGCCTCGACAACGCGGTGATCGTCAACACCTGCGCCGTAACCTCAGAAGCCGTCCGCAAGGCCAAGCAAGAGATTCGCAAACTCCGCCGCCAGAACCCCGAGGCCGCCCTGATCGTCACCGGCTGCGCCGCTCAGGTCGAGCCCGCGACCTTCGCCGCCATGCCCGAGGTCACCCGCGTGATCGGCAACAGCGAAAAGATGAAGCCCGAGACATGGGCCGCCATGACGCCCGACCTCATTGGCAAGACCGAGCCGATCATGGTCGACGATATGATGTCGGTCACCGAAACCGCCGGCCACCTGATCGACGGCTTCGGCCGCCACCGCGCCTATGTTCAGGTCCAGAACGGCTGCGATCACCGCTGCACCTTCTGCATCATCCCCTACGGCCGCGGCAATTCCCGCTCGGTTCCGGCAGGTGTAGTGGTCGACCAGATCAAGCGCCTCGTCGACAAAGGCTTCAACGAAGTGGTCCTCACCGGCGTCGATCTCACCTCATGGGGCGCCGACCTGCCCGGCACGCCCCGCCTCGGTGATCTCGTCATGCGGATCCTGCGCCTCGTGCCAGATCTGCCGCGCCTCAGGATCAGCTCGATCGATTCGATCGAGGCTGACGAGAACCTGATGCAGGCCATCGCCGCCGAGCCGCGCCTCATGCCGCATCTGCACCTCAGCCTCCAGCACGGCGATGACCTCATCCTCAAACGTATGAAACGCCGCCACCTGCGCGACGATGCGATCCGCTTTGCAGAAGAGGCGCGCCGCCTTCGCCCCGAGATGATCTTCGGCGCCGATATCATCGCCGGTTTCCCAACCGAAACCGAGGCGCATTTCGAAAACTCGCTGAAGCTCGTCGAAGACTGCGGCCTGACCTTCCTGCACGTCTTCCC
>RFZI01000155.1 GCA_009920775.1 Paracoccaceae bacterium | reverse complement strand
CCAGCCAACCGGACGCGCATCGACCAGAAGGACGCGATCCTGAGGCACAAGCTCGCCCAACCTGTGCGCGGCCGACAGGCCGGTTATCCCGGCGCCGACGATGAGCCAGTCATACTGCTGGCCAATCTCTGAAGTCTCGTCAACGGGGATGATCTCATCCGCGGGCCGCCAGCCCGTGGGACGATCGAGAGGCGGCACGGTAGGCGAATAGCTTGGTTGGGGCATGGCGATGCTTTCTGGGCGGGTATTATCAAGCGATCTTCGCCGTCCGTCTCGGTTCGAGGTCGTAACGCTTGAGATCGCTCAGGAAGTCGAAATCGGCCTTTCGCTGATCAACGGCGGCGGTGTCGATACGGGCCATGACCAAGCCTTCCGGGCCGGCTGCGCGGCAAAGGTGTTTGCCATCTGGCCCACAGATCGAACTTGTTCCGCTGAACTCGGGGTTCGAAGCGTCGGCCGCGTAGTCGCAATAGCCGACGAAGATCGAATTTTCGTAGGCGCGCGCCGGTACGATGGCATCGGACACCAGGCGCCATTTTGCGCGAAGTGCCGTTGGCACGAGCACAAGCTCTGCCCCAAGGCCCGCGCAATGTCGTGCCAGCTCGGGAAACTCGATATCGTAGCAAATCAATACCGAGCAGCTTACACCCTCGAATTCAAAGACTTCTGGGCCGCCCCCCGGGGTGAAGCATTCGCGTTCAAAATCATTCGGCAGAGCGGTCTTGCGATAGTTGCTGATGCGGCTCCCGTGTTTGTCGAACACGGCCGCGCTGTTGAAAATCAGCGCACCGCTTTGCTCCGGGTATCCCAAGACAAGCCCAACGCCATGACGGGCGACAAGTCGCCCGACCGCTTCGAGAGTTGCAGACCCCTGAACCTGGGCAGCGCGGCGCACCGCTGCAGCGTTTCCATAGCCGGAAAAGAAAAGCTCGGGGGTGACGAGGATGTCTGCCCCCGCAGCAGCAGCATTAGACAGCGCCCCATCCAGATCGGTAAGTGCCTCGTCGGCCGACCGAAATGCAGCACGGGCCTGGAATAGCGCGAGTTCGAGAAGCGGCATTGGTGTCTCTTTCAGTGCAAGCCAAGCAAGCGTGGGACATAGAGTGACAACTCTGGAAGGAACGTGACCAAGAGCATCACCGGAAGCGCGACGTAGAAGATGATTTGAAGGGCCGGCTTGATCGCTTCGTGGATCGAAACCTTTCCGATGCGGCACGCCATATAAAGGATCGGCGCAACCGGCGGGCTATTGGCACCAATCACGACCGAGCAGGCCACGATCGACGCATAGTGCACGGGGTCGACCCCGTGATGCACCATCAAGGGCATCATGAGCGGCGCGATGACGACCGTAACAGAAAGGTCGTCCATGATCATTCCGACAAAGATCAGGAAGGCGTTGACCAAAAGCAGGATCAGGATCTTGTTTTCTGTGAGATGTGTCACAGCTTCGGTCAGTTCCTGCGGCACGCTTTCGGCCACCATGATGCGTCCGATCATGAAGGAAAACAGCAGGATGAGGATGATCGTGCCGGTTGTTTCCCCAGCCTCGACAAGGCTCTTGCGGAAGCGGGAAATCGTCAGATCGCGATAGATGAAGAAACCGATCAGGATTGCCATGAACAAGGCAACCGCGGCGGCTTCGGTCGGGGTGAAAACGCCGCCATAGATCCCGCCGAGAATGACCACGGGCATCATCAATGCCGGCAGGGCCTGAAGTGTCGCGCGCAGCGGTCCATGCGGGGATTTCTGCGCCGAAATCGCAGCCATGCGCTCCGGCGTATCGACCAGCAACCGTGCCGTCACGATCTTGTTGAAGATCATCAGACCGAACATCAACAGAAAGCCCGGCACGATCGTCGCCGCAAAGAGGGCGGTGATGGATTGACGCGTGACAACACCGAAAAGGATGAGGGTAATCGATGGCGGAATGAGGATGCCAAGAAGCGACGAGACCCCCAGAAGCGCGCTGGTATAGCCGCGCGGATAGCCGCGGGCAGCCAAGGGATCGCCCATGATGGTGCCGATCGAGGCAACAGCGGCAGTGGCGGTTCCCGAGATTGCGCCGAAGACGCCCGAGGAACCGATCAGCGCGGCGCCGAGGTCACCTTTGCGGCCTCGCATCGCCATCGACATGAAACTGATGAGGCGTGCCGCCACGCCGCCACTCTGCATCAAATACCCCGCCAGAACGAATAGGGGCAGGGCCAACAGGATAACCGAGTCAAGCGACCGAAATCCCTGCAGAAGGAGGGTCGCCGTGCTGACGTCGTAGGCCCAGACGAGAAACATCAGGACGCCCGCGAAAGACCACGCCACAGGCACCCCGAAGATCATCAGAGCCATCAAGAGCAAAATGCCAAACAGAGCTTCCATGGCTCAAACCTCCTCGGATTTGTGCGGGGTTCCGCCGAACACAGCTATGGCGGCGACGATGGCATCGCGGATCGCATAGACCGCGCAAAGAATGGCCGCGAGAACCACAGCGGACTGCGGGACGATCAGGGGGATGCTTAGCGCAGCGGTTGTCTGCGGGCGCTTGATCGACCAAGCGACCATGTCGTTGGCCAAGCTCAGAAAGAACATGCTGAGCACGACCATGATAAGCGACACGGCCAGCGTATGCAGGGCCTTGTGCTTGGGGTTCTTCAAGGAAAGGGCGAGGAAATCGACGACAAGGTGCTCGTGATTGCGCGCTGCGACGACGGCACCGCACATATAAAGCCACATGGCGGAAAGGGTGGCGAGTTCAAGGACGCCGACTACCGACCATCCGAGAACGAAACGCGCGAGAACCAGAAACAGGATCAGACCGGTTATCGCGAGGCTCGTCACGATCACGACGATATTGAGAAGGCCTATCAGGCCGGAATCCAGTCTTTTGAGGAAAGCCACCATCTCTCGAAACCCCCTTTTTGCATGAAGCCGAATTGCAGATGGCCGGGGCATTTCGACCCCGACCATCGCAAGTTACTTAACCTGAGCGCGGATCAGATCCATGATGTCCTTGCCGACATCGGGCTCCATCTGCGGCCAGACCTCGGCGCGGACCTTTGCCGCAATCGGGGCAAGCTGTTCGTCGGTGAGTTCGAAGTACTCCATGCCCGATTCAACAGCGAGATCGACATAGTGCTGGTCTTCGTCACGAGCAGCCTCAAAACGTGCTTCCATAACGGCAACCGCGGCATCTTCGATCAGCTGCTTCTGCTCGTCGGTGAGGCCTTCGTAGGTTTCGAGGTTCACCAAGAGGTTGCCAGTCACGAAGGTGTAGTAATCCAGGACGTCACGGAAATACTCATAGTCCCAATAGATCACGTTGCCTGCGTCGCCGTCGACAACGCCGGTCTGGATCGACGTATAGACTTCACCCCAGTCGATCGCGGCGGTCTGATAGCCCATCGATTCAAGAATCTGCGGGAAAGGGAATAGCGGGGGCGTCCGCACCTTGATGTTCGTTGCACCCTCGATATCGGTCGCATAGGCGCCACGGGTTGCAACGCCGCTGAAGCCTTCCGGCCAAGCACCGAAATACTTGAGACCGAGATCATTGAAGACAGTGTTCAGAACGCCATTGGCCCAGCCGCCGGGTTTGTAGGCCTCGAGCGCCTCTTCCCACGACGTGACCATATAGGGGGCGTTCAGAATGCCGATCCGTTTGTC
>RFZI01000154.1 GCA_009920775.1 Paracoccaceae bacterium | reverse complement strand
GGTCGGGCACATCGCGCTGGTGGTCTTTGGCATCGTGCGAATGCGGGCGCGTCCGACCCGGACCCTCAAGACACCCTACGTCTATGCGCCGCGCACCTCATTCGTGATCGGGCGCCTTTTGGGTCGCAGCCGCGATAGCAAACACTAGAAGCCGAAAGCCACACCCATCCGGAGCGAGGTTATGTCCGGGCCATAGTCAGGCACACGATCGACGATCATTTCGAAACGGAGCGAGGCGGCGTCTGTCAGGCCATAGTCAGCGCCGACACCGAGATTGATGCCTTCGACAACTCCGCCCCCATTGAGATCAAATTGCGAGAGGCCGAGGCTGCCGAAGAGCCCGAAACTGCCAAGCTCTTGCCACACCATGCCCCGGACCCGCGTCGCCTCGAAAGGGTCTCCGTCCCCAAAGCCACGGGCCAGTTCTGCCCCAAAGCTCAGGGCTCCTTCGCCGAAACGCACACCGGCATAGGCCGCAAGGCCGCTTTGGCCCTCGCCGGCAAGGGCGTAATCGTAGGAAATGCCGCCGTAAAAATCCTGTGCTTGTCCGAGAGCGGGAACGGCGACAAGGCCGATCTCAAGCTGAAACAGAACGAGGGCTAGCGCGCGACGCATCGCTCATCTCCTTGGCCCCACGCGATCACCATAACCCGATTCCCGGTAAACGAGTCATCAATTCTAGAGATTTTCGGCACAAACCCCGTCTGGCCTTGCCGGTTCGATGCGTTTATGAGTCCGCCAAACCCCAAGGAAGACCTATGGCCCGCCATCTCATCACCTCTGCGATCCCCTATATCAACGGGATCAAGCACCTCGGCAATCTCGTCGGATCGCAGCTTCCGGCCGATCTTTACGCCCGCTACCTGCGCGGCCGGGGCCATGAGGTTCTGTTCCTCTGCGCCACCGACGAGCACGGCACACCCGCCGAACTGGCCGCCGCCAAGGCCAAGAAGCCGGTGGCCGAGTATTGCGCCGAGATGCACGGGGTTCAGGCCGAGATCGCCAAAGGGTTCCGCCTGTCGTTCGACCATTTCGGCCGCTCGTCCTCGGCCCAGAACCACAAGCTGACCCAGCATTTCGCGGGCCGCCTCAAAGAGGCGGGCCTCATTCGCGAGGTTAGCGAGAAGCAGATGTATTCCCATGCCGATGGCCGCTTCCTGCCCGACCGCTATATCGAGGGCACCTGCCCCAACTGCGGCTTTGACAGCGCCCGCGGCGACCAGTGCGACAACTGCACCAAGCAGCTCGATCCCGTCGACCTCATCAATCCCCATTCGACCATCTCCGGCTCGACCGACCTCGAGATGCGCGAGACCAAGCACCTCTACCTGCGCCAGTCGACGCTGAAGGATCAGCTTGAGGCGTGGATCGACTCGAAGACCGATTGGCCGGTTCTGACCACGTCGATCGCCAAGAAATGGCTCAACGACGGCGACGGCCTGCAAGACCGCGGCATCACCCGCGATCTGGATTGGGGCATTCCGGTGCGTGATGGCGAGAAGGACTGGCCGGGCATGGATGGCAAGGTCTTTTACGTCTGGTTCGACGCGCCCATCGAATACATCGCCTGTTCGCAGGAATGGGTCGATGCGGGCAAGGGCACCGACTGGGAACGTTGGTGGCGCACTGACAAGGGCGCGGATGACGTGACCTATACTCAGTTCATGGGCAAGGACAACGTGCCGTTCCATACGCTCTCGTTCCCCGCGACGATCCTTTGCTCGGGCGAGCCGTGGAAGCTCGTGGATTACATCAAGTCGTTCAACTACCTGAATTACGACGGCGGCCAGTTCAGCACATCGCGCGGGCGCGGCGTCTTCATGGACCAGGCGCTGGAAATCCTGCCTGCCGACTATTGGCGCTGGTGGCTTCTGAGCCATGCGCCCGAAAGCTCGGACAGCGAATTCACCTGGGACAATTTCCAAGCCTCAGTGAACAAGGATCTGGCCGACGTTCACCAAATTCTGCCGTTCCAAATTCGGCGAGGTCGTCCCCAAAGGCGGCGCCTATGGCGAACAGGAAGAGGCGCTGATCGCCGATCTTACCGCCCGCGTTGCCGCCTATCAGGGCACAATGGACGCGATGGAGGTCCGCAAATCCTCGGCCGAGTTGCGGGCAATCTGGGTTGCGGGCAACGAATACCTGCAGTCGGCCGCGCCCTGGTCGACCTTCAAGGAAGACCCCGAGAAAGCCGCCATGCAGGTGCGCCTAGGGCTCAACCTGATCCGGCTTTATGCCGTTCTTTCGGCCCCCTTCATCCCCGATGCCTCGGCGACGATGCTGGCCGCGATGAACGCGGAAGGCGCGGGCTGGCCCGACGATGTGGCGGGCTTCCTCGCGGGCCTTCCCGCTGGCCACGGTTTCACCGTGCCCGACGTTCTTTTCGCCAAGATCACCGACGAGCAGCGCGAAGACTGGCAGAGCCGCTTCGCCGGTGTGCGAACCTAAAAGCCCTTGGGGCGCTCGGCGGCCACGCCCAGCGCCTTTTCCAGTGCCTGCCCCACTTCGAGAAGCCGATCCTCACGATAGAGACCGGCCCAAAGCGAGACGCCATGCGGCACGCGGAACTTGCCCTTGGACGCGCCGGGCGCCTTGTTGTCGCCCACGCTCAGCGTCCCGCCCGCGCGGGTTTTCTCCTCGCTGAACCCCGCGCGCAGATGCAGGCAGGGATGGCCGGTGAAGTTGCTGGCGACGAGCATTGGCCCTGCGAAGGGCGGGCCCACGAGAACGTCGATTTCAGTAAAGAGCGCGTCGAGCGCCTGCATGACGCGGGTGCGCAAGCGGTCGAGTTGCACATGGTCCACCGCCGAAAGGAGGTGGGCGGCGCGGAACAGGTTGGGCCAAGCGGCGTCATCCTGCCAGCTCAGCTCATCATCGCGGTTTGTCAGCGTCAGATCCTCGAACGCCGCCGCCGCCTCGGCCAGAACCACGTTGTTGAGCGACTCGTAGGGCAAATCCGGCAACGTCACCTCTTTCGGCTCGAGCCCCATCTCGAGAAGCGCCGAAAGCGCGGCGCCGATCCCCGGCTGGGCCTTGTCGAGCGTGCCCTTGAGATAGCCGAGCCGCAGCCCCTTGGGTGCGCGGGCAAGGTTGCCCCCGAAAGGCGCGCTGATGCTGTCGCGGTCGGCGGGATCGGCGCCATGAAGCGCCTCCGCCACCATCGCGCAATCGGCCACGCAGCGGGCAATCGGCCCGACCTTGTCGAGCGACCAGCAGAGCGCCATGCCCCCGGCCCGGCTGTTCCGGCCAAAAGTCGGGCGCAGGCCGGTGGTGCCGCAGCGTTCGGACGGCGAGACGATCGAGCCCAAAGTCTCGGTGCCGATGGCAAAGGCGCAAAGCCCCGCCGCCACGGCCGAGGCCGATCCCGCCGACGAGCCGCTCGAGCCTTCGGCCGGATTCCACGGGTTGCGGCTGACGCCGCCATACCACTTGTCGCCATAGGCGAGCGCGCCGACCGAGGTCTTGCCGATCAGCACAGCCCCCGCCTCGCGCAGGCGGGTGACGATGCTGGCGTCACTCTCCGGCACGCGCCCCGCAAAGGGCTCGGCGCCCCAACCTGTGACTACACCCTTGGTGTCGAAGAGGTCTTTCAGCCCATAGGGCAGCCCGTGCAGCGGCCCGCGGCTTTGGCCCTTGGACGTCACGGCATCGCGGGCATCGGCCTCGGCCAGCGCCGCCTCGGCCATG
>RFZI01000153.1 GCA_009920775.1 Paracoccaceae bacterium | reverse complement strand
GCCTCTTCCCACGGGCGGCCGATCAGCTGAAGGCCCAGAGGCAGCCCCTGTCCGTCAAGCCCCGTCGGGACCGCGATGCCGGGAAGGCCGGCAAGGTTGACCGTCACGGTAAAGACGTCGTTGAGATACATCTGGATCGGATCGGCGTCTGCCATCTCTCCAAGGCCAAAAGCGGCCGAGGGGGTGGCGGGCGTGAGGATCGCATCGACGCCGGCCTCAAACACCTGATCGAAATCGCGCTTGATCAGCGCGCGAACGCGGCGGGCGCGGTTGTAATAGGCGTCGTAGAAACCGGCCGAGAGCACATAGGTGCCGACCATGACCCGCCGCTGAACCTCGTGGCCGAAGCCTTCGGCGCGGGTTTTTTCATACATCTCGGTGATGCCGTCGCCATGGCTCAACTTGGCGCGGTGGCCAAAGCGGACGCCATCATAGCGGGCAAGATTGGACGAAGCCTCGGCAGGAGCAATCACGTAATAGGCGGGCAGCGCGTATTTCGTATGCGGCAGCGAGATATCGACGATCTTGGCGCCTGCGTCCTTCAGCATCGCGGTGCCATCGGCCCAGAGCTTTTCGATCTCGGCGGGCATTCCGTCCATGCGGTATTCCTTGGGAATCCCGATGGTCTTGCCGCGGATATCGCCGGTGAGCGCCGCCTCGAAATCCGGCACCGGAATGTCGGCGCTGGTGGAATCCTTCGGGTCATGCCCCGCCATGGCCTGCAGCATGATCGCCGCGTCGCGCACGTCTTTGGTCATCGGGCCTGCCTGATCGAGAGAAGAGGCGAAGGCGACGATGCCCCAACGCGAGCAACGGCCATAGGTCGGCTTGATACCGGTGATGCCGGTGAAGGCGGCGGGCTGGCGGATCGAGCCGCCGGTGTCGGTGCCGGTCGCGCCAAGGCAGAGGTCGGCCGCCACGGCGGAGGCCGAGCCACCCGAAGAGCCGCCGGGCGTCAGATTGCGGTCGTCGATCTTCCAGGGGTTGACCACATCGCCATAGCAGGAGGTCTCGTTGCTGCTCCCCATGGCGAACTCGTCCATATTGAGCTTGCCGAGCATGACCGCGCCATTGGCGAAAAGCTGGGTGGTGACGGTCGATTCATACTCGGGCTTGAAGCCTTGAAGGATGTTCGACGCCGCTTGGCTCGGCACGCCCTTGGTGCAGAACAGGTCTTTGATGCCGAGCGGAATACCATTGAGCGAGGGCGCATCCACCCCGCGCCGCGCGTCGGCGGCCTTGGCCTGTTCGCGGGCGATCTCGGGGGTCTTGTGGACGAACGCGTTGAGCGCCCCGGCCTCTTCAACAGCCTTGAGGCAGGCCTCGGTCAGATCCGCTGAGGTCAGCTCGCCCTTGCGCATGGCGTCGCGGGCGGCGGCGATGGTGAGTTTCGTGAGATCGGACATTATTCCACCACCTTTGGCACGGCGAAAAAGCCCTCGCGGGCGTCGGGGGCATTCTTCAGGACGGCTGCCTGCTGGTTGCCGTCGGTCACCACGTCATCGCGGCGCTTGAGGCGCATCGGCGTAACCGAGGTCATGGGCTCGACGCCCTCGACATCGACCTCGTTCAGCTGCTCGATGAAACCGAGGATCGAGCTGAACTCGGCGGCGAGCGCGGGCAGCGCCTCGTCCTCAACCTTGATGCGGGCCAGCTTGGCCACCCGCCGCGCGGTATCTACGTCGATCGACATACGTCTCTCCGTCAAATGGGTCGGACCCGCGTTTAGCGCTCCGGCCCCGCTGCTGCAAGCATATGCCGCCGATAAACCTCGATCATCGCGGCCAGCATGACGCCGTTGATGAGGTGCCAGAGGAAATGCGTGCCCGAGGGCCAGATTTCGCAGAGGATCATGTCGAGCGAGCGGACGATGATCGAAAGGCTCAGAAGTGCGGCGCAGAAAAAGTATCCCTTGGCCGTGGCGGGCGCCCTGCCCCGCAGGAAAACCCCGTAGCCGACAAGCATGATCGGCACGGTCCAATAGAAGCCGGAGATTTCGACAAAGGGGATGCGTCCGACGACAGGCAGGACCACGGCGGCGAAGGGGAAGAAACCCAAGGTCGCAAACCCTGCCTGCCATGCCTTCATGCCGACCACGTGGAGATTGGTGGCAAAGAGGACGGCGAGGATGAAGATGGCGATGGGAATGGTGTCGGCCGCACCGGCCCAGACGGTGGCGAAGGTGTGGTTGAAGAAGCTGCCAACGCTGATGACAGCGACAAGAGCGCTCAGGAGGCGCCCCATCCAGAGCCCCTCGGTCCGACGCCACATGATGATGGCCGCGATGAGGAAGGCGAGGTTGGTCACGGCATTCAGCGGCTCCGACCAGAAGGTGAAATCGGTCCTTTCGCAATAGTCGTCAAACTGCTGCATCCAATCCATTGCCTGCTCCGCCTTTGCGTCTATCCTTGCAGAAACGCTCTACAGGAGGACGGCATGAAAATCACCTGGCTTGGACACGCGAGTTTCCGCATCGAGATCGAGGATCAGGTGCTCTTGATCGACCCCTGGCTCGGCGGCAATCCCCTCTTCCCCGAAGAGTGCGAGGGTGAGGCGACCGCGGGCGCGACCGCGATCCTCGTAACCCACGGCCACGGCGACCATGCCGCCGAAGTGCCGGCGCTCGCCGCCGATCTCGGCGTGCCGGTTTGCGGTATCTACGACCTGATGAGCCATTGGGCGGAAAAGCATGGCACGGAGGTCACCGGCTTTAACAAGGGCGGGACGATCCGGCTCGGCGAGGTCGCGGTGACGATGGTCAACGCGGTGCATTCCTCGTCGATGCCGGGGCCGCACGGGCCTGTCTATGCCGGGGCCGAGGCGGGCTATATGATCGCGGGCGAAGGCCATACGATCTATGTCTCGGGTGATACCGACATCATGGCCGACATGGGCTGGATGGGCGAATACCACAAGCCCGACATCGGCATCCTCGCCGCGGGCGGGCATTTCACGATGGACATGAAGCGGGCGGCCTTTGCGGCGAAGAAATACTTCGACTTCAAAACCGTGATCCCCTGCCACTACCGCACCTTCCCGCTTCTCGAGCAAAAGGCCGACGCTCTGCGCGCCGGCCTTCCCGGGGTTAATGTGATCGAGCCAGAGGTGCTCGAGCCGATCGTGATCTAGGCGTCGTCGTTGCGGAAATCGCGGATATAGACGAGAAGCACCCCGCCCGAGATCACCGCGACCACCGCGCATTTGAGGATGAAGGCGGCCGAGGCCTCACCGTTCAGAAGCCCGCCCAGCGCCGAGACAAGATCGCCCGCCAGAACGGCAGAGGCGACGAGCATGGCGACCGAGGTGAGCCACTTGCGGATGGCAGACCGCGCCACGCCGGGATCGGCACGGCGGCGGCGCAGCTCGCGGAACGACATCCAGAAATAGACGGGCCCCGCGACGATCACCGCCGCCAGAAACTCGCGCATCCCGCGGTTGGCGTTCTCGATCGCTTCGGCCTTGGTGATGGTGTCGTACATATCGACGTCGATCTCTCCGAAGGCGAGGTCGATGGCGATGAAACTCATACCACCAAGTGCGAAAGCGAACATCAGAAGCGAGCCGAAAATCAGCGCATAGACGAGGAAATCCCGCGCAGAAACGATCCGACGCGGCCTTGGCACCGGCGGCAGAAAGCCGGTGTCGGCATAGGCCTCGAGCGCCTCGCGCACCTCGCCCCCCGACCAGCCCGCTCCGGTCAGCTCGGCTTCGATCTTGTCGCGGCTATG
>RFZI01000152.1 GCA_009920775.1 Paracoccaceae bacterium | reverse complement strand
CCGGTGATCACCTCGGGCATCACGATCGGGGCATAAAGCATCCCCGACATGACCGTGCGCCCCTTGAAGCGCCCGCCGCGGACGATGACATAGGCCGCCATCGTGCCGAGAATGGTGGCCAGCGTCGAGGACATCAGGCCAACCCGAAGGGTCACCCAAGCCGCATCAAGGAAGGCCTGATCGCGGAACAGCTCGCCATACCACTTGGTCGAGAAGCCCGCCCAGATGGCTACGTTGCGACCGCCGTTGAACGAATAGACGATCAGGATGAGCATCGGCAGGTAGAGGAAGGTGAAGCCGAGCGTCAGAGAGGTTGCGTTGAACCAGCTAAAGCGTCTCATTTCTGGGCCTCCGCCTGACGTTCCTGACTGCGCTGGAAGAGCACGATCGGCACAACGACGATCAACAGCAGGAGCACGGCCACGGCGCTGGCCACCGGCCAGTCGCGGTTGGAACTGAACTCTTCGAACAAGACCTTGCCGATCATCAGTGTGTTCGAACCGCCAAGAAGCGAGGGGATCACGAACTCGCCGATTACCGGGATGAAGACAAGGAAACAGCCCGCCACGATGCCCGGCCGCGAGAGCGGCAGCGTCACCAGCCAGAAGGCCGAGGTGCGGGTGCAGCCAAGGTCTTCGGCGGCTTCGAGAAGCGAGATGTCGAGCTTTTCGAGCGCGGCGTAGATCGGCAGGATCATGAAGGGCAGGTAGGTATAGACAATGCCGATATAGACGGCGGTGTTGGTGTTCAGGATCGTCAGCGGCTCATCGACGATCCCCAGCCAGATCAGCGCCGAATTGAGGAAACCCTCTTTGCCAAGGATGCCCATCCACGAATAGACGCGGATGAGGAACGAGGTCCAGAAGGGCAGGATCACCAGCATCATCAACGTCGCACGCCATTCTTCGGGGGCACGCGCCATGCCATAGGCGATGGGATAGCCCACGAGCAGGGTCATGGTCGTCGACAGGATCGCGATCTGAAGGCTCGAGACATAGGCCTTCCAATAAAGCGGGTCGGACTTCAGGAAGAGGAAGTTGTCAAAGTCGAGCTTGCTGAAGAAATCCTTGATGCCCGCCCAGCCTTCGGCAAGGTCGAGCGTCGGCGTATAGGGCGGGATCGACAGCGCGATATCCGACAGCGAAATCTTCAGAACAATGATGAAGGGCACCAGAAACAGCGCCAGAAGCCAGACGTAAGGAATACCGATCAGAAACAGGCGGCGGTAGTTCATGGCGCCCCCCTATTCGGTCAGGATGACACCGGCGGTGTCGGTGAACGAAAGCCAGACCTTGTCTTCCCAAGTGAAGTGGCGGTTGGCGAGGCGGCGGGTGTTGGATTCCTGCGCCTTGATGACCTGACCGGTGGGCAGCATCACGTGATAGGTCGAGATATTGCCGAGGTAGGCGATATCGTGGACCGTGCCCTGAATGGCGTTGGCCGCGTCTTTGGGTTTGTCGGAAGAAATCGCCACCTTTTCGGGGCGGATCGCATAGGTGACGCGGGTGCCATCGGCAATCTCGCGCGGGCAAGAGCCGCGAAGGGCGGTCTGGCCTTCGGCCCAGCTAACTTCGTATTTGTCACCGCCGGCTTTCTTGGCGTTGCCCTCGATCAGGTTCACCTCGCCGATGAAATCGGCAACGTAGACGCTATTCGGTGTTTCGTAGATGGCGGCAGGCGTAGCGACCTGAATCAGTTTGCCGTGGTCCATGACGGCCACGCGGCTTGCCACGGTCATCGCCTCTTCCTGATCGTGGGTCACGATCACGAAGGTGGTGCCGGTCTTTTCCTGAATGTCCATCAGCTCGAACTGGGTATCGTGGCGCAGCTTCTTGTCTAGCGCGCCAAGCGGTTCGTCGAGGAGGAGGAGCTTGGGGGCCTTGGCGAGGCTGCGGGCGAGGGCCACGCGTTGGCGCTGGCCGCCGGAAATCTGGTGCGGTTTGCGCTTGGCGAATTTCTCCATGCGCGTCAGGCGGAGCATCTCGTCAACGCGGGCGCCGATCTCGTCTTTGGGCATCGAAGAGCGACGCAGGCCAAAGGCGATGTTGTCCCAGACGGAGAGATGCGGAAAGAGGGCGTAGGACTGGAACATCATGTTCACAGGGCGCTTGTTCGGCGGCACGGGGCTGATGTCTTTGCCGCCAAGAAGAATGGTCCCCTCGGTCGCAGTCTCGAAACCGGCGAGCATCCGCATGATCGTGGTCTTGCCGCAGCCCGAGGGGCCGAGAAGGGCAAAGAACTCGCGCTCAAAGATGTCGAGGCTGAGATTGTCGATCGCCGTGAAATTGCCGAAGCGCTTGGTCACATTCTTGAATTGAATGATCGGCTTCTGGGTTTCGTCTTCCCAAGGGGCGAACACGACAGGGGTCTTGGATGGCTGCGCCATAATATCCTCGTATCACAGAAAAACCCCGCGCCGGGATCCGGCGCGGGGCGATATCGTCTAGGTCTCTTACGTGCCCGACTTGACGCGGGTCCAGAGCCGGGTGACGACACGCTGAACAGCGGCGTCGTAGGGCATCGTGGTGTAGAGGTTTTCCAGAGTGGCTTCATCCGGATAGATCGCGGTATCGCCGATCACGTCTTCCACGAGGAACTCTTGCGAGGCCGAGTTGCCGTTGGCGTAGTAGACGTAGTTCGAAGCCGCGGCCATGTTCTGAGCATCCATGATGAAGTTCAGGAACTGGTGGGCGCCGTCCGGGTTCGGAGCATCGACCGGAATGGCCATCATGTCGAACCACATCAGAGCGCCTTCCGCCGGAGCGTTGTAGGCGATTTCGTTGCCGTTGTCGGCTTCCCAAGCGCGGTCACGCGATTGCAGGATGTCGCCCGACCAGCCGAAGGCCACGCAGATCTCGCCGTTGGCGAGGGCGTTGATGTATTCGGACGAGTGGAACTTCTGAACGTAGGGGCGAATGGCCATCAGCACGGGCTCGGCCTTGGCGATCACGTCGGGATCAAGGCTGGCCGGGTCTTCGCCGATATACTTGAGCGCGGCCGGGATGATCTCGGTCGGAGCGTCAAGCAGTTGCACGCCGCAGGAGGCGAGCTTTTCCATGTTGGCCGGATCAAAGATCAGCGCGAGGCTGTCGATCGGAGCGTCAGCGCCGAGGACTTCCTGAACCTTACCAACGTTCACACCGATACCGGTGGTGCCCCACATATAGTTGATGGCGTATTCGTTGCCGGGGTCGTACTGAGCGGTGCGGTCCTTGATGACATCCCAGAGGTTGCCCGCGTTCGACAGCTTAGAGTAGTCGAGCTTCTGGAAGGCACCGGCAGCGATCTGGCGCTGCAGGAAGGTGCCCGAGGGAACGACGACGTCGTAGCCCGAGCCACCGGCCAGCATCTTGGTCTCGAGGACTTCGTTCGAATCGAAGACGTCGTAGATCAGGTCGAGGCCGGTTTCTTCTTCGAACTTCGTCAGAAGCTCTTCGTCGATATAGTCCGACCAATTGTATACACGGACTTCGTCGGCCGTGGCGGCGCTCGCCACAAGGGCGACAATTGCTGCACTAAGCAGCCAGGTCTTCTTCATGGTTTGGTCTCCCAGTTTTGAACTTGGTCTTATTGCGGATAAATTTGATCAAACGTTGGGCGTTTGGCAACATTTATCTTCATTAGAGCCAACCGGCATGGGGCCACGCCCAGCAGGAGAATGCAAGCGCTGGCGAATAAAACCCCCTCATTCATGGTGGTTTGCCGTAAATCGGGCAAAGCTGACCGGGCCGCAAAAGATTTTGGCGGTCTGGGAAGCGTTGGGTCGTCGGATTGGCGAATCGTCAAG
>RFZI01000151.1 GCA_009920775.1 Paracoccaceae bacterium | reverse complement strand
ATCGACGCGGAAATCGCAGAGTCAGAATACTATGGCGACATGACCTATTATCTGGTCAGCCTGCCGGGCAAGGACGAGCCGGTGACAATCTCCATGCGGAACACTGCCGGCCGCGCTGTTCTTGAGCCGGGCAGCAAGACCCGTGTGAGCTTTTCGCCTGAATCGATCGTCGTCTTCCGCTAGATCTCCAGCTAGCGGGACGACAAAAGCGGGGAGTTCCTCCCCGCTTTTTTATTGACCAAAAGAAAAAGGCCGCCCGGCGATGCGGGCGGCCCTTCTGTTGTTTCTACCGGATCAGAAGCCGGCTTTGATCTTCTCGAACTCGGCGATCATCATCTCGCGCAGGCGCGGGCTGACCGGAGCCTGCCACAGGGTGCCTTCGCGGAGCGCATCGCTCGATTCAAGGCCGACGGCGGCCAGATCTTCTTCAGCGATATTCGCCATCGCGGCGGCGTTCGAGTGGCCGTAGCCCCAAGCCGATACGATGTATTCCGCCGAAGCCGGCTCGAGCCATGCGTTGACGAAGTCGTAGAAGAGATCATCCGAAGCCGGGTGATCGGCCATCTTCACATAGCCGCAGACCCAGCTCGACGAGCCTTCCTGAGTGTCGCGCTTCATGACGATCGGATAGCCTTCGGCGCTCATCGTCGCGAAGGTTTCGTTCCAGGCCCAGGCGAGATAGACTTCGCCCGACTGCATCATTTGCGCCAGCGAGGCGCCGTCCGTCCAATAGGCGCGGAGGTTCTGGTGCACCTGACGCAGGAAGTCGGACGCCGCGGCAAACTGTTCGTCGGTGGCCTGTGTCCAGTCCTTCACGCCGATGGCGAGGAAGGCGAGGGCATAGGCATCGTCGAGGTTGTCGGGGATCGACACGCGGCCGGCGTGCTTGGGATCGGCAAAGGATTGCAGGGTCGATGCGTCCTCTTCCGAAAGAAGCTCTGTGTTGTAGGTCACCGCGGTGTTGCCCCAATCCATCGGGATGAAGTAGGGCTTGCCGTCCTTCCAATAGGCTTCGATATCGCGGAAGCCCGGCTCGAGGTTGGCCCATTCGGGAATACGCG
Source organism: Paracoccaceae bacterium (assembly GCA_009920775.1). Lineage (GTDB taxonomy): Bacteria > Pseudomonadota > Alphaproteobacteria > Rhodobacterales > Rhodobacteraceae > RFZI01. Next base: position 2,778 of record RFZI01000151.1, on the reverse strand, counting down.
AGGGATCGACCGGCTCGAGAAGGCCCGCTTCCATCCACTTCGGAACTGACTGCGAGCAGGGGTGGCCGGCATCGACCTTGAAGCCCGCGCGCATCTTCTGGAACGCCTCTTCCTCGTCTGTGAAGAACGAGAATGACGGGTCGGAGCCGTGGGCATCGACATAGGATTGATAAAAGCCCGGATCGTCGTAGCCGGCCCAGTCGAACACGACGAGATCGGAACCATCCGCATTGGCCATGCCCGCAAGCGATGTGCCAAGCAGAAGGGTTGTTGCAAGTTTGAGTTTCATGAAAAGTCTCCCTGTTATTATTGGTTTCCCAAGCCATCTCGGTTTCAAAAACCGGTCCGGCAGATTTCAAGCAAACTGGTGCCTAAGTTGAACATTTTTCGACTGAATTTCCTAGCAAATATGCGCGTTTACCGGCCAAAATGTGCGATTTTGCGCTGCTTTCCGGCGCCATGACGCGAAGTTGTGCGCTGTGGGCTGGCGTTGCCCCGAGCGGTCCATTCAGGCGGCGGGGATCCTCAGCCTTTCCAGCTCCCGCCAGTCGGTCGCCGGAATCACACTCGCGGGCAGGCGAACATCCTTGGTCCAGCCGAAAATGCAGAGAAACGGGAGCGGCCCGACCTTGGTCATGTGGGGTCTGTCGGGCGGATTCCAGACCGGATCGTGGGCCGGCTTGATTTTCAACGGGTCGTCCGGGCCAAAGCGCCATCCATGTGGGCCTGTGAGCGGAGCATAAAGCTCGGGCGCCGGATGATGGTGGTCGCGATAGAGGACATCGGGGGCGATGAGGAAGAGGCCGAGATCATAGTCCGGGGCAAAGACCGGTGCTTCGGGGCCGACCATCTCGGTATAGGCGTGGCCCTTCAGGAAATCAGCGCCGATTTCGTCGGGCGGGTATTCGCCATAGGTGATCCATTCCAGATCGCCGGTCGAGGCGGCGATGGCAGTGGCCAGTTCGGGATGGGTGGCTTCGAGCGACGCCAGCGCCGAAGCGAGATGGGCCGAGACAACTGCGTTCGCGCCACCGACCGGCCGCGGAAGAGGGGCGCCTTCCGCCGCAAGGGCAGGAGCAAGGCCGGCGCGGACTTCGGCAATGCCGGGGCCGGTAAGGCCCGCGAGATACCGGTCACATTCGGCTAGCAATGTCTTGAGCCTGAGACCCCTTGCAAGATCTCCGCCGGCGGGTTCGGCAGGCAGAGGCAGCCCCGCCCTAGCCAAAAGCGGGGCAGGGTCTTCATGGTCCAAAGGCGAACAAACCCTATATATTTCAAGCGCTTCATCGCTGATCTGTCCTGCCTCGAACAGGGTCATCGCGGCGGCATAGCGTTGCCGGCCCGACCCCAAAAGCCCGAGAGGTGTCAGAAGATTCTGTCGGGCCAAGATCAAACTGGCAGGCTCGCGGGTCATTTCGGCATGTCATCCCTAAGACGGCCATTTTCGGCCGCGATCGATCCTTCGGGCGGCGCCTCTTGCAGCGTCATCACCGGCAAAACCTCGCGCAGCCCGTCGTGATGGCAGCGGACCCCGTATTCGAGGTCGGAGAGGTGAAAGGCGTCGAAGGCGTCGGACGCCATCGACTCGTTCGACCAGATCGACAACTGCTGATCCTCTTCCGAGGTCTCGCGGTCGATCCGATAAGCCAGATAACGCGCGATCCGCATCCGGCGGGTCTCGTCGGGGCGGCGGTATGTGCGGCCGGTAAGGGCCGTGGTGCCGGTATCGAGCGGGATCTCCTGATAGTATTGGATCGCCTCTGGCGTAAAGGCGAAGACGGCATTCGGGAAGAGGCCGTAATAGGTCCAGCTGTTTTTGAGATGCGGCGGCAGCCAGTTCTGCGGCTCATGGTGCTTGAGGTATTCCTTCACCGACCAGCGGCGGGCAGGCACATCGCCAAATTCCCCGTGCGAGATGCTGAGGCCGCCCGCGAGTTGCAGGTCGCGATAGGTGCGGCCGTAGAGATCCTGAAGCGCGGGGTGGGCCATGGCGACGTGATAGCCTTCGTTATCCACGTCGCGGACCGATTTCCAATTCACCGACAGTTCGGTGGCGCCGCTCCAGCCCGACGCAGGCAGGATTTCATCTGCCCGATAGGCGGCGAAATCGGCGTCATAGGGGGCGAAAAGCTCGGCCAGATCGGGCTGTGGCCCCGGTTTGAAGCGGATCAGAAGGAACCCGTGAAAGCTCTGCAATTCAATGGGTTTGAGGCCAAACTTCGAGCGATCCATGTCGTCATCAAAGCTCTCGGGGCGGGATGGCCCTCGCAGGCTCCCGTCGAGGTTATAGACCCAGCCATGAAACGGACAAACGAGCGCGCCTTTGCAGTGCCCCTGCGCCCCGTCGACCACCCGCGCGCCGCGATGGCGGCAGAGGTTGTGAAAAGCCCGCACAATCCCGTCGCGGCCGCGCATGATCAGCGCTCTTTCTCCGAGCATATCGAAGGTCAGCCAGTCGCCGGGGGCGGGGATGTCGCTCTCATGCCCGACGATCTGCCAGTGGGTGAGGAACAGCTCGCTGCGTTCGAGCTCGAACAGCTCGGGCGAATGATAGGTCCAGCCCGGAAGGCCGCGGCGATCCCAGCGGTTGGGGATGGGCAGGGTCGGGTAGGGGAGCTTGGTCATTTCAGCCGTCCTTCAGCCTGTCGAGCACCCAGCCGTGGAAGCGGTGGATGTCGAACTCCTGCGGCATAAGCCGACCAGAGGCATACCCGAACAGGGCCGCGGCGGCTGCGTTCGCATGTAGGATGCGAATGTCGCCGCTACCGTCGGTGGGTA
>RFZI01000016.1 GCA_009920775.1 Paracoccaceae bacterium | reverse complement strand
CATGGGCGCGGTGGCGGGATCAGCTCTTTGCCTTCGCGCAGGAGCCGGTGGTTCTGATCCTCTCTCGCCCGGCCTTTGATGGCCTTCGTCTGCCACAGACACGGGCGGATCTGATCGACCTCTTGCGGGCCAACCCGGAGCGCTTCGAAGGGCGCATAGGCACCTACGATCCCAACCGGTCGGGCGCGGGCTATCTCTTCGCCACTCAGGATGCCCGGCAGTCGGACACGTTCTGGCGGCTTTCGGAAGTGATGGGCGGCCTGTCGCCGCGCCTCTACGACGGATCGGGCGCGATGATCGCGGATGTTCAGGCGGGGCGCCTTGCCTTGGCCTATAATGTCCTTGGTTCCTATGCGGCGGCGCAGCTGGCTGGTGATCCGGATGCCGCGTTGATCGAGCTTGAAGATTTCACCAATGTGCTTTTGCGCACGGCGCTGATCCCGCGCGAGGCGGAGCGCCCCGAATTGGGAGCGGCCTTTCTCGATTTTCTTTTGTCTGCCGAAGGACAGACCTTGATCGACGAAAAGGCCGGTTTGCCGCGGATCGATGCGGCCACCTTGGCCTCGGCAGGGCATCGGCGGCCGATCCGGCTTGATCCGGGGCTTTTGGTGTTTGTCGATCCCTTGAAGCGGCAGCGATTCCTGAGCGAATGGACCGCAGCCGTCGTGCGCCGCTAGTCGATCGAGACTTCCTGCCGGAGTGCGCTTGTGGTGCGGTCGTAGATCAGGATGCGATTGTCGGAGGTGACGACCGCGAACCAATCGGTGCCTTGGGTGAAGGCGGTGGCCGTGACGCCCTCGGGCAGAGTGATCCGATCGGGAAGCGGCAGGGGATCGGCATTCAGGCGGATGACAAGGGCGGCGATAAGCACTAGGAACCCCGCAATCATCACAACCCCGAGCGCTGTGACGAGGCGCTTGAGAAAGATCAGTTGCGGCGGCAGGCTGCCGTTGTCGGAAGAGGTTTCCATATGGCCGTGTCCGTTGTCTCGTTCCGGATCGAAGAGGATCCGCCTGCCCGCCTTGATAAGGCGCTTTCGCGCGATGTGCCAGACGAGGCGGCGCTGTCGCGGTCTCGCTTAGGCAAGCTGATCGAGGAGGGGGCGGTTGCGGTCAATGGTGCGACGATTACCAACCCGCGGTTTCGGACCAGTGAGGGCGACGAGATCGAGATCCGTGTTGAAGAGGCGGACGAGAGCCATATCGGCGCCGAAGAGATTCCGCTCGAGGTGCTATACGAGGATGACGATCTGATCGTCGTCAACAAGCCTGCGGGCATGGTTGTCCATCCCGCGCCCGGATCGCCGGGGGGGACACTCGTGAATGCGCTGATCCATCATTGCGGTGAGAGCCTGTCGGGCGTGGGCGGTGAGAAGCGGCCGGGGATTGTGCACCGGATCGACAAGGAGACGAGCGGGCTTTTGGTGGCCGCCAAGAGCGATCGGGCGCATCACGGGCTTGCTGCTCAATTCGAGAAGCACACCGTCGAGCGGCATTATCTGGCGATCTGCTATGGCGTGCCGGACCAGAACGACCCGCGTCTGCACGGCGTGAAGGGGACGAGTTTCGAGCCGGGGAATATCCTGAAGATCCAGACCCATCTGGGGCGTCACAAGACCGACAGGCAGAAACAGGCGGTGAGCTTTCACGGCGGGCGGCACGCGGTGACGCGGGCGCGGATTGTTGAGGCGCTGGGCGAGCCGCCGGTAGCGGCGCTCATTGAATGCTGGCTCGAGACCGGGCGGACGCACCAGATCCGCGTGCATATGGCCCATGTGGGACATGCGCTGATCGGCGATCCGGTCTATGGCGGGCGGCGCAAGCTGAATGCCAAGGCTGTCGGGGAGGTCGCGCAGGAAGCGGCGCTCGCCTTTTCGCGGCAGGCGCTGCATGCCGCGACATTGGGGTTTGTGCATCCGGTCACGGGCGAGGAACTGCGCTTTGCGGCGCCCTTGCCGCAGGATTTGGCCGATCTTCTGGTGGCGCTGGGTGGCGAGGTTCCGGCGGTTTAGGGGCTCTGCCCCTCTGGCCTGCGGCCATTCACCCCGGAGTATTTTCGGCCAAAAGAAGCCTGAAACAATTTTCGCAATTTTGCGAGGCTAGGGGTTCGGGCCTCGCTTTTGGGGCAGACTGGGTACATATTTTGGCAAGGATTTTGCCCTAGCGCCCCTTGAATCGGATCACGGCGCGCCTAGATCGATGTTAAGAGTATAAACATTGGGAGTGTTCGATGAGTTCCTATGCCAATCTTCCGGCCCCATCGCCGGAACAAGGGCTGAACCGGTATCTGCAGGAGATTCGCAAGTTTCCGATGCTGGAGCCGGAAGAGGAATACATGCTGGCCAAGCGCTGGGTCGACCATGAGGACAGTGGGGCCGCGCATCGTCTGGTGACGAGCCATCTGCGGCTCGCGGCGAAGATCGCCATGGGCTATCGCGGCTATGGCTTGCCGCAGGCGGAGGTGATCTCCGAGGCGAATGTGGGCTTGATGCAGGCGGTCAAGCGGTTTGATCCCGAGAAGGGCTTTCGCCTTGCGACCTATGCCATGTGGTGGATCCGCGCTTCGATCCAGGAATATATCCTGCGGTCGTGGAGCCTTGTGAAGCTGGGCACCACCAGCGCGCAGAAGAAGCTGTTCTTTAATCTGCGCAAGGCCAAGGCGCGGATTGGTGCGCTTGAGGAGGGTGATCTTCTACCCGAGAACGTGGCGCAGATTGCCCATGATCTTGGCGTGACAGAGGATGAGGTCGTTTCGATGAACCGGCGGCTGTCGGGCGGCGATGCCTCGCTCAACGCGATGGTGGGCGGCGGTAGCGACAGCGACAGCGTCACCCAGTGGCAGGATTGGCTCGAGGATGAGGATGCTGATCAGGCGGGCGCTTATGAAGCACGCAACGAGCTTGAATCACGGCGCGAGCTTTTGGTCGAGGCGATGAAGGTTCTCAATGAGCGGGAACGTGATATCCTGATCCAGCGCCGCCTTCAGGACGAGACGATCACGCTCGAGGATCTGTCGGCGCAATACGATGTGAGCCGCGAGCGGATCCGCCAGATCGAGGTGCGGGCTTTTGAGAAGCTTCAAGAGCGGATGCAGGAGCTTGCGAAGGAAAAGGGAATGCTGGCGACCGTCTGAGCGCCGCCAGCGGAAGCCTATTTGAATTTTGAGTGTCTGCTTCGTCAGGCCGATCAAAAATTGGGGGACAAAATGCCGATACCTGATCCGAACGGAACCGAGCCGGTTACCATTGATGAAAGCGGGCTGCCGGTTGTGGAGAAGAATATGCTGTCGCGGCTTGTCTCGATGATCTTGATCGGGATCTTGCTGGGCCTGTCGGATACGGTATTTGCTCTGCTCGTGGTCGTGCAATTCGTCATCATGCTGTTCAACAGCGGGCGGCCCAATCCGCGGCTGGCCGAATTTGGCACGGCGCTGGCGCTGTGGATTGCCAAGGCGGTGCGCTATCAAACCGGCGCGAGCCAGACCCGCCCCTGGCCCTGGACGGATCTCGACTAATCTATGGCCGGCGGCTGGGCGCAGGACGGGGCGGTGAACGAGCAGATCGAGGCTTCGATCGCCGATGAGCTTGCTCGCATGAAGGCCCGCAAGGGCCCGAAGGGCGAGAGCCTGACCCATTGCGCCGAATGCGAGGAAGAGATCCCGCAGGCGCGGCGCGAGGCGATCCCGGGCGTCAAGCTGTGCATTGATTGCCAGAAAGAGCGCGATGGCCGCCCTCAAAGCCGCGGCGGGATCAACCGGCGCGGCTCAAAGGACAGCCAGCTGAAATAGCCGCTCAGCCTTCCAGCGCCTCAAGCTCGTCGATCAGACCTTCGATCATCGAAAGGCCCTTGTCCCAGAAGGCCGGATCCGAGGCGTCGAGGCCGAAGGGCGCGAGCAGGTCTTTGTGGTGCTTCGATCCACCCGCGCGGAGCATCTCGAAGTATTTCCCTTGGAACGAGGCATCGCCCTCTTCATAGACGGCATAGAGCGCGTTCACGAGGCCATCACCGAAGGCATAGGCATAGACGTAGAAGGGCGAATGCACGAAGTGCGGGATATAGGCCCAGTAGGTCTTGTAGCCCTCGAAGAATTCGAAGGCATCGCCTAGCGATTCCGCCTGAACCGACATCCAGAGCGCGTTGATATCGTCTGGCGTCAGTTCGCCCTCGCGGCGGGCGGCGTGGAGTTTGCATTCGAAATCGTAAAAGGCGATCTGGCGCACGACCGTGTTGATCATGTCCTCGACCTTGCCGGCGAGGAGCACCTTGCGCTCCATCTTGTCTTTCGCGCCGGCGAGGAGTTTGCGGAAGGTCAGCATCTCGCCAAAGACCGAAGCGGTTTCGGCCAGCGTTAGCGGCGTCGAGGACAGAAGTTCGCCCTGACCGGCCGCCAAGACCTGATGAACGCCGTGGCCCAGCTCGTGCGCCAGCGTCATCACATCGCGCGGTTTGCCGAGGTAGTTGAGCATCACATAGGGGTGCACGGTCGTGACAGTCGGGTGCGCAAAGGCGCCGGGGGCCTTGCCGGGCTTCACGGCCGCGTCGATCCAGCCCTTGTCGAAGAAGGGCTCGGTAAGTTTGGCAAGCTCGGGATCGAAGGCGGCATAGGCGTCGGTCACGATCTGGCGCGCCTCGTCCCAGGCAACGATCCGGTCGGTCTCCATCGGTAGGGGCGCGTTGCGGTCCCAGACCTGAAGCTTGTCGAGGCCAAGCCATTTGGCCTTGAGCCGATAGTAGCGGTGCGACAGGCGCGGATAGGCGGCGACGACCGCGTTGCGCAGCGCCTCGACCACCTCGGGCTCGACATGGTTCGACAGGTGCCGCGCGGTCTGGGCCGTGGGGAAGCCGCGCCAGCGATCCTCGATTTCCTTTTCCTTGGCGAGCGTGTTGTGGACGCGGGCGAAAATCTTGAGGTTTTCCTCGAAGATGCGCGCAAGCTCAAGCGCGGCGGCCTCGCGCTTGTCGCGCTTTTGCTCGGTCAGCTGGTTCAGGAGCGTCTCGATCCCGACCTTCTCGCCTTCGAGATCAAATTCGAGGCCGGCGAGGGTTTCGTCGAAGAGCTTGTTCCAGGCCGAGGCGCCGACGGTCGATTGATCGTGCAGAAATTTCTCAAGCTCGTCAGAGAGTTGATAGGGCTTCATGGCCCGCATCCTGTCCATCACGGGGCGATAGCGGGCGAGATCGGCATTGGCGGCATAGAGCCCTTCGAGGTGGGCATCGTCGAGCCGGTTGAACTCGAGGCTCCAGAATACCAGCGGCGTTGTGAAGGTTGTGATCTTGTCCTGACAGTCGGACATGAACTTGGCCCGCGAGGCGTTGGTGGTTTCCTGATAATAGCGCAGGCCCGCGAAGGACATGACGCGCCCGGCGGCCACGTCGATCGCCTCATAGCGCTTGACCGCTTCCAAAAGGCCAGCGGCATCTAGCCCCGCCATCTTGCCCTCATAGGACGCGGCGAAGTCGGCGCAGGCGGTCTCGAGCCAATCCATATCCTTTTGCAGCTCGGCCGCTTTCTCGCCGGTGTAAAGGTCGTCGAGGTTCCATTCGGGCAGCGGCCCAAGCGAATTTCTACCGGCGGCGTTGGCGTCGAAAACCGGGCTGCGATCTTTCATGGGGGGAACCTTTCAACAATGTTTGCAGGAACATAATCGTGCCTTGCAATAAGGAAAAGGCCGGAAGGCGCTTTAGGCGTTGGCAGAAAAGAGAGCGAGCGACCGTTGCAGCACCATCTCGCGGATATGGGGCAGCTCGATCAGCAACTCGTGGCGGCCATTTGGGATGTGAACCAACTCACCGTTCGGCCAACGGGACATTCGAGATTTGATCCGCTCTGGATCAACGATGCGCTCGTCGCTTCCGAGAAAGGCAATTGCAGGGAGATCGGGCGAAGGGAGGTGATCTATCGCTTCGTTTTCGCGATCCGCCTCAAGAAACCACCCAATGCTTGGCCCGCCGAGCGTTAATTCGGGGTGCGCTTCGTGCTGTCGGCGCAAGTAAGCAAACATTTCGCGGTCGCTCGTAAGGTCGTTGCCGGCGAAATGGCTGCGAGCGACAAAAGTCACCCGTGACTGGGTGGGGGCGATGGATTCGTGACGGCCCAGCAGGGTCGAAATCTTGGCCGCGAAGGGGGCCATGATCGCCGAAGATCGCGACATCTGAATGCGCCACATCGGCGCCGAGAAGGCGGCGGCGTTGAAGGGTGCGGCGGCGATGATTGTCCGGAGGCCGATACAGCCCCCCATCGAATGCGCGAGCAGGAACCACGGCTTTGGCAGATTTTGGCTGCGTGCATAGGCGATCAATGCCACGACATCGAGCTGGTAGTCGGAGAAGTGGCGAATATGCCCGACCGCCGGATCTTTGCAGACGCGCTGGGCAAGGCCTTGGCCCCGCCAGTCGACCACCAAAGCGGCAAATCCGGCTTTGCGCAGTTCATAGACCGTTCGCCCGTATTTCTCGATATATTCGGTTCGTCCCGGAAAGACGAAGATCGTGCCACGATCTCCGCCTGTGGCCCAACGGGCCGCCCGGATCTTGACGCCGTCGGCGGCAACGCACCAGTTGGCTTTGCCGCCCTCGGGCGCTTCGGCGACGTCCTCAAAGAGTGGCGCCGCCTCATAGGTCATGCAAGGACGCCAGCCAGCTTCATTGCCATGCCCATATCACCTTCGACGCGCAATTTGCCCATCATGAAGGCGGCGGTGGCGTTCTGCTCGCCTTCAAGGATCGCGCGGAAGGTATCGACCGAGGCGCTGAGGGTCACGTCGGTGTCATCGTCGCTGATGTGGGCGCCCGAACCGTCGATCACGATCGCGCCTTCACCTTCGATATCGAACTTGGCCGAGCCGTCGAAGCCTGCGCCTCCGAGGCGTTCGTTAAGGGCTTTTACGGCTTCGTCTAGGGTCGCGCTCATTGGGTATCCTTTCAATGGGAAACGGGGCCGTCACCCGGCGCCACGAGGTTGCACCCCAAATATGGCGAAACCGTATCATCGATTCAAATTTGCCGTGGCGGAAACCGTGCGGATTATTGGAAATTTCCGACATTCTTCGGCGTTTGAAGGCAATTCCCCGGAAATGAGGTCGCGGTCCTTGACCTTTCCGCCTCGTCCCTAAATGACTTCGAGAGGCCAATGCGCCGCTGCCACCTTCAACCTTGGGCCACAAATGCTCACGCCTTCCCGGATAATTGCCGTTCTGGGGCCGACCAATACCGGCAAGACCCATTACGCCATCGAGCGGATGCTCGCACACCGGACCGGGATCATCGGCCTGCCGCTGCGGCTTTTGGCGCGCGAGGTCTATGACCGGATCGTAGCGCTGCGCGGGCCGTCTGTTGTTGCGCTGGTGACGGGCGAAGAGCGGATCGTGCCGGATCGGGTGCAATATTGGGTCTGCACGGTCGAGGCGATGCCGCAGGGGATGGGCTGCGATTTTCTCGCGGTCGACGAGATCCAGCTTTGCGCCGATCCTGAGCGCGGCCATGTTTTCACCGACCGCCTTTTGCACGCCCGTGGCCTGCACGAGACCCTTTTCATGGGCTCGGAAACCATGCGCAGCGCGATTTCGGCGCTGGTGCCGGGGGTGCAATTCCTGCATCGCGAGCGATTTTCGACTTTGACCTATGCAGGTTCGAAAAAGATAAGCCGGATGCCCGGAAGAACCGCAATTGTCGGGTTTTCTGTTGAAAATGTCTATGCGATTGCCGAGCTCCTAAGGCGCACCAAGGGCGGCGCGGCGGTGGTTATGGGGGCTCTCAGTCCCCGAACGCGCAACGCGCAGGTCGCCATGTATCAAAACGGCGATGTGGATTTCCTCGTCGCCACCGATGCCATCGGCATGGGCCTCAATCTCGACGTCACGCACGTGGCCTTTTCCTCCCTGACCAAGTTCGACGGCCACCGGATGCGCCCGCTTGCACCTGACGAGCTGGCCCAGATTGCCGGCCGCGCGGGGCGACACATGAGCCACGGCACCTTTGGCGTCACCGGCGAGGCGCCCGAGCTTGACGCAGACGTGATCGAAGCCATCGAGAACCACCGGTTCACCCCCGTCAAAAAGCTCCAGTGGCGCAATTCGGCGCTGCAATTCGGCTCGGTCGGGCGGCTCTTGCAAAGCCTTGAGGCCAAAACCGACAACGGCTGGCTCACCCGCGTGCGCGAATCCGACGATCTGGCCGCGCTTCGCACGCTCGCCGCCGATGCCGAGGTCTATGCCCGCGCCAGCGACGGCAAATCGATCGAACTCCTTTGGGATGTCTGCCGGATTCCCGATTTCCGCGGTATCAGCCGGGGCGAACACGCGGCGCTTCTGCGCGAGATCTACAATTTCCTGCATCAATATGGCCACGTTCCGCAGGATTGGTTTGCCAGACAGGTCCGCAGGATTGACAGGACAGATGGCGACATTGACACCCTCTCCAAGCGTCTGGCCTATGTGCGGACGTGGACCTATGTGGCCCAGCGGCGAGGCTGGCTGGCCGACGAAAGCCATTGGCGCGAGGAAACCCGCGCTGTAGAAGACCGACTGTCAGACGCGCTTCATGCCGCGCTGACCCAAAGATTTGTGGACCGGCGGACGAGTGTTCTCCTTCGCCGGCTCAAGCAGAAGGAGGGCCTTGTGGCCGACGTGAACGACAAGGGTGAAGTGACGGTTGACGGCGAGTTCGTCGGTCGTCTTGAAGGGTTCCGCTTCCGGATGGACAAGGCCGGAAGCCCCGACGAGGCCAAAACCCTCCGGCAGGCAAGCGCTCAGGCGTTGGCGCCGCATTTCCACCTGCGCGCGGACCGTTTCTATAACGCGCCCGATACCGAGATTGATTTCACCGAACAGGGCGGCCTGATGTGGGGCACCGAGGCGGTAGGCAAGCTGACCGCCGGTGCGGACGCGCTCAAGCCCGTTGCCGTCGCTTTCGTCGATGACGAGGCGGGCGAGGATGTCGCCCAGAAGGTCCAGCGCCGCTTGCAGCATTTCATTGACCGCAAGGTCGCGGCCCTCTTCGAGCCGATGATCGCCATGCAGCGCGACGAGGCGCTGAGCGGCATGGCCAAGGGCTTTGCCTTCCGTCTGGGCGAAGGCTTTGGCATCGTCCCGCGCGGCGAGGTGGCCGAGGACGTGAAGGCGCTCGATCAGGAGGCCCGCGGTGCGCTGCGCAAACATGGCATCCGCTTTGGCCAGTTCACCATTTTCATGCCGCTTCTCCTCAAGCCCGCGCCGACCCGCCTGCGCCTTGTTTTGTGGAGCCTTGCCAAAGGCTTGGCCGAGTTCCCCGAGGCGCCGCCGCCGGGCCTTGTGACGGTTCCGACCGTCGATGGCCTCGTGCCGGGCACCTATGCGATGGCGGGCTACCGCGCCGCTGGTGCTCGGGCGATCCGCATCGATATGCTCGAGCGCCTCGCCGATATGCTGCGCGACAAGGACAGCAAGGGCGGCTTTGAAGCCAATCCCGATATGCTGTCGATCACAGGCATGACGCTGGATCAATTTTCTGATCTGATGCAGGGCCTTGGCTACAAGGCCGAGCGCGGCGAGCGGCCCAAGGCCAAGCCGGTTGTCGAGGCGCCTGCTGAAGGCGCTGAACCCGTGGAAGCGGCGCCCGAGGCAGAAGCCGCGCCCGAGGTCGAGGTGTTCTTCACTTTCACTTGGGGTGGCCGTGCCGCACGGCCGGAACGCCCCGCCCGTCCGCAGCGCGAGAAACGCCGCGAAGGGGGTAAGCCTGCCGAGGGCAGCGCGCGCGCGCGCGGCAAGGGCGGCAAGAAGGATCGCCACAAGGGCAAGAAGCCCGAAGGCGGCAAAAAGCCCAAGGCCTTTGAGGCGCGGCCCCAGCGCGAGAAGAAGATCGACCCCGACAATCCCTTCGCCGCGGCATTGGCTGGTTTCAAGACCAAGTGACAGACGAATCCCGGCCCTCCATCCGCATCGACAAATGGCTCTGGCATGCGCGTTTCTTCAAGACGCGCACGCTGGCGGCCTCGGTGGTGAGCGGCGGCAAGGTTCGGGTTGACGGCACACCCGTGAGCAAGACCTCGCGGGCGGTGAGCCCCGGCATGGTTTTGACCTTCGTCAAAGAGGGCGAGGTGAAAGTGGTCAAGATCCTCACCTGTGGCGAGAGGCGCGGGCCCGCTCCCGAGGCGCAAAGCCTCTATGAGGATCTTTCGCCCGAGCCAGAGCCGCGGCCGATGACAAATCCCGGATACGAGGGGAAGGGGCGGCCAAACCGCAAGGATCGGGAAAACGCCGCGGCATTTGATCCCGCCCGGCACCCTTTCGATCTTGAATGAGGGCCGCTCTTGGCCTAGCTAGTCGCGCGACAGCCGAATTGGACCCGATCCCATGACCTATATCGTCAACGACGCCTGCATCGCCTGCAAATACACCGACTGTGTCGAGGTATGCCCGGTGGATTGTTTTTACGAAGGCGAGAACATGCTGGTGATCCATCCCGACGAATGCATCGACTGCGGCGTTTGCGAGCCCGAGTGCCCCGCCGACGCGATCCGCCCCGATACCGAGCCGGACATGGAGAAATGGGTCGAGTTCAACCGCAAATACGCGGAAATGTGGCCTGTGATCATCACCCGCAAAGATCCGCTTCCCAATGCAGAAGAGATGGACGGCAAGCCGGGCAAGATTGATCTCTTCTCGGAAAAGCCCGGGCAGGGCGGCTGAGATCGCTCTGGTTGCCATCGGTGATTCGGGCTCCCTCGGGATCGAAGAAGCCCAATGTTCACAGAGGTTTTCGCGCCTGCAGCGAAGCCGAGGCTGGCGCTTTCAAGATATTGAATTTTGTGGTATACTCTTCGTGATGTTGCCGAAAAACTGACCTGAATTTCCTGACGTCCAGACCCGACGGAGACAAGCGATCGTCCCCGCCGGTCCTTTTGTCGGGTGGCTTCAGGCGCCCTGAAAGGAATGAAATGACCAAGAAGAGAGCCGAGTTCAGCCCCAACGAGTTTGTCGTCTATCCCGCGCATGGGGTTGGCAAGATCGTGTCGATCGAGAAGCAGGAAGTAGCGGGCTTTGAGCTGGAACTGTTTGTGATCTCGTTCGAGAAAGACAAGATGACCCTCCGCGTGCCGACCAACAAGGCGCTCGAGATCGGGATGCGTGGTCTTTCCTCGCCCGATGTTGTGGCCCATGCGATGAAGACGCTGAAAGGCAAGGCCAAGGTCAAAAAGGCCATGTGGTCGCGTCGGGCGCAGGAATATGAGCAGAAGATCAACTCTGGCGATCTGATTGCGATTGCCGAGGTGGTGCGCGATCTTCACCGCGCCGACGATCAGCGCGAGCAGAGCTATTCGGAGCGTCAGCTCTATGAAGCCGCGCTCGAGCGCCTGACCCGCGAGATCGCGGCTGTGGCTGGCAATGACGAGATGGCGGCGGCGAAAGAGATCGACTCGGTCCTCATGGGCCGCGCGGCCTGATCAGGTTGTTTAACGTTAAACAAAAGCCGCGCCTTCGGGCGCGGCTTTTCGTTTGGGGCTCTGCCCCCGCGCCCGATGGGCGCTCCCCCGGAGTATTTCAGGCCAAAAGAATTAGAGGGCGCGCCAGCCGATGTCGCGGCGGCAGAAGCCTTCGGGCCAGTCGATCTGATCGACGAGGGCGTAGGCGCGGTCGCGGGCTTCTTTGAGCGTGGCGCCGCGGGCGGTGACGTTAAGGACACGGCCGCCGGCGGCGAGGATGGCGCCGTTTTGGGCGCTGGTGCCGGCATGGAAGACGATCTGGGAAGAGGTTTCTTCGATGGCGTCCAGCCTTTTGATTTCGCTGCCCTTCTGGTAGGCGCCGGGATAGCCTTTGGCGGCCATGACGACGGTGATGGCGTGGTCGTCGGCCCAGTGGGGCGCGGTTTCCGCGAGGCGGCCTTCGGCGCAGGCTTGCATGAGGTCGAGCGCCTGTGCGCCGAGGCGCATCATCAGGACCTGGCATTCGGGATCGCCGAAACGGACGTTGTATTCGACGAGGCGCGGGGTGCCGTCCTTGATCATCAAGCCGACATAGAGGACGCCTTGATAGGGCATCCCGCGGCGGACCATCTCGGCCATGGTCGGGCGGACGATTTCATCGAGGGCGCGTTTCTCGACGGCGGCGTTGAGCACGGGGGCCGGGGAGTAGGCGCCCATGCCGCCGGTGTTGGGGCCGGTATCGCCATCGCCGACGCGCTTGTGGTCTTGGGCGTTGCCGATCGGGACAACCGTTTCGCCATCCACGAGGACGAAGAGCGAGCCTTCCTCACCCTCCATGAATTCCTCGATCACCACCTCGGCGCCAGCCGCACCGAATTCGCCGCCGAACATATCGTCGATGGCGTCGAGGGCTTCGTCTTCGGTGATGGCGACGATGACGCCTTTGCCCGCGGCGAGGCCATCGGCCTTGACGACGATGGGCGCGCCTTGGGCTTTGATATAGGCTTTGGCGCCTTCGGCCTCGGTGAAGCGGGCATAGGCGGCGGTTGGGGCTTTGGCAGCGTCGCAGATCGCTTTTGTGAAAGATTTCGAGGCTTCGAGGCGCGCGGCGGCGGCAGAAGGTCCGAAAACTGAAAGTCCGGCGTCGCGCAAACGGTCGGCTACACCCGCCGCGAGGGGGGCTTCGGGGCCGACGATGACGAAATCGACTGTGTTCTCCTCGGCGAAAACCGCCACCGCATCGCCGTCGAGAATGTCGATATCGGCGCATTCGGCGATGGCGGCAATCCCGGCGTTGCCGGGGGCGACGATCAGCCTGTCGCATTTGGGATTTTGCTTCACGGCCCAGGCGATGGCGTGTTCCCGCCCGCCGCTTCCCAGGATGAGGATATTCATCGCGTCCCCCGCTTGGCCTCTGCTTGGCGGCGTTCTAAGGTCAGGGGGCAAGGATAACAAGGGTGCGAAATGGACCTCTTCGACGAGCGGCCGGAACCGGCGGGCAATGCGCCCGAACTTTCGGTCTCCGAGATCAGCGGCGCGATCAAGAAGGCGCTGGAGGGCGAGTTTGGTCATGTGCGGGTGCGCGGCGAAGTGGGCCGGGTGGTTCTGGCGCGGACGGGGCACCTTTATTTCGATCTGAAGGATGATCGCAGCGTTCTGGCGGCGGTGAGCTGGAAGGGGCAGGCCTCGCGACTGAGCTATATGCCCGAAGAGGGGATGGAGGTGATCGCCACGGGCAAGATCACCACCTATGGGCCGCAATCGAAGTATCAGCTGAACGTCGAGGATGTGGCGCCGGCGGGTGCGGGTGCACTCATGGCGATGCTGGAAAAGCGCAAGGCGGCCTTGGCGGCCGAGGGGCTTTTTGCGCCGGAGCGGAAGAAACCGATCCCCTATCTTCCTGAAATCATTGGGGTTGTGACATCGCCCTCTGGCGCAGTGATCCGCGATATCCTGCACCGGTTGCGGGATCGGTTTCCGCGCAAGGTTTTGGTTTGGCCGGTGGCGGTACAGGGGCAGGCCTGTGCGCCCGAGGTGGCGCGGGCCATCGAAGGGTTCAACCGGCTGACACCGGGCGGGGCTTTGCCGCGGCCCGATCTCATCATCGTGGCGCGGGGCGGCGGCTCGATCGAGGATCTTTGGGGCTTTAACGAAGAGATCGTGGTTCGGGCGGCGGCGGCCTCGCAGATACCGCTCATCTCGGCCGTGGGGCACGAGACCGATACGACGCTGATCGACTATGCCTCGGACTATCGCGCACCCACGCCGACGGCGGCGGCCGAGCGGGCGGTGCCTGTCAGGGCGGAACTCTTGGCGCAGATCGAGGGGCTGGGGGCGCGGCTCACGCATGGGGTGGCCCAGACTGTGGCGCTCCGCCGTCAGCGCCTGAACGATCTGGCGCGGGCCTTGCCGCGGCAGGAAGACCTGCTCGCCACGCCGCGACAGCAGCTTGATTATCTGGCCGAACGGCTGCCTGCCGCTCTTCGGGCGGCGACGGCCGCCAAACGTCTCAAGCTCAGCGAAGTTTCCGGAAGCCTGCGCCCCGGCCTTCTGCGGCGGATGATCGACAGCGAACGTCGCCATCTGGCCGAGCGTGCGGCGCGGCTTCGGCCGCGAGAGCTGAAGATGCTGGTCGCACGAGGGCAGGAGCGGCTTGACCACGGCTTGCGCCGTCTGTCCGATCTGGCGACCCGCCGGGAAAGCGAACGGGCGGCGCGCCTGCGGTCGCTTAATCAGCTTTTGCAGACACTTGGATATGAGGCGACCCTAAAGCGCGGCTATGCTGTGGTCTGGGGCGATGGGCGCTTGGTGACGACAAAGGACGAGGCCGCAGCTGCGAAAGCGCTTGAAATCCAGTTCGCCGATGGGCGGATCGGCGCAAAATCAACGGGTTAGGGCGGCAAGGCGCGGATCCATCACGCGCCGCCACAGGCGCGGCATCAGGGCCAGCGTGGCCATGACCGGCAGGGAATAGGGCAGGCGAGGGGCGCTGGTCAGCTCAAGCGCCGGATAGGGCTTTTGCGGGTTCAGGTGGTGGTCGGAATGCCTTGGCGCATTGAGCATCAGACCCGAGGTAAACCAATGCGGGCTGTCCCAGCTGTGCTGTGGCCCCACAGGTTCGGGCTTGCCATCCTCCTCTATGCCACGGGCGAGGCCATAGTGCTGGACATAGTCCGACATCAAGAGCTGTACCGTCGCATAGGCCGACAGGGCGAAAAAGGCGGCAAGGGCGGCAGGGCCGCCATAGGCCAGCGCACCAAGAACAAGTGCCAATGTTGCGACCAGATCGCCAAAATAGGGGTGCCGCCAAAACCCGACGCCCCGGCGGGCGCGACGTTCGCTTTCGGCGCGAAAGCCCTTGCGGAAGGAACCGATCCAAGCGCGAGGGGCGAAACGATAAAAGGATTCACCGGCCCGCGCCGTATTGGGATCGGCAGGCGTTGCCACGGCCACATGATGAACCAGAAGATGCGCCGAGCCGTGGTGGCCGAAAAGATGGCTGCGATAGACAAGCCGGCCAAGCCGCCGCAGGCTTCGGTTCGAGCGGTGCACAAGCTCGTGGGCATTGGAATTGCCGACCTGCCCCAGAAACATCCCCGCCGAGAGAAACAGAGCGGCCTTCTCTGCCCATCCCAAGGCGCTGCCTGCAAGCCCTGCAACTGCCGAGGCCAAGACGATGAAATGGCCGATCGCGAGCACGACAGAAAGCGCATCGGCGGCTGGAAACTCCTCGCCGATCGCAGAGGGCGAAACACGGGCGACGAGCGCATCAAGGCCGGCGGCAAGGGCGGTTATGTAGGCGAGGGCCGCAAACGCCCATATTCCGCCCGTGACGGATGCCATCAGGAGGAGGGGTAGGGGCGCGAGTGTGGCGAAGGTGAAGAGAAACATACGCTCTTGCCTGTCTTGGTCTTGGCTGTCTTGTTATCCCTGAAACGTAGTGAGGGGAATGATATGTCTCAAATCGTGCCGCTCCTCGCTTCGGCCACGCTTGCCTTGGTTTATCTTCTGTTTCTTACCGATGCGGCGCCGTCTACGCTTCGCTCTGTGGTCAAGACCGGCGCCGTGGCCCTTCTTGCGATTTCGGCGTTGCCGGTCCCGCTACTTGCGCTCGCGCTCGGCCTCAGTGCGCTGGGGGATTTGGCGCTGTCGCGGGATGGAGATCGCGCGTTTCTGGCGGGGGTTGCTGCTTTTGCGCTGGCGCATCTTGCCTATGTGGCGGTGTTTCTGGGCCTCGGGGGCGCTCCTGCCTTGGCCGTTGAAAGGCGGATCGGCGCGAGCCTTGGGGTCGCTGCTGTCTCTTTGGCTATGGCCCACCTTCTCTGGCCCAGAAGCGGGCCGCTCCGTTGGCCGGTCCTTGGCTATGTGGGCATCATCGCCGCGATGGCGATCAGTTCCCTTTTTGTGCCCGAGCCCTTTGCCCGCCCGGTTATCGCCGCTGCCCTCCTTTTCGTTTTGTCCGACAGCCTAATCGCGACCGAGCGCTTCTTGATCAGCGTAGCCCCGGCGCCCCGCTGGCTACCGCCTGCGATCTGACTGACCTACTGGCTCGCCCAGTTCTTCTTTTGCATCGGAATTGCCCAAATCCTCTAGGTCGTTGTCGGTCTTTCAAATTCCGGCTGATGGCATTAGGTGGGAGGTAACAACGCCTGAGAGGCCTATCGGAATGTCGTTCTTCAAGAAGCTCAAAGATCGGATGTTCAAGTCCTCGTCCAAGATTGACGAGGGGCTTGAGGCGATTGTCGGGGAGGGGGAAGAAGAGGAGTCGGTGGTCGAGCTTCCCGAGCCCAATCCCGAAACCTTGCCCGAGATTGCGCCCGAGATTGCGCCCGAGCCGATCCCGGAGATTGCGCCGGATATCGAACCCGAAGCTAAACCCGAACCGCAGCCGGAAATTCCCGCTGAGCCAGAGCTTGTGCCAGAGCCCGAGCCGCAGGAGATACCGGTTATGGTCGCTGCGGCGGCACCGGCAGCCGAACCCGCGCCTGCGACGGCCAAACCGGGGTTCTTCGGCCGCCTAATTGGCCGCACCGCCCCCGCCGCGCCGCGCCGGACGCTCGACGACGAGATGCTAGAGCAGCTCGAGGAGCTGTTGATCACCGCCGATATGGGCGTTGATACGGCCCTGCGCGTCACGGCCAATATGGCCGAGGGGCGGCTGGGCAAGAAGCTCTCGGTCGATGAGATCAAGGGATTGCTCGCCGCTGAAGTCACCCGGATCATGGAGCCTGTGGCCCGCCCCCTGCCGCTCTATCCGTCCAAACCGCAGGTTGTCCTTGTGGTCGGCGTCAACGGCTCGGGCAAGACCACGACCATCGGCAAGCTCGCCAGCCAGTTCCGTGCCGCCGGCAAGAAGGTGGTGATCGCTGCGGGCGACACCTTCCGAGCCGCGGCGGTCGAGCAGTTGCAGGTCTGGGGCGACCGTGCAGGCGTTCCGGTCCTCACGGCTCCCGAAGGCTCCGATCCCGCAAGCCTTGCGTTCGACGCGATGGAACGCGCCGCCAAGGACGGGGCTGATCTTCTCATGATCGACACCGCGGGCCGGTTGCAGAACCGGCAGGATCTGATGGAAGAGCTTTCAAAGATCGTCCGCGTGATCCGCAAGAAAGATCCTTCCGCCCCGCACAACACGCTTCTGGTGCTCGATGCGACCACCGGTCAGAACGCCTTGAGCCAAGTCGAGACCTTCCAGAAGCTGGCCGATGTCTCGGGCCTCGTGATGACCAAACTCGACGGCACCGCCAAGGGCGGCGTTCTGGTCGCGCTGGCCGACAAGTTCGGCCTGCCGATCCATGCCATCGGCGTGGGCGAGCAGATCGACGATCTTGCCCCCTTCGACCCCGAGGATTTCGCCCGCGCCCTCGTCGGCCTTGCCTAGGGCTGGCTGCGGGTGGGGGAATGGCTTGTCTCCATCGCCGGAACGCCCGAGGGCGCGCGGCTTGCAACGCTTCTCGCGCTTCTTTCGGCCGTCTGCCACGCGGCCTTTGGCGCGTTGCAGAAGGGGCGGCATGATCCTTTCCTGATCCGTGGCGCCATCGACGCTTGGCTCGTGGTGATCACGCTTCCGGTCGCCCTATTCCTCGTCCCGTGGCCCACGCCGCAGACCTTTCTAATCCTCGCGGGCGCAGTTGTGATCCATTTCACCTACAAGGCCACCGTGGCCTTCGCCTATCAGCGGGCGGCCTATACGGTCGTCTATCCGGTGATCCGTGGCACCGGCCCCTTGGTCACGGTCTTTGGCGCAGCGCTGATCTTTCAAGAGCATTTCACGGCGACCCAATGGGTGGGGGTGGCTTGTCTTTCTGGCGCTATGCTCTTGCTGGCGCTGAGAAATCTCGGCGAGGAAACGATTGATCGGCGGGGCTTGGCGATGGGCCTCGTCTGGGCGCTTCTGGGGGGCCTCCTTGTTGCGGTCTATACGGTCTACGACGCCTACGGCATCCGCCAGTCGGCCAATCCCTTCACCTTTCTCGCGTGGTTCTTCGTGATCACCGCCCTCGATTTCCCGATCCTCGCCGCCTATCGCTATCGCCGCTACGGCAGCGACGGGCCGGTGCGCGATCTCGTCTGGAAGGGCCTCGCCGGTGCGCTCATCGCTTGGGTCAGCTTCGGCGGCGTGATGATGGCGACGCGGCTCGACAAAGTGGGCGAGGCCGCGGTCCTGCGCGAGACATCGCCCGTTTTCGCCGCGCTCATCGGCTGGTTCATCATGGGCGAGCGTGTGGGGCCGAGAAGGCTTGTCTTGATGGCGCTGATCGCCTTAGGTGCGATCATCGTCGAAACCGGAGGTTAGTATGAGCGAGAAGAAGATCAGCCCGGGCCTGAAATCGGCCCTCGATCTTGGCCCGGTGGTCCTGTTCTTTCTGGCCTTCTTCTTCCTGAAGGCCGACAGCTACACCATTGGCGGGCGCGAATACGGCAAGTTCATCGTCGTCACCGCGATGTTCATCCCCGTCCTTTTCGCCTCGATCGGCGCGCTCTGGTATCTGACGGGCAAGCTCAGCCGGATGCAGATCTTGACGATGGTTCTGGTTCTCGTTTTTGGCGGTCTTTCAGTTTGGCTCAACGACGAGCGGTTCTTCAAGATGAAGCCTACGGCGATCTATCTGATCTTTGCCGTGATGCTGGTGATCGGGCTCATGCGCGGCCAGTCCTATCTGGCCTATGTGATGGAAGACCTGATGCCGCTCGAGGAAAAGGGCTGGATGATCCTCACCCGCCGTTTTGCCATGTTCTTCGCCTTCCTCGCCCTTGCCAACGAATACGTCTGGCGTAATTTCGAAACGGGTTCGTGGGTGACGTTCAAGACCTTCGGCCTGCCCATCCTGCTCTTTGTTTTCCTGATCGGGCAGTCGGGGCTTCTCGTTAATTACGACCCGCGCCATCGCAAGGACGAGGAAGACGAGAAGAAGGGTGATAGCTAGGGAACCTTGTGGGTCCCGCTCACGCCCATCAACTCTTCACGATGCGCGATCTCGTCGGGATCTTCGCCGCGCCGATGCGCCTCGATAAGGCGCCCCTTGCGGACGGCGGGGCGGTGGCCGACCTCGACCAGCCAGCGGCGCATATTGGGCTTGTCGTGCATCGTTTGCCCCTGCCGCATCCATTGTGAGGCCCAGGGCCAGATGCACATATCGGCGATGGAATAGAAATCGCCCGCGACATAGCGGGTGCGAGCCAGTTGCTCGTCGAGCACCTTGTAGAGGCGTGAGACTTCTTTGGTGAACCGCTCGTTTGGGTATTCGTGGACAACCGGCGGGTTCTTGCGGCCAAGCGCCCGCAGGAAATGGTGGGTTTGTCCGGCGATGGGGCCTAGCCCGCTCATCTGCCACATCACCCACATATCGACCGAAACGCGATCCCGCTCGGTCGGTCCGTAGAACTGGCCCGTTTTGCGGGCGAGGTATTGCAGGATCGCGCCGCTTTCAAAGACGGCAATGGGCGCGCCATCCGGCCCGTCGGGGTCAACGATCATCGGGATTTTGGCATTGGGGGCCAGTGCCAGAAACTCGGGGTTGTTCTGTTCGCCGTTGTCGATATCAACCAGCTTGATGGTGTAGGGCAGGCCCATCTCCTCAAGCGCAATCGACACCTTCCAGCCGTTTGGCGTGGCCCAGTAATAGAGATCAATCGGCGTGGGCATCTTCTGGTCTCCTCGATCGGCTTTTTGCAGCATGGCGCATCGTCCGCAAATCGCAAGAGCGGCCGCCCCACGATCCGGTGATCTTCTTGACCTTGGGCCGGTGCAGGAGTATGCCCCAAGCCGTGGCGATTTGAACCGGATTGCGGGCCACGTTAAACATTCCGCTAAATAGGAAACGGGCTTTGGCCCCGATACCTTGTCCGGTGTCGGGGTTTTTTGTTGGCCGGAGGGGTCGAAATGGACAAGTGGAAGAAACGCACCCGCGCCGTGCACGCGGGCATCCGCCGGAGCCAGTATAACGAGGTCAGCGAAGCGATCTTCCTGACCCAAGGCTTTGTCTATGACAGCGCCGAACAGGCCGAGGCCCGCTTTGTCAAAGCTGGCGAGGACGAGTTCATCTATGCCCGCTACGGCAACCCGACCGTGGCGATGTTTGAAGACAGGATCGCGAGCCTTGAGGGCGTTGAGGCCGGTTTTGCCACCGCCTCAGGCATGGCCGCAGTCAACGGTGCGCTGATGGCGCTTGTGAAGGCGGGCGATCACATCGTCTCGTCGCGGGCTCTTTTCGGCTCGTGTCTCTACATCCTCGAGGATGTGCTGGGCCGGTTTGGCGTCGAGATCACCCTTGTCGATGGCCGCGATCTGGAGGCTTGGAAAGCCGCCATTCGCCCCGATACCAAGCTCGTCTTTTGCGAATCCGTGTCGAACCCGACGCTTGAAGTGATCGACCTCAAGGCCGTGGCCGATATCGCCCATGCGAACGGCGCGCTTCTAGTGGTCGACAACGTTTTTGCGACCCCGATCTTTTCCTATGCCGCAGAGGCGGGGGCCGATCTCATCGTCTATTCCTCGACCAAGCATATCGACGGACAGGGGCGCTGTCTGGGTGGTGTGATCCTCGGCAAACGCGAGATCGTGCGCGGGCCGGTCGAGACCTATCTCAAGCACACCGGCGGCGCGATGAGCCCATTCAACGCTTGGGTCATGCTCAAGTCGCTCGACACGATGGACCTGCGCGTGCGCGCCCAGTCGGCCACCGCGCAGACCCTTGCCGAAGGGATCGAAGGCCATGCGGCGGTCGGCCGCGTGCTCTATCCGGGGCTGAAGAGCCACCCCCAGCACAAGCTGGCAATGGATCAGGCCGGCAACGGCGGCACGGTGATGGCGATCGACCTCAAGGGTGGCAAGGAAGCTGCGTTCCGCTTCCTCAACGCATTGGAAATCTTCACCATTTCCAACAACTTCGCCGACAGTAAATCCATCGTGACCCATCCGGCCACAACCACGCACCAGCGCCTGCCGCAGGCCCAGAAAGACCTGCTTGGCATCACGCCGGGCCTGATCCGTCTGTCTTGTGGCCTCGAAGATCCGGCAGATCTCTTGGCCGATGTTCTGCAGGCTTTGGCGCAGGTTTGATCCAATCGTCGGTTTTGGGCGTATTAATCTGTGAAATTTGGTAAACTGGCCCAGCGCGACCATATACCAAGCCTGACAGGACTTGCCCGTGGGGGGATCCATGAACATCCCGATGAAAGATTTCGACCGAGAGCCTACTCGTGACGAAGCCGAAGAGGCGCTCGCTGTTCTGCGGCGTTGGGCGGGCGTTGCGTCGCCCGAAGAGGTCGCGACCCTCGATCCCTTGGTTTCGCGGCTGATCCCCGGTCAGGAGGTTTCGAACTATCCCGCACTTGCCCGTGCTTACCCTGAGGATTTCGTCGTAGACGAGGCCTATCGCGCCTCGATGCCCGATCTGCAAAATGGCCCCGCGAGCCTGATCCGCGGCGCAAAACGCCAGATCGAACACGTCGGTATCTCGAATTTCCGCCTTCCGGTCCGCTTTCATACGCGCGATAACGGCGATGTGACGCTCGAAACCTCGGTCACCGGCACGGTGAGCCTCGAGGCCGAGAAGAAGGGCATCAACATGTCCCGCATCATGCGGTCGTTTTACAAGCACGCCGAGGATACCTTTTCTTTCGACGTGATCGAGTGCGCCCTCTACGGCTACAAGGCCGATCTCGACAGTTTCGATGCCCGCATCCAGATGCGCTTTTCCTTCCCGATGAAGGTTCGGTCGCTGCGGTCCGGCCTCACAGGCTATCAGTACTACGACATCGCGCTCGAGCTGGTCGAGACCAAGGGCGTGGCGAAGAAGATCATGCATCTCGACTATGTCTATTCCTCGACCTGCCCTTGCTCGCTCGAGCTGTCCGAACACGCCCGCCAGTTCCGCGGCCAGCTCGCAACGCCGCACTCGCAGCGGTCTGTGGCGCGGATTTCGGTGGTGACCGAGCCCGGCCCGCGCCTGTGGTTCGAAGACCTGATCGACATGGCCCGCGCCGCAGTTCCGACCGAGACGCAAGTGATGGTCAAACGCGAGGACGAGCAGGCCTTCGCCGAGCTCAACGCCGCCAACCCGATCTTCGTCGAAGATGCCGCGCGTCTCTTCGCAGAACAGCTCCAGAAAGACCCGCGCATCGGCGATTTCCGCGTGATCGCGAGCCATCAGGAAAGCCTGCACAGCCATGACGCGGTGAGCCTTCTGAGCGAGGGCGATACCTTCGCCAGCGAGAGCCTCGATCCCAAGTTGTTCAGCACGCTCTTTCACGTCGGCTAACCGCCCTCGGGCTTGACACTCTGACCCTCGCCAGCCAACCCTCCGGTCATGCTGGATTTGCGCCCTGTCGGATATGTTATCGGCCTTCTGGTCGCCGTCATGGGCGTGGCCATGGTCGGGCCATTGCTGTTCGACCTTTATGAAGGCGATCCCGAGTGGAAGACCTTCCTCCAATCGAGCGTGATTACCACAACGATTGGCGCCATCGTCGCCTTGGCCTGCGCCAATGGCGTGAGCGCGGGCCTGAATGTCCGCCTGTCGTTTCTGCTGACCACGCTCGTTTGGATTGCGCTGCCCGCTTTCGGGGCGCTCCCCTTCATTTTCGGCGAAACCGATCTCTCGGTCGTCGATGCGATGTTCGAGGCAGTTTCGGGCATGACCACCACGGGCGCGACGGCAATTGCGGGTCTCGAGACCCATTCCTATGGCATCCTCCTGTGGCGGGGCATCCTGCAATGGCTGGGCGGCCTCGGGATCGTCATCGTGGCGATGATCTTCCTGCCGGTAATGAAAGTCGGCGGGATGCAGTTCTTTCAGTCGGAAGGTTTCGATACGTTCGGCAAGGCGCTGCCACGGGCGATGGACATCGCGAAGGGGCTTTTGAGCATCTACATCACGCTTACGGTTATTTGTGCCTTGGCCTATGTGCTTTCCGGCATGAACCTTCAGGACTCGATCGTTCATGCCTTCACGACGATCGCCACGGGCGGATATTCGACGACCGATGCCTCCTTCGCCGCTTTCCCCGGCGCGCCGCAATACGTGGCCGTTGCTTTCATGATCTTTGCCGGCATTCCGTTCGTCCGGTTTATTCAGCTGGTCCGCGGCGACGCCCGGCCGATCTTCCGCGATATGCAGGTGCGGGCCTATGTGGTCTGGTCGAGCTATGCGGTCATGTTGGTCGTTCTCTACCGCATCATAGAAGAAGGGACGTTTTCGGAAGAGCTGTTCCGCTCAAGCCTTTTCAACGTTGTCTCGGTCTTTTCCGGGACCGGCTACGGTGATGGGGATGTGCAATCCTGGGGGCCATTCCCTTTCGCGGTGCTGTTCTGTGTCGGAACGATCGGCGCCTGTTCGGGATCGACGGGCTGCGCGATCAAGGTCTTCCGGTTTCAGATCATGCTTCGGGCGCTCTTTGGCCAGATCAAGCGGATGTATAGCCCGAGCCGGGTCGTGTCGGTCAAATTCGAAGGACGGACTGTGACCGAAGAGGTTATGGCCTCGATCATGCTTCTCTTCACCGGCTTCATCCTGAGCTTTGGTGTGCTTGCCGTTCTTATGGGCATGACTGGGATCAGCTTTATGTCGGCCATCACCGGCGCTTGGACCGCGGTGTTCAATATCGGCCCTGTCTTTGGCTCGGAGGTTGGCCTTTCCGGAGCCGTCAATACTTTCCCCGATTCCGCCAAGTGGCTGATGATTTTCGGGATGCTTTTGGGGCGTCTCGAGATCGTGGCGGTATTCGTTCTCTTCCTTCCTCGTTTCTGGAGATCCTAGATGTCTGAACCGACCTCTGGCCGCCCGTTGGGCGCGCAGCTGTCTCATATGCTCAGGGCGCGTGGGGTCGATGTGATCTTCGGGATCCCAGGGGTGCATAACCAAGAGATGTATCGCGGCATTGAAGAGGCTGGCATCACCCATGTTCTGACCCGCCACGAACAGGGCGCCGGCTTTATGGCCGATGGTCATGCCCGTGCCACAGGGCGGCCCGGCATCTGCTACATCATCACCGGTCCGGGCCTATGCAACATCATGACGCCGCTCGGTCAGGCGTATTCGGATAGCGTCTCGGTTCTGGCGATCTCGTCCTGCCTGCCGCAAGGCGGAACGGATGATGGCCGCCTGCACGAGATGCTCGATCAACGCGGGGCAGGGGCGGCGGTCTGCGATTGGTCGCACGAGGCGGAAAGCCCCGAGGATGCCTATGCCCGCATTGATCAGGCGCTGGCGGAGTTTCGCGACCGCAGGCCGCGCCCCAAGCATCTGCAAGTGCCGATCCCGATGCTGGAAGGCGCGGCGCCCGAATTTCCGGCCGAGCCGGTCCAGCAGCCCGCTCCGCCTTTGGCGCCTGATGCGGGCCAGATAGACGAGGCGGCGAAACTGCTCGCCGCGGCCCGGCGTCCGTTGGTGATCGTTGGTGGGGGCGCGCGCTCGGCAGCGCCGGCGGCACGCGCATTGGTCGCCCACCTAAAGGCCGCAAGCCTCGCCAGCTATGCGGGCAGAGGTGTCATCGATCCGGATGATCCGCTCCATCTTGGCTCGGTCCTCGCCCGTCCTGACAGCGCCGAAATGATTGCCTCGTCCGACTGTGTGCTGGTCGTCGGCTCGGTTCTGGCCGAGGTGGATATCTGGCGCGATAGCCCCGGCTTCGGCGAGGGGGCCAAGGTGATCCGCATCGACATTGATCCTTCGGTTCTTGCCCGCGATCCTCGTGTCGATCTGGCGATCCGCGCCGATGCTGGGCTCGCGCTTGAGGCTCTGAGCGCCGCCCTCTCAGGTGCCGCGATCCAATCGACATGGACTGCCCCCGAGGCCGAAGCCGCCCGCCGCCGCTGGCGCGCGCAGGTCGAGGCCGAGCGCCCCGGCATCCTGCCCGTGGCCGACGCGATGCGCGAGGTCTTGCCGGAAGATGCGCTGATCTATTCCGACATGACCCAGTTCGCCTATGCCACGAAAGAGGTCTATCCGCTCAAACATCCCGGTCTCTGGCACCATCCCTACGGCTTCGGCACGCTGGGCTATGCCCTTCCCGCCGCCATCGGCGGCAAGATCGGTGTGGGCGACCGCGCGGTGATCGCCATCGCCGGTGACTATGGATTTCAATACACGATTCAGGAGCTAGGCGTCGCGGTTGAGCTGGGCCTCAGCCTGCCGATCCTTCTGTGGGACAACGGCAAGCTGGGCGAGATCGAGGCCAGCATGGTCCGCGCCCAAATCGCGCCGAATGCGGTGATCCAGCGCAACCCCGATTTCATCAAGCTGGCCGAGGCCTATGGCGCGGCCTCGGCCCAGCCCGCGAGCCTTGCCGAATTCAAGCGCGATCTGGCCGCCGCCCTCAAGGCAGACGGCCCGACCATCATCCGCGTGACCTCGGACGTGGCCCTCGGCTAGTCCCAGCAGCCGACGAGAACGGTGATATCCCCCGCCGCGCGGGTCAGCTCTTCGGCGCTGAGGTTGCCGCTCAGAGCCGTTGTTCCTGCGCGTATTCCGGCGGCGGAAAGTGCCGGCAAGAGGGCATCCGTATCAAGCGCGAAGTTGACGCCTTCGGGAAGCTGCGGGCCGCTGCCTAACCGCGGCAAAAGCATCCCCAGCACCGCGCCGCCCGCATCAAGAACCGGCCCGCCCGCGTCGCCCGCCTGAACGGCGATCTCGAGGCGCTTGACCGTCTCCTCGCCATTCAACCCGCGCAGATCGGACAGGGCGCCAAGGCTCAAGGACGGCATCGACAGAACGCCGCCATAGGAATAGCCGGCAACGGCAATCTCGGATCCGAGCTTGGGAACAGCCGTCTGAAAGCTGGCCGAGGCAATCGGTGCCTGCGGCACTGTGGGGGTCAGGATTGCGAAACCGAGCCCCCCATCGCTATGGGCAAGCCGCATCGGCACCTCGCCCTCAATCGTCAACGCACCGCAATTTTCGGCCACGGTCGAAGTGGTCAGCACCGCGCCGGAGGCGTCGATGTAGAAGCCGGAGGCCGTGGATTTCGGGCGGCGGATCTCGATGCCCGAAACCAGATCGGGCGACTGGCTCTCGTCAAGCGCCACCATCTCGGGATCAAGCGCGCCGGCGGTCGGGGTGAACGAGGCGCGCATCTCGGTCCAAAGGCGGCTGCGGCGTTCTTCGTCGCCGGCAGGCCACACAAGGGCGATGCCTTTGATGGCGTCGCCCTCTAGCCGTGCATAGACGGAGGTATGGACCACATCGCTCCGTCCCTCGATTTCAAAAGAGCCCCCCCGGATACGGCGCGACCCGTCACGAGGAACGATCGTCAACGTCTGGAGAACGTCATAAAGGCTCTGGAGGCGCCGTTCATCGCCCGGCTGGCTGATCAAAAGCACCTGAGCGGCAAAATCACCAGCGGCGCCGTATTTCGCAAAAGGCGGCTCGTAGCCGTCAAAAGCAACGAGACCCAAGGGGATCTTGACCGAAATGCCAGCGGTGGCATCGGCGACCGTCTCGAGCCCCAATCCCTCAAAAACCGCATTGTATTCCGCCAAAAGCGCTGCTCGTTGGCCCGTTGTCAAAACACCGGTCGCCTCGTGGCCCCGTGCAATCTGCCAGGCCTCCATCGCGGCCCGCGATCCACGGCCAAAAGCCCCGTCGATACCCGAGTTATAGAAACCGGCCCAGCGGAGAGCGATCTGCAGCGCTTCCTTCTCGCTTTGGTTCAAAAGGGCCTCGGAGGCAATCGCCTGCTGAACGGTCTCGTCGGCCGGGCCGGCCGCCTCTGCCGGTGCGGCGGGCGCCGCGACCGCAACAGGCGCGGCAGCGGGCCAGATGCGAGCCTGATAGGTGCCGCCGTCCGAGACAAAGGCATCGCCGGGCACCGCGCCGCTGTTGAGAAGTCGGGAAAGTACTGTCTCGGCCTCGCCCCGTCCATAGGGGCCCAAGGCGATGGCAAACCAGCCGGAGGTAAGAGCAAAACCTTCGACATTGGCAAGGCTACCGGAATAGGCCGCGGCGAGCTCGACGGCTTCGGAAGAGGTGGGGCGGGCGGCAATCTGGACCCAAGCCTGATCCTGCGCGGCAACGGACAAAGGGGCAAAGAAAAGGGCTAGAACAAAAAGAAATCGTCTCATCATGGGTATTTGGCTCGGGTCACTGATTTTGGCCCTTTCGGGCATTGGCGGGCAACCTAGCAGGAAGAACGCGCTCTGCAGCATGAAAATATGCCAATCGCGGCGGATTCTGATGGCTTTGGGCTGATTGACCCTCACGGTCGCTCAGCCTATTGAGGCAGCCAAACCAGAGCGAGCGCGATCATGGCCGAAAAACCCCGTTCCTTTCAGGAAATCATCCTGCGGCTTCAGGCCTATTGGGCCTCGAAGGGCTGTGCCGTTCTGCAGCCCTACGACATGGAAGTGGGCGCCGGGACGTTCCATCCGGCCACCACGCTGCGTAGCCTTGGCAACAAATCCTGGGCCGCCGCCTATGTGCAGCCCTCGCGCCGCCCGACCGATGGCCGCTATGGCGAGAACCCCAACCGGCTTCAGCACTATTACCAGTATCAGGTGCTCATCAAACCGAGCCCGCCCGATCTGCAGGATCTCTACCTCGGCTCTCTCGCCGCGATCGGCATCGACGCGAGCCTGCACGACATCCGCTTTGTCGAGGACGACTGGGAAAGCCCGACGCTGGGCGCTTGGGGCCTTGGCTGGGAGGTCTGGTGCGACGGCATGGAGGTCTCGCAGTTCACCTATTTCCAGCAGGTCGGCGGGCATGATTGCAAGCCGGTCTCGGGTGAGCTGACCTATGGGCTTGAGCGCCTCGCCATGTATGTGCTGGGCATCGACCACGTTATGGATATGCCCTTCAACGATCCGCAATCGCCGATCCCGCTGAAATACGGCGATATCTTCCGCCAGACCGAGGAAGAATACAGCCGTCACAACTTCGACGGCGCGACCACCGAGATGCTCCTGCGCCATTTCGAGGATGCCGAGGCCGAATGCGGCCGCCTTCTCGATCTGCCCGCCGACGATCCGAAAACCGGCAAGCGGATCATCCTCGCGCACCCCGCCTATGACCAGTGCATCAAGGCCTCGCACCTCTTCAACCTGCTCGACGCGCGCGGCGTGATCTCTGTCACCGAACGCCAGGCCTATATCGGCCGCGTCCGCGCGCTCGCCAAGAAATGCGCCGATGCCTTCGTCATGACGGACGCGGGGGCCTCGGTATGACCGACCTTGCACCGGAGGCTGAAGCGTCCGATCCGCGCGTGACCGAACTTGAGGCCAAGCTGTCCAAGCTCAAGCGGCGTGAACAGCGCAACTTGCGGCAAGCGCGCGCGCATGGGTTTCTCGATGGCATCTTGGCGCTCCTCCGTCCCGGCGATGTGGTGATCGACTGCGGCGCGAACGTAGGTGACGTGTCCGCGCGCCTCGCCGAGACGGGTGCTACCGTGATCGCTTTTGAGCCCGATCCCTATGCCTTCGAGAAGCTGTCCGAACGGGTGGCCGGCTGTGACAACGTCACCTTATTTCAGCAGGCTGTCTCGACCGAGGCAGGGTTTCTCAGGTTGATGCGCGCTTCCAATTTCGATGACAACCCCAAGGGTGGATCGGTCAAAAGCACACTTCTGTCGGGGGGGCGTGGCATCAGCGAAGAGGATGCCGTTCAGGTCGAGGTGATCGACTTTGTGTCCTTCCTTCGTGATCTGGTGGCCAAGAGCGGACCTGTCGCTTTCCTGAAAATGGATATTGAAGGGGCCGAACTTGCCCTTCTTCGCGAGATGGACAAAGCGGGGCTTTTCTCTGCTATCCGTTGTCTTGTCGCCGAAACCCA
>RFZI01000150.1 GCA_009920775.1 Paracoccaceae bacterium | reverse complement strand
CTCTCTTGCTTGTTTCTTTCGTTTTGGTACAAAAACGAAAGAAACCAAAAATGGACACCCAGATGAAAGCCGGCCGAAATACCTTGGCGCGCCAGATGGCGATCCTGGAGGTTCTCCAGAAAGATGGGCGGGCGCTTGTCGATGATCTTGCGGCACGTTTCGAGACGACTCCCCAGACAATCCGCAAAGATCTCAGTGCTCTGGCTGAGGTCAATCAGATTTCTCGCTTTCATGGCGGCGCGGCGCTGGTCGGTGGGACCGAGTACACGGGCTATTCGGTTCGCGAGGAAATTGCTCGCGACGAGAAAGAGGCCATCGGGCGATCGGTTGCCGGGCTGATCCCCAACAATTCTTCGGTTATCATCAATTCAGGAACGACGACGGTCGCCGCCGCCCGCCATCTTCAGCATCATCTCGGCCTCAAGATCGTTACCGACTCTGTCTTTTTGGCCAATGAAATAAGGGGCTTTGTGGGGCTCGAGGTGATGGTCCCCGGGGGGCTCGTGCGGCGAACGGATGGCGCGATTCTGGGTGAGGCGGCCGTTGATTTCATTCGGCAATTTCGGGTCGATACGGCTGTCATCGGGGCGGCGGCGATCGCGTCCGATGGCGCTTTGCTTGATTTTGACCTGCGAGAAGCCTCGGTCGCCCGGGCGATCATCGAGAATGCGCGAACGATTGTCTTGGCGGCGGATAGTTCGAAATTCGGGCGCGTTGCGCCGGTCTGCATCGGCTGGATCGCGCAAATCGACGTGCTCGTGACGGATCGGGCCTGCCCGCGCGCGCTCAAAGACCTTTGCGCCGAAAATGGCGTCAGGCTCGTCCTTGCTGGCTGAAGCGGGAATCGCTTGACAGGTGGCTTCGAATTCCGGTTCATGTGAAAAAAAGGAAAGAAAAAACGCGCCTGTCTGTTTGGTGCCGAGTCTAGGGAGAGGTCGATGCTGGCGCTGCTGCGGCTGTTGGCTCAGATCAACACAGTGCTGCTCAGGGTATCGCGACAGATCGCCTGGGTCGCGCTTGGGCTGATGGTGCTGGTTATTCTGGCGCAGGTCTTCTTTCGCTATGTCCTCAACGCTGCGCTGGCTTGGCCGGACGAGGCAGCGCGTTTTCTGATGCTCTGGATGACAGCGCTCATGGCGCCGTCTGCGTTTCGCTGGGGTGGTTTCGTTGCCATCGATATGGTGCCCGCAGCCCTTCCGCGGGCGCTTGGTCAGAGCCTAACTCTTGCTCTCTATATCGTTTCCCTGGTCGTGATCGTCGTCGCGCTGACCTATGGCTGGTCGCATTCGATGGGATTTGGCGGCCGTTTCAACTCGGGATCGCTGCGTATTCCGCTCGACTGGTTCGGCGGGGAAATGGTGCGTGTCAAACTTCGCTATATGTACGGCTCGCTCCTCATTGGGATGGCGATGCTGCTTCTCGTCAATATCGAGCTTGTCCTGCGTTCGGTCATGTCTCTCGTCCGGCCCGATGCCGAGTTGCCCTCTCTCGATCAGATTGCAGCCTTTAACCCGGAGGCCGAGTAATGCTGATATGGTTTCTTCCGGTCTTTCTGGCTTTCCTGCTGATCGGCCTTCCTGTCTTTTTCGCGCTGCTGTTCGCGCCCGGTCTTCTTCTCTGGCTTAATGGTCAGGAGCGTGACCTAGCTCTGCTTTATCGCAACCTTTACAACGGCATGGACAGCTTCCCGCTGATGGCTCTGCCGTTCTTCATGCTGGCTGGCGAATTGATGAACCGGGGAGGGATTACCCTTCGGCTGGTTGATTTCAGCCAAGCTTTGATGGGCCATCTGCGGGGCGGCCTTGCGCACGTCAATATTCTCTCGTCGATCCTCTTTGCCGGTCTTTCCGGCTCGGCCGTGGCCGATACCTCGGCGATCGGCGGCACGCTGATCCCGGCGATGCAGAAGAATGGCTATACCCGCAAATTTGCTGCGGCAGTCACCGCGGCGAGCTCGGTTATTGGCCCGATCATCCCGCCTTCGGGGATCATGATTATCTATGCCTATGTCATGGGGGAAAGCGTTGCTGCGCTTTTCCTCGCGGGCATTGTGCCGGGCCTCTTGGTCGGGATCGGCCTGATGGTGATGGTCCGGCTTCTTGCGGATCGCTATGACCTGCCCAAGGCCGAGCGGGTCGTCAAATCGGGCCAGTCGATTACCCCGCTCGAGGCTTTGGTGTCTTTCGTTCTTCTGCGGATAAACGTTGCCGGCATTCTGGTTGCCGCCTTCAACGGCGTCGCGGCCTTGCTTGGCGGCATTGATGTCAATCGCTGGCTCGTTTTCCTGATACTCCTGCCACTTGCCAATCTGTTGCTGTTGCGCCTCCGCCGCAGCGTGAGCGCCGACTTCCGCACGGTCTGTAAAAAGGCGGTGGCGCCGCTTCAGACGCCGATCATCATTCTGGGCGGCATTCTTATCGGGGTGTTCACTCCGACCGAAGCATCGGCCATCGCAGTGGCCTATGCGCTGGTCGTTTCGTTCTTTGTCCTGCGCTCGCTCAAGCTGTCTGACTTGCCCGAGGTCTTGACCAAGTCGGCGCTGTCGTCGGCAACCGTGCTATTGCTCGTCGGCGCAGCTGTGGCCTTCAAGACCGTCGTCAGCCTTAGCCATGCGCCCGAGATTCTGGCAGACACGATCTTGGGCCTCAGCCAGAACCCGTTGATCCTTCTGTTCCTGATCAACGTCCTTTTGTTCGTCGTCGGGATGTTTCTCGATGCGGGCCCCGCCATCATCATTCTGGGGCCGATCCTGGCCCCGATATTCGTCGATCTGGGCGTTCATCCCGTCCATTTCGCGATCATCATGTCGGTCAACCTGACGGTTGGCCTGGCTACACCGCCCATGGGGTTGGTGCTTTTTGTGGCTTCTCAGGTCTCCGGGGAAAAGGTGGAGACAATCTCGAAGGCCATTCTGCCGTTTCTTGCTGTCGAAATCCTCGTGATCTTCCTGATCACATACATCCCGGCGATCTCAATGACCGTTCCGAGATGGGCAGGATTTGTTCAGTAGGGCGGCCAAACGGGAGTTCAACAAGGAGGATCCCATGCTGAAGACTACACTGAAGACCCTGGCGTTTGCCGGCGTGATGGCCGGTATTGCGCTACCGGCGATGGCACAGGATTTCACGATCCGCGCCACCGCCAACTCGAACGAGAACGACGAAGACTATGATGGTCTGGTTGTGTTCAAGGACTATGTCGAGGCGGCATCGAACGGCCGGATCGCGGTCGAGATGTTCATCGGCACCCAGCTTTGCGCCAACGGCGCGGAATGTATGCAAGGCGTCGGTGACGGCACGATCGACGTCTATATTTCGACCTCGGGCGGCACCGCCGGCATCTTCCCCTTCGTGCAGGTTCTCGATCTGCCCTATCTGATGTCGGATGACCGCATCGCTGAGACCGTGCTCGCCAACGGCTCTGACTTTGTCAGAACCATGCAGCAGAAAACGCTCGATATGTCGGGCGGCTCGATCCGTCTGATGACCATCGGCAATACCGGCGGCTGGCGCAATTTTGCCAACACCGAGCGCCGCATCTCCAGCCCCGCCGACATGGAAGGCCTCAAGATGCGGACTGTGGTTGCCGACCTGCCGGTCGAGCTTGTGAAGGCGATGGGCGCGTCGGCCACCCCGATCCCGTGGCCCGAGCTGTTCACCTCGCTCCAGACCGGTGTTGTCGAAGGCACCGCGAACGGCATCACCGACATCATGGGCATGAAGTTTCCCGATGCCGGCCTGAAGTATCTTACTCTCGACGGCCACAGCTACATGGGCGCTCTTTGGTACATGAACAACGAAAAGTTCATGTCCATGCCTGAAGACCTGCGTCGCGTGGTGGTCGATGG
>RFZI01000149.1 GCA_009920775.1 Paracoccaceae bacterium | reverse complement strand
GAGGATATCGCCAAGACCGACGCGGCGATGAAGAAGCTCTTTCCCGAGAATGCCCACCTGCACCGCTGGCTCGACATGGCCGCCGACCGCATCGCCTTTCAGGGCCTTCCGGCGCGGATCTGCTGGATCGGCCTTGGGGATCGGCACCGCGCGGGCCTGATCTTCAACGAGATGGTTGCCTCGGGCGAGTTGAAGGCGCCGATCGTCATCGGACGAGATCACCTCGATAGCGGTTCTGTCGCCTCGCCCAACCGCGAGACCGAAGCGATGCGCGATGGATCGGATGCGGTGTCGGACTGGCCACTTCTCAACGCGATGGCCAACGTCGCCTCAGGGGCGACTTGGGTGTCGCTGCACCACGGCGGCGGCGTAGGCATGGGCTTTTCCCAGCACGCGGGCGTTGTAATTGTCGCCGATGGCTCGCTCGAAGCCGCCCGTCGTCTCGAGCGCGTGCTGTGGAACGATCCGGCCTCGGGCGTCATGCGCCACGCGGACGCGGGCTATGACATCGCGCTCGATTGCGCGCGCGAATATGGGCTCAAGCTGCCCGGGATCCTCGGATAAGAAGTCAGCCAAACTTGTTTGCATCAGGCGCCAAGGCTAGCGACTCGATGGTTTCGTTCGTCTGAATTTTTGTGGTTTCCGATAAACAGGCTGTTGCCGTGGGTGTGATCTGCGTTCTTTAGAGGGCCAAATATCCTTAAGGAGCATCAGAGAAATTACTTCGTTGCGGGCGGACTTCCTGAATGATGCGGATCAGGTTGGTCGCATCGGAAAAATCGCCATAGTGCAGGCGCAGTCGTACGTTGGAATGGTGTTGATCTTCGAAGATGTGGTTGATGCGTTGCGTAGCGAACGATGAGGCACGGCGCTTAATGCCGTGCACCTCATAGCCATCTCCAGAAGAAGCTCTGCAGGTTAGGAGCCGTCTTGCCCGGTAATGCCTGTGATAACTGCGCACGTTGCCATGTTTGTCCGATCCCGAGGCGGCGTTGGCCGATAGGGTGAATCAACGTTTAAATGGTAAAGGATGGATTAACCCCGACTAGTTAACCAGATCGCGCGGACGTTTTCCGGCAAAAAAGGCATCAAGATTGTCGAGCGCACGATACCCCATAGCATCGCGGGTCTTGCGGGTGGCCGAACCGATGTGCGGCAGCATCATAATCCGTTCTTCGCCCGCCAGCGCCGGGTTGCCCCCCGGTTCGACCAAAAAGCAATCAAGGCCCGCAGCGGCGATTTGGCCCGACTGGATCGCGGCAAGAAGCGCCGCCTCGTCGATCAGGCCGCCTCGGGCGGTGTTCACGATCACCGCCTCTTTCGGCAGAAGCGCAAGCCGCCGCGCGTCTATCAGATTGCGGGATTCGGGCGTGATCGGGCAATGCAGAGACAGGAAATCGACCTGACCCAGCATCTCGTCAAGATCGGCATGATAGATCGCACCCTTGGCCTGATCGGGCGCAAGCTCAGCGCGGTTGTGGTAATGGATTTCCATGCCAAAGCCGCGGGCTTTTTGGGCCATCGAGCGGCCTACTCGGCCCATCCCGACGATACCCAGCCGCGCACCGCTGACCTGTTTGCCGACCATGAAGGCGGGCGACCAGCTGTCCCAAGCGCCCGAGCGCACGATCCGGTCTCCTTCAGTAGCGCGGCGGGCGGCGCCCAGCATCAGGAGCATAGCGATTTCGGCCGTCGCGTCGGAGAGGACATCTGGCGTGTTAGTCACGTCGATCCCACGCGCTCGAAGCGCCGGCAGGTCGCAGTGATCGAGACCAACGCTATGGTTGGCGACGATCTTGAGGCGCGGATCGAGGGCAGCAGCCACCTCAGCGGTGAAGCGCTCGGAATGGCAAGGGATCATCGCGTCGACCAGCGCGCTCATCTCGATGATGCGAGCGGGCGGGGCCGGCTCGTCTATCGGCTCTTCAACCAAGTCATAGTGCGCGCGGGCGCGTTCGAGCGTGGCCTCCGATAGTCGGCGCGGGATCCAAACCTTCGGCCGCGACATCGCTAGTCTTTTTTGGTCCATGCCGAAGTGAAACTGTCATAGGACGCAAGTGAGGCAACAATAACGATAACTATGACTAGGTCCAGGCTTGGAGCATGTAATGCTAGAATTAAAAGGAAGCCAATTAATGTTGCGAGGGCTGCGAGTGATATTATTTTGTCCATGAAACTTTCCATTTATTGAGATTGTTCATCGATCCAGTTCCATAGCCAGCGGGCAGAGCGCAGGAGCCTCCCGTCATAGCCACGCGGGCCAACAAGCTGAATGCCCATGGGCATCCCACCCTGAGAGGTGAGAACCGGAATAGTGATCGCCGGCATGCCCATCATAGTCCAAAGGCCGTTGAAGATGGCGCTTCCGGTTGTGGTGAGATCTTCAGGGGCAGGGCCCGGCGCAGCGGGCGTGAGGATCACATCGGCATGGCCGAAGATCTCTTTGAGACCGGCGTAATAGACCTCGGGCCAATCGAGCGCGGCGAGATAATCTTTCGCGAGCGTGGCCGAGCCCTCCTGCAGCGCTGACTGTATCTCGGGCGAGAGCTTATCGGCGCCGGCGCGGGCGTAAGTATAGTAGTTCCGGGCCATCTCGGCGAAGTTGATCCGCTGGCGTAGCTCCGCAGCGTGCTCGAAATGCTTGGGCAGCGGAACGTCGAAGCACTGGTCATCGCCCAGCGCAGCGGCAAGTTCGGCGATCGCTTCTTTCATTTCTGGGTCGGCATCATCCCAGCCTGGCGGGGAGACAAGAGCAAACACCGGCTTAACCGGCGCCTCTTCAGACGCGACCTTAAGTAGCTGGGGATGCGGGGTGGGGCTTGTCGCCAGGTCGGCGGGATCATACCCGAAGAGCACCTCGGCGATCAAAGCCACGTCGAGCGGGCCACGACCAAAGAAGCCGACAGTGTCCAGGGTTTGGGATTGCTTGAGAATTCCGCTGCGCGGGATGGCGCCGAAGGTCGGCTTGAAACCTGTGACGCCGCAGAAAGCGGCGGGGCGGATCACCGAGCCACCCGTTTGCGTGCCTAAGGCGAGCGGGACCATCCCGGAAGCTACAGCTGCCGCAGAGCCGGAGGACGAGCCACCGGGTGTATGATAGACGCTGTTTGGGTTTTTGGTCTTGGGCGGGTGAATATAGGCAAGCTCGGTTGTGACCGTCTTGCCCATAATAATTGCACCCTCAGCCTTAAGCCGAGCCACTACATATGCATCTTCCACCGGTATGCGACCGCTGTCGATCGCCGTTCCATTTTCGGTCGGAATCTTGGCGGTGTCGATGATGTCCTTGATGCCAACCGGAAGACCGTGAAGCCGGCCAAGCGGGCGGCCCGTCGCGCGGTAGCGGTCCGCCATCTCGGCCTGTTTCATCACATGATCGGGGTCCAGGTAGGCCCAGGCCCCGATCTGAGATTCAAGAGCCTGGATCCTGTCGAGACAGGCCTTGGCAAGGTCGACAGCCTTGAGGGCGCCGCTTGCGAGCCTGTCCCGAAGCTGGACTGCAGAGAGGTCGTTCAGATCCACTGTACCCTTAGCCGCCATAGAGAAGATTCGGCAGGTAGAAGACGATATCCGGGAAGATATACATCAGTGCCATGGCGATAAAGACGCAGGCCAGGAAGGGCATAACGCCCGAGAAGATCTGGGTCAGCTTGACCTCGGGCGGAGCGATGCCCTTGAGGTAATAAGCCGACATCGCCATCGGTGGCGTCAGGAACGAGGTCTGCAGGTTCAGCGCCACGAGGATGCCGAAGAACAGCGGGTCGATCCCGAAATGCGGCAGGAGCGGCAGGAAGATCGGCACGAAGATGATGATGATCTCCGACCATTCGAGCGGCCAGCCAAGCAGGAAGATGATCAGCTG
>RFZI01000148.1 GCA_009920775.1 Paracoccaceae bacterium | reverse complement strand
GAACCGGCTAGGTTGGGGATCCAAATTGGAGGCAGGAAATGCGGGCATTTCAGGTTCTCTCGCACGAGAGATCACCGGAACTCATTAAAATCATTGAGCCACGAGCCGGGCGGGGCGAGGTCTTGCTCGAGATTCTCGCCTGCGGCTTGAACTTTGCCGATCTCTTGATGGCGAAGGGCACCTATCAGGAAACGCCATCTGCGCCGTTTACTTTGGGCCTAGAGGTCTGCGGCAGGGTTCTCGAGCAGGGAGAGGGCGTTGTCTTTCCACCTGTGGGTGCGCGCGTCGCGCTTGTCGCGGGCTTCGGCGGGTTGGCCGAACGCGGTGTGTTTGCCGCTTCGGCCTGCCGAATTGTTCCCGATGCCATGCCCGATGAGGTCGCCGCCGGATTCCAGATTGCCTATGGGACATCGCACCTTGCCCTCACCCGACGGGCGCAGCTGCGGGCCGGTGAGCGGCTCGTCGTTCTTGGAGCGGCGGGGGGCGTCGGGCTGACCGCGGTCGAGATCGGCAAGGCGCTGGGCGCCGAGGTGATCGCTGTCGCACGCGGGGCCGAGAAGCTAGGCATCGCGAAAGAGGCAGGCGCCGATCATCTGATTGACGCCGAGGCCGACCTTGTTACCGAGATCAAGGCGCTTGGCGGGGCGGATGTAGTTTATGATCCCGTGGGCGGCGCGGCCTTCGAGGCTGCTCTCCGCGCCTGCAACCGCGAGGCGCGGATCCTGTCCATCGGCTTCGCCAGCGGCGATGTGCCGAAGATTCCGGCCAATATCCTGATGGTCAAGAACGTCACAGTGATCGGCTTTTACTGGGGCGGCTATATGAAATTCGCGCCCGATGCCCTTTTGGACAGCCTCTCTGAGGTCATGAGCTGGTATGCCGAGGGGCGCCTGAAGCCGCATATCAGCCATGTCCTGCCGCTGGAGCGGGCCGGCGAGGCGCTGGCGCTTCTGGCAGATCGGAAAGCCACCGGAAAGGTTGTCGTCGTTCCGAAGTAACATCTGCGTTTGCCGCCCTCTTCTTCTTGAAATGGCACCGCAAAACCCCAATATTCAGCGCAAGTGCGCGGCTATCCTGCCGCGACGCAACCAAACTGGAGGAAAACATGGCTGACTATCAGACGGCCCGCGCGGGTTCCGGCGTTCGCACCGCCCAGATCGACGCAGGTCTTCGCACCCATATGAACAAGGTTTACGGCACCATGTCGGTGGGGATGGTCATCACCGCACTGGCCTCGTGGGCCATTGCCGGCCTTGCTGTGACCGATACCGCGACGATGTATCAGATCGGCGCCGACAAATATCTGACCGACTTCGGCTATGCGCTCTATGCCTCGCCGCTTAAGTGGCTGGTGATGTTCCTGCCGCTCGTGATGGTTTTCGCCTTCGGCGCGATGATCAACCGCCTTTCGGCCGCCGGCGCGCAGCTGTTCTTCTATACCTTCGCCACCGCGATGGGCGTGTCGATCAGCTGGATCTTCACCGTTTTCACCGGCTTCTCGATCGTTCAGGTCTTCCTCGTGACCGCAATCGCCTTCGCCGGCCTGTCGCTCTGGGGCTATACCACCAAGAAAGACATCTCGGGCTGGGGTGCGTTCCTGA
Source organism: Paracoccaceae bacterium (assembly GCA_009920775.1). GTDB lineage: Bacteria > Pseudomonadota > Alphaproteobacteria > Rhodobacterales > Rhodobacteraceae > RFZI01. The sequence goes on along the minus strand of RFZI01000148.1, from coordinate 2,284 downwards.
TCATGGGCGTGATCGGCCTTCTGGTGGCCTCGATCGTCAACATCTGGCTGGCCTCGCCCGCCATCATGTTTGCGGTTTCGGCGATTGGCGTGCTGATCTTCGCGGGTCTCACCGCCTATGACACCCAGAACATCAAGAACACCTACCTGGCCCATGCCCATCATGGCGATCAGGAGTGGCTTGAGAAGGCCGGGATCATGGGGGCGCTGAACCTCTACCTCGACTTCATCAATATGTTCATGTTCCTGCTGCAGCTTTTCGGCAACCGCGAATAAGCGCGCAGGCGGATCAAACAGAAAGGGCCGGTCGAAAGACCGGCCCTTTTCATTTGCGTTGCAGGCGAGGGCGGCGTAGCGATTCAGGCACAGCGCGAACAGGAGATGGAAATGAAGATCACCGTCGAAGCCCTCGTGAGGGCTCCGCTTGAAACCGTCTGGAGCGCCTGGACCACGCCCGCCGACATTATGGCCTGGAACGCCGCCTCGGACGATTGGCACACCACAGCCTCGACCGTCGATCTCCGCCCCGGCGGGATCTTTTCGTCGCGGATGGAAGCCAAGGACGGCAGCTTTGGCTTCGATTTCGCCGGGACATACACGCGGATTGAGCCGCTCAGCCTGATCGAGGCGCAGTTTGGCGACCGTATGATGTCGGTCGCCTTTGCAGAGACAGCCGATGGCGTGAAGGTTGTCGAGGTATTTGATGCCGAAGAGACCAACCCCGCAGAGATGCAGCGTATGGGCTGGCAGGCCATTCTTGACCGCTTCAAGGCTCACGTCGAAAGCACGATGCAATAGAAAAGGGCCGGTCGATGGACCGGCCCCTTTGTCGTCTCCTTGGCAAAGCTACTCGGCCTTGTCCTCAGCCTTCGGCTCTTCCTTCGCAGCCTCGGCCGCATCGGGATCGCGGATCACCTCGACCTTGACGCGGGCCGCGAAGGCCGCAAGCACGCCCAAGACCGCGAGGGTCGGCGCGGCAAGCACCACGGCGCCGCCGGTTACGGCGCCAATCGTCAGGGGGATATCGACCGCGATATCGCCGTCCTTGTCCTTCACGCGCAGGCGCTGGACGCTGGCATCAGAGGCAAGCTCTTTGATCCGCTCGATCAGTTTCTCGCTGGCAACCTCAATTTCGTCGATCCAGCTGCGGCGGCGTTCGGAATTCTCTTCAGTCATGGAAGCACCCTCCAAATGTTAATACGTTAAACATGGGGTGCCGCGGGCAGGTTTCAAGAACCCTCCCGACGATTTCAAAGCTCAGGCCGCCGCCGCTTCGACCCCCTGCCCCCAGCGCAGCTCGTAGACATGCGAGACCTGCCCCTTGCGGCTGACCCAGAGACCCTCGGGCGGGCGATTGCGCTGCTCGGGCTTGGGGACCGACATTGGCAGACCCACCACCTCGCCTGAAGAATCGGCCGCGCACCAGCCCCAGCGCGGGTGCCAGTGAATAGCCAGATCGCCCCCGAGGAAACGGTAGGAGATGCAGCCAAAGCGGGTTCCCTCAGCGGCGAAGGCACAGGCCTTGCCGTCGCTCTGGCGGGTCAGGGTGAAATGGGTCAGGGGCATGGGTGGCTCCTTTCGTCGGGGGGGAAGGATACCGGAGCCGCCAAAGAGAAAGGCCGCGCTCCGGTCTCGGTGCGCGGCCTTGTCGGTTTCAATTTGGGCGATCTTACTTGATCTTGCCTTCCTTGTATTCGACATGCTTGCGCACGACCGGATCGAACTTTCGTACGGTCATCTTCTCGGTCATGGTGCGAGCGTTTTTCTTGGTGACGTAGAAGTGCCCGGTCCCCGCGGTGGAGTTCAGGCGGATCTTGATGGTGGTCGGCTTCGCCATGGCTCTTGTCTCCTGATCGCGGGCCAGTCATGGCGCAGCGCGTAAATTCGTATCGAAGCCGCCTTTTACCCGCCGCTGTGGCGGAGTCAACCGCCAAAGGTGAAAGAATTGCGCGGATGGCCTGTAAGCCGGATTCTGTCCCGGGGTTGCCCCCTTGGATGACCATTCGTCTAAGCGCGATGTTGCCACCGTGCCTCTAGCTGCCAACCCGGGCCTCTCGGGTTCAGGCGTCCTTGCGGGGATATCGGGCGCGTTGCCGCTCCGATCACGCCCGCGCGAGGCCCCTATTCGGCATTGCTCCGGGTGGGGCTTGCCTTGCCGGTCCTGTTACCAGTCCCGCGGTGGGCTCTTACCCCACCTTTTCACCGTGACCGTGCAGGCACGGCCGTCTGATCTCTGTGGCGCTTTCCCTGGGGTTGCCCCCGCCGGGCGTTACCCGGCACCCTTG
>RFZI01000147.1 GCA_009920775.1 Paracoccaceae bacterium | reverse complement strand
GCCTCGCCCGCCTTGGTCCACTGGTCGATAAGCGCGAGCGCTTCGTCGAGCGAGTGGGTCTTGGCATCGCAATAGCGGGTGCGGATGCGGAAATCGGCGCGGGTCTCGTCGCATTCGACGGCAAGACAGCAGGCGCCCGCCATGACAGCCGCCAAAGGCTGGGCGCCGCCCATGCCGCCGAGGCCGCCGGTCAGGATCCACTTGCCCTTGAGGTCGCCGCCATAGTGCTGGCGGCCCGCTTCAGCAAAAGTCTCGTAGGTGCCCTGCACGATGCCTTGGGTGCCGATATAGATCCACGAGCCAGCGGTCATCTGACCGTACATCATCAGGCCCTTCTTATCGAGCTCGTTGAAATGCTCCCACGTTGCCCAATGCGGCACGAGGTTGGAGTTGGCGATCAGGACGCGCGGGGCATCGGGGAAAGTGCGGATAACCGAGACGGGCTTGCCCGACTGCACGAGCAAGGTCTCGTCGGCCTCAAGGCCCTTCAGTGCCTCGACGATCTTGTCGAAATCCGCCCAAGTCCGCGCGGCGCGGCCGATGCCGCCGTAGACGACAAGCTCGTGCGGGTTCTCGGCCACGTCGGGGTGCAGGTTGTTCATCAGCATCCGCATCGCGGCCTCGGTCAGCCAGGATTTCGCGGTAATCTCGGTGCCGGTCGGCGGAAAGATGTCGCGGGTATTGTGGCGGGGATTGGTCATGTCAGCCTCTGAGGTCGGGGGCCAGATCGGCCAGGGAAAGGAGGATTTCGGAAAGGATCGGCCGCAGCGCATCGGCGCGGGCGGGATCATAGGCATAGGGGGCGGCTTCGCTTGCAAGGTGCGTCGATTGCGCGAGCTCCATCTGGATCGCGTGGATGCCCTCTTGCGGGCGGCCATAATGGCGGGTGGTCCAGCCGCCCTTGAAGCGCCCGTTCAAGACGGTCGTGCGAACGGAAGCCTGACATATCCGATGGGTCGCCGCCTCGATGCGGGGATCGCAGGTCGCCCCGCCCGCGGTGCCGATGTTGAAGTCGGGCAGGGTGCCTTCGAAGAGAAAGGGAATATGTGAGCGGATCGAATGGCAATCATAGAGGATCGCCACACCATGCTTGGCACGGATCCGCTCCAGTTCGGCCCGCAGAGCGGCATGGTAGGGCTGATGATACCCCGCCATCCTTTCGGCAATTTCGGCCTTGTTAGGCTCTGTTGTCCAGATCGGTGCGCCGTTAAAATCGGTGGTCGGCACGAGACCAGTGGTGTTCTGGCCGGGATAGAGGCTCTCGTTTTCCGGCGAGCGGTTGGCGTCGATCACATAGCGATGGAAGGTGGCGCGGACGATGGTCACCCCCGGCAAAAGCCCTTTGTAGAGTCTATCTATGTGCCAATCCGTGTCGGAAAGCTCTTGCCCACGGGCATTGAGCCGCGCGCGGATTTCCTCGGGCAGCCAGGTGCCGGTATGCGGCATGCCCAGAACAACGGGGCCGTCGCCGTGGATCACCTCGACCGGTGTCATGCGCCCAACACCGGCAGGGCAAGCCCCTCGACCAAGGCACCGCTGGCGATGAGTTCGGCGGAAGCGGCAATATCCGGCGCGAGGAAGCGGTCTTCCTTCACGGTCGGGACCGCGGCGCGGATGTGGGCGAGGGCGGTCTGAAGCGTCGGGCTGGTCTTGAGCGGTGCCCGGAACTCGACGCCTTGCGCCGCGCACATCGCCTCGACCCCGAGGATTACGTTGAGGTTGGCGTTCATCCGCTCAAGCCGCCGCGCGGCATGGGCGGCCATGCTGACGTGGTCTTCCTGATTGGCCGAGGTCGGCGTCGAATCGATCGAGCAGGCGTGGGCCAGATGCTTGTTCTCGCTCATCAGCGCGGCGGTCGTGACCTCGGCGATCATCAGGCCGGAATTCAGGCCCGGATCGGGGGTCAGGAACGGGGGCAGATCGAAGGACAAAGTCGGGTCGACCATGAGCGCGATGCGGCGCTGGGCGATGGCGCCGATCTCGGCCACTGCCAGGGCGATCTGGTCGGCGGCAAAGGCCACAGGCTCGGCATGGAAATTGCCGCCCGAAACGATCAGCCCTTCCTCGACCAAGACGAGTGGGTTGTCTGTCACGGCGTTGGCCTCGATTTCGAGCGTCTGGCCGGCAAAGCGCAGAAGGTCGATCGCCGCGCCCGAAACCTGCGGCTGGCAGCGGATGCAATAAGGGTCTTGCACACGGGTGTCGCCCTCGCGGTGGCTTTCGCGGATCTCGGATCCGTCCATCAGCGCCGTTTGGGCGCGGGCAACCTCGATCTGGCCGCGATGGCCGCGCAGGGTGTGGATGGCGTCAACCAAAGGCGCGGTCGAGCCCATGATCGCGTCGGTCGAAAGCGCGGCGGTTACAATGCAGGCTCGGGCGTTTGTCCAGGCGTTGAAAAGGCCGACGAGGGCGCAAGCGGTCGAGAATTGCGTGCCGTTGATGAGCGCGAGGCCTTCTTTCGGGCCGAGGGTGATCGGTGCAAGTCCTGCCTTCTTCAGGGCATCGGCAGAGGGCAGGGTGATGCCTTCGAACACGGCCTGACCCGCGCCCAGCATCGTCGCCGCCATATGCGCGAGCGGCGCGAGATCGCCCGATGCGCCAACCGAGCCCTGATCGGGGATCACCGGCGTCACGCCCTTGGCGAGCATCCCCTCGATCAGCGCGACGGTCTCCCACGCGACACCTGAAGCGCCGCGCCCGAGGCTAAGGAGCTTCAAAGCCATAATCAGCCGCGTGGTCGCCTGATCAAGCGGTTTGCCCACCCCGCAGCAGTGCGACAGGATCAGGTTGCGCTGGAGCGTCGCCGTGTCCTTCGCCGCGATCTTGACGCTGGCGAGTTTGCCGAAGCCGGTGTTCACCCCATAGACCGCCGCCTTCCCTTCGGCCGCCGAGCGAACCAGCGCTGCCGCGGCCTCGATGCCGGGGCGGGCCCAGGCGTCAAGCCGGACAGCCGCGCCGCTTCGCCAGATCTTTTCCAGAAGATCGAGCGTCGCTGCGCCGGGGGTGAGAGTGATGGTCATTCGGTGCCTCCAAAGATGCGGGCGTGGATCGGGTTGAACCCGATGCGATAGGAAAGCTCGGCTGGGTCGGTCACGTCCCAGATGGCAAGGTCGGCGCGTTTGCCGGGGGCGATCACGCCGCAATCGTCGAGGCCGAGGGCGCGGGCGGCGTTCAACGTCACCCCGCGCAGTGCCTCTTCGGGTGTCAGGCGGAAGAGGGTGCAGCCCATGTTCATGGTCAGAAGAAGCGAGGTGACGGGCGAGGAGCCGGGGTTACAGTCGGTCGCCAGCGCCATCGGCACGCCCGCCTCGCGGAAGGCGGCAACAGGCGGCATCTGGGTCTCGCGGAGCGTATAAAACGCGCCGGGGAGGAGGACGGCGACAGTGCCTGCCGTGGCCATCGCCTTGGCGTCATCGGCGGTGGCGTATTCCACATGATCCGCCGACAGCGCCCCATATCGGGCGGCAAGCGCCGCGCCGCCGAGCCACGAGAGCTGTTCGGCGTGGAGCTTGACCGACAGGCCCAGCGCCTTGGCCGCGTCAAACACCCGCGCGATCTGGGCGGGCGAAAAGGCGATGCCCTCGCAAAACCCGTCAACCGCATCGACCAATCCCTCGGCGTGGGCCGCGCGCAGGGTCGGAATCGCAACCTCGTCGACATAGGCATCCGCGCGGCCCGCGTATTCGGCGGGGATGGCATGGGCGCCGAGAAAGGTCGTCTTGATCCGCACCTTCCGTTTGCGCCCGATGGCGCGGGCGACGCGCAGCATCCGCAGCTCGGTCTCGCGATCAAGGCCATAGCCCGACTTCACTTCGATGGTCGTCGCACCCTCGGCGATCAGGGCATAGGCCCGCTTCAAGGCGCTGGTGAGGAGGGTTGCTTCGTCGGCGGCACGGGTCGCGCCAACAGTCGAGACGATCCCACCACCGGCGCGGGCGATGGCCTCATAGCTCGCGCCCTCGAGCCGCATCTCGAATTC
>RFZI01000146.1 GCA_009920775.1 Paracoccaceae bacterium | reverse complement strand
CCTCGTTTTTCCAAGAGCGCATCTTTGCCCCCCTCGGCATGAGCGAGACCGGATTTTTCCTTCGCGACCCTGCGCTGAAACGAAGGATGGCGGCGATCTATGGCCGCGGGCCGGAGGGTTTTCAGCCTGTGCCTGAGCCGGCTGGTCAAAGATACGATCCCGGAATGAGGCTCTTTTCTGGGGGCGGCGGCCTGTTGTCGACAGTGGATGACTATCAGAAGTTCGCCTCGATGCTGCTTTCCGGCGGGCGCTATTCAGGTGGGCGGCTCATCGGGCGCAAGACCTTCGATCTGATGACCAGCAACCATATGGGCGGCGATTTGGCCAGTCGCGGCCAAAGCCATTTCGCGGAAACAACGTTTCACGGGATCGGCTTTGGTCTCGGCCTTGCCGTCATGCTCGATCCGGCGAAGGCCAAGATCCTTGGCAGTGCTGGCGAGTTCAATTGGGGCGGCATGGCCTCGACGACATTTTGGGTCGATCCTGCAGAAGATCTGACCGCAATTCTGATGACCCAACTCTACCCTTCGAGCACCTATACCCTGCGTCGCCAGCTTCGGGTTCTGACCTATCAGGCGCTTGTTTGAGTGCCATGACCCGATTTCCGTTGTGGCAAAGTCTCCAAAACGGTCATTTGCCTTGATGGGCTAATATCCGGCAGTTTGCCCTGAATATCAGCCTTTCAGGACCGCCCGATGTTCACGATTTTCCCGACCGCCCGCCTGCGCCCTTCGCCCTTCTATGAGGCAACCCTTGCCGATGGCCTTGCGGGCGCATCGGTCTATAACCGCATGGTTATGCCCGCGAACTATGGCGACCGCGAAGCGGAATACTGGCGGCTCATCAACGGCGTTTCCATGTGGGACGTGGCGGTGGAGCGGCAGGTCCAGCTGACCGGCAAGGATGCGGGCAAGCTCGCACAAATCCTGTCTCCGCGCGATCTGTCGAAATGCAAAGTGGGGCAGGGCAAATACGTCCCGCTCTGCAACCACGACGGCGTTCTCATCAACGACCCGATCCTTCTGAAGCTCGACGAGGACCGCTACTGGTTCTCGATCGCCGACAGCGACATCTGGTATTGGGCGCGGGCCATTGGTGCGGAACGTGGTCTCGATGTGAAGGTCTCCGAGCCCGACGTTTCGCCGCTCGCCGTGCAGGGCCCCAAGGCCGAGGATGTGGTCGCCCATATCTTCGGTGACTGGGTGCGCGAGGTTAAATACTTCTGGTTCAAGGAGACCGAGATCAATGGAATCCCGGTCGCAGTGCAGCGGTCGGGCTGGTCCAAGCAGGGCGGGTTCGAGATCTATCTCAAGGATGGCACGCGCGGCACCGAGCTTTGGAACATCGTCAAGGAAGCCGGCCAGCCCTACGGCATCGGCCCCGGCGCGCCGACCACGCCCGAGCGGACCGAAAGCGGCCTTGTCTCCTGTGGCGGGGATACCGACGACACGACCAATCCCTTCGAAGTCCGCCTTGGCAAATACGTCGATCTCGATGTGGTCGATGATGTGGTGGGCATCCAAGCCCTGCGCCGGATCGCCGCCGAAGGCCCAAAGCGCCATCAGTTGGGCCTGATCCTCGATGGTGAGACACCCGCACCCCTCGGCTTTGCATGGGAAGAGATCGTCAAGGATGGCCGCAAGGTCGGCGATTTGACCAACTGCGTTTGGTCCTACCGGATGAAGGCCAATATCGGCTATGCGCTGATCGGGATTGATTGCCAGCCGGGCGAGACGGTCGAGATCCGCCGCAAGGGCGGCAGCGTGACGGCGAAGCTGGTGGAGCTGCCATTTCTCTGAGAGCAGCTAGCGCTGATACATCCGCTTTTTGCGTGCGCGGGTTTCCTGCGTCGAGGCTTCCGTCCCGTCGTGAAAGGTGCCGAACCAGCGGTCCCATGGCATTTCCTGATTGCCATAATTGCATTCGTAATAGCGGTGATGAAGCTGGTGATAGAAAGTTCCAAGGGCCAGCCGCCGCTTGTTTTTGATAAGTAGATCCTCATAGCCGGTGTGTGTCATGGCCGCCCCTGGGCCTTCGTAAATCACATGAAAGATCAGATGGATCGGGTGGCTCGGCACAATCCAGTGGATTGCAAGAGATGAGAAATACAAAAGATGTTCTACGGGGTGCATCGCCATCCCCGACCACGGCCCGATATTGACATTGCGATGATGCAGCGAATGCACGTGTTTATAAAGGACAGGCACATGCAACAACCGATGTACCCAGTAGAAATGAAAAGCCGACCAGATCGGAATTAGCATTAGCGCCAGAACAAACCAAATTGGATGTTCGGCGAAGCTGATCACGGGCGCATACTCGTTGGCCATGAGCCACATGGTTACGATCTGATAGGCGCTCAGTTGGGCAACGCCTGAAGTCAGGGTCCAGAATATATTATCGTGGACCTGATCCGAAAAATCCCAGAGTCGATTGCCTTTGGCTTGATCCCTTGCGTCGAATTTGAGCCGTTTGCCCTGTCCCTTCCGCATATAGAAATACCAGTGCAGGCCGCCGGCGCAGAGAAATACGACCCCAAGATTGACCAGCCAGACCTGAAAGATCCAGCCAAACGCCAACTCGCGTGCCGCATCAATGGAAGGGTACAGTGTGTAGTAAAGCGCGATAGCGATCAAAACCATCATCACCCGTTCTGACAACGTCAGCCAATTGCCGGCCAACCAATTTGCCAAGAGCGCAGGCTGCGGTGGCCATCGAAAAATCGACGGATCGGCGAGTGGGAGATCGGGGTGGTAGTTCCAATCCCGGCTCATAGGGGTTTCTTCGTGCTGGCTCATCTGGACTAGGCCACCGCTGAAAATGCCTTCTGTTGCCCCAATCTTGCGCCGCAGTTCTTGAAGGACTTTTTTATCCGCGACAAATTCTTCGCACTGAGCGGCATCGGGGGTGCAGGAGATGCCGCTGCCCCCGTGACCTCGTCGGAAAATGGTGCTAGGGGCGGCGCATGACCCGTGCCGCCCAGTTTGCCCAGACCCGTCGTGCCGCCCGCCTGTCCGTCGCTCCGATGATGGATTGGACCGACCGGCATTGCCGATATGTGCATCGGCTTTTGAGCCGCAATGCGCTTCTCTACACCGAGATGGTCACGGCTCCGGCGGTGATCCATGGCGACCGCGAGCGGCTTTTGGGCTTTGATCCGGCCGAGCATCCCATTGCCTTGCAGCTCGGCGGGTCCGATCCGGCGCAGCTGGCCGAGGCGACGCGGATCGCGGCAGATTATGGCTATGACGAGATCAATCTCAACGTGGGCTGTCCTTCGGATCGGGTGCAGTCGGGCTCTTTCGGTGCGGTCCTGATGGAAAGCCCGGGCCTCGTGGCCGATTGCGTGGCGGCGATGATCGCGGCGAGCCCCGTGGAGGTCACGGTGAAATGCCGGATCGGCGTTGACGATCAGGTGCCTGAAGAGATCTTGCCCGAGTTCCTCTCGCGCGTCGCGGCGGCGGGGGTCAATCGCTTTACGATCCATGCGCGCAAGGCCTGGCTTCAGGGCCTCAGTCCTAAGGAAAACCGCGAGGTGCCGCCGCTCGACTATGATCTGGTGTTCGCGATGAAAGAGACTTTCCCGCATCTGCACCTGTCGATCAACGGCGGGATTTCCAGCCTTGAGGCGGCAGAGGGCTTTCTTGCGCGGGGTATCGACGGGGTGATGATCGGCCGTGCCGCTTATCACCAGCCGGCCGACATCCTCGCCGATGCCGACCGGCGCATTTGGGGTGAGGAGACGGGCCGCAGCGCCGAAGAGACCGTTCGTGCCATGCTCCCCTATATCAAACCGCTGGAGACCGTCATGGCCGATACCTCTCTTCTTCTCACCATGGGCGTGATGCTTCTCGGAATTGGCGCCTTCGCCGGCATTCTGGCGGGGCTTTTGGGAGTTGGCGGCGGGATCATCCTCGTGCCGGCCTTCTTTTATGCCTTCTCGACCCTCGGCTACGAGAGCCCGCAGCTCATGCAGATGTGCCTTGCCACGTCACTGGC
>RFZI01000145.1 GCA_009920775.1 Paracoccaceae bacterium | reverse complement strand
CATCCTGCCTGCGAGGAGGAGGAGTGGTAAACTCCAGAGCGCGTCTCGGTGCAGGAGAAGGAGACGGTGCGTCATCCTGCCTGCGAGGAGGAGGAGGAGACGGTGCGTTGTCTTCTTCTTCATCCTCGGCATCGTGGTGAGCTGCGCTTCGGTTCTCGCCTTCTTCGTGCGCTTCTCGTCACAGCAAGAAGACGAGCAACGAGCTGCATTTGCCGTGGCCAATCTAGACACTCTGCGCAAACGCGCCGAGCGCGCCAATGCTGACTTGGAAAAGGCGCTCGACACCATCGAAATCCGCCGCGGCACTGCCACGGCCTGATCCGATTGCCCGGCGGTCACACTGGTCGCCAGGCACCATCCCACCGCCGGAAGGAGAGAACCCATGGCGACACAAGCAACATCTTCGGCTCAGCACGGGCATACACTTACCGACTGGCGCCCCGAAGACCCGCAATTCTGGGCACAAAAGGGCCGTGCCACCGCAACACGCAATTTGTGGATATCGATCCCAAACCTGCTCTTGGCCTTTTCGGTCTGGATGGTCTGGTCGGTCGTGGTGGCACGGCTCCCTGCGATAGGTTTCAAGTTTGATACCAATCAACTGTTCTGGCTGGCTGCAATGCCCGGCCTATCAGGGGCCACGCTGCGAATATTCTACAGCTTCGTTATCCCGATCTTTGGGGGGCGCCTCTGGACCACGCTGTCCTCGCTTTCACTTCTTTTGCCTGCGTTGGGCGCTGGCTTTGCCGTCCAGAACCCTGAGACCAGTTACACGTGGTTCTTGGTTCTGGCAGTGCTCTGCGGCTTTGGCGGCGGCAACTTTGCCTCGTCCATGGCCAATATTGCCTACTTCTATCCAAAGGCAACCAAGGGGAATGCGCTCGCATTGAATGCAGGCCTTGGTAACCTTGGCGTGTCTGTCATGCAGTTTGTCGTGCCGATGGTCATCACCGCTGGCGTCTTTGGCGCACTCGGCGGCGAGCCGGTCACGCTGAAGGATGGCAGCCAGCTCTGGATCCAGAACGCCGGTTTCATCTGGGTTCCGTTCATCGCGATCAGCGCAATTGCGGCATGGTTCGGCATGAATGACATCGCCGATGCCAAGGCCTCGCTCGGAGATCAGCTGTCGATCCTCAAGCGGTTCCACAACTGGGTCATGTGCGTCCTCTACACCGGAACCTTCGGCAGCTTCATCGGCTATTCGGCGGGCTTCCCGCTTCTGATGAAAACCCAGTTCCCTGATGTGAACGTTCTCTCCTATGCCTTCCTTGGGCCGCTGGTCGGCGCTCTGAGCCGCGCAGCCACAGGCTGGGTCTCCGACAAGTTTGGCGGTGGCCGCGTGACGTTCTACGTGTTCATCGGCATGATCATCTCGGTCTGGGGCGTGCTTCAGTTCCTGCCCTCTGCGGCGGATGCCGACGGCAACTTCTGGGGCTTCTTCGCCTGCTTCATGGCGCTCTTCTTCCTCACGGGTGTGGGCAACGCCTCCACCTTCCAGATGATCCCTTCGATCATGAAGAAAGAACTGCCGCGCCTGATGAAAGGCACCGACGCCGCCCTGATCCAGAAAGCGATCGAGCGCGAGAGCGCTGCCATTATCGCCTTCACCTCGGCCATCGCGGCCTACGGCGCCTTCTTCATCCCCAAGTTCTACGGCACCTCGATCAGCATGACGGGCGCTCCGAACGCCGCGCTGTGGGGCTTCCTGTGGTTCTACGTCATCTGCGTGGTGATCACCTGGATCTTCTACAGCCGCAAGAACGCTCCGGTGTCCTGCTGACACGCTGACCTTCCCCGTGCGCCGCAAGTCCGGCGCACGGGATAATCCCTAAAGGAGATTGATATGAGCCACCTGCTCGACAGACTGAACTTCTTCCAGTCCAAGGAACTGGAGCGGTTCTCCAACGGTCACGGTCAGGTCACCCGCGAAGACCGCGCTTGGGAGGACACCTACCGCAACCGCTGGCGGCACGACAAAGTCGTCCGCTCGACCCATGGCGTGAACTGCACCGGGTCGTGCAGCTGGAAAATCTATGTGAAGTCGGGGATCGTGACCTGGGAGACCCAGCAGACCGATTATCCGCAGACCCGTCCCGATCTTCCCAATCACGAACCGCGCGGCTGTGCCCGCGGCGCCAGCTACAGCTGGTATCTCTATTCCGCCAACCGCGTGAAAACCCCCCTTGTGCGCGGCCGCCTGCTCAAGGCCTGGCGCCGGATGCGCGAGACGATGAGCCCTGTCGAGGCCTGGACGGCCCTTCAAGAGGATCCGATCCTGCGCGCCTCCTATACCAAGATGCGCGGCAAGGGCGGTTTCGTTCGGGCCTCGTGGAACGAGGCGACCGAAATCACCGCAACCGCCAACGCCTATACGGCCAAGAAATACGGCCCCGACCGCGTGATCGGCTTCTCGCCGATCCCCGCCATGTCGATGGTCTACGCGGCCGGCTCGCGCTATCTGTCGCTGATGGGCGGCGTCTGCATGTCGTTCTATGACTGGTACTGCGACCTTCCGCCGGCCTCGCCGATGACCTGGGGCGAGCAGACCGACGTGCCGGAATCGGCCGACTGGTATAACGCGGGCTTCCTCCTTCTCTGGGGCTCCAACGTTCCCCAGACCCGGACGCCCGACGCCCACTTCTATACCGAAGCCCGCTATCGCGGCACCAAGTCGGCGGTCATTTCGCCTGACTATTCCGAAGCCGCCAAGTTCGGCGACATCTGGCTCAACCCCAAGCAGGGCACCGACGCCGCACTCGCCATGGCGATGGGCCACGTCATCCTGCGCGAGTTCCACCTCGACCGTCAGGCCGAGTATTTCGAGAACTACTGCCGCCAGTACACCGACATGCCGATGCTGGTGAAACTCGAGGAAAAGGACGGAAGCCTCGTTCCCGGCGCCTTCCTGCGCGCCTCAGACTTCACCAACAAGCTCGGGGAAGAGAACAACCCCGACTGGAAGACCGTCGGCATCGACGAGAAAACCGGCGAGATGATCGCGCCCAACGGCTCGATCGGCTACCGCTGGGGCCAAGAGGGCCAGTGGAACCTCGAAGAGCGCAAGGGCGAGGCCGAGACGCGCCTCAAGATGTCGCTCGTTCTCGACGAGGATCACGACGCCATCGAGGGGGTCGATTTCCCCTACTTCGGCCGTCATGCAACCCCCGAGTTCGCAGCCGACAATCACCCCGAGGTTCTGACCCGAAATATTCCGGTCAAGAAGATCAAGGTGGGCCGCAAGACCATCAAGGTCGCGACCGTGTTCGACCTCTTCTGCGCCAACTATGGCCTCGATCGCGGCCTCGGCGGCGACTGGGTCGCCAAGAGCTATGACGACGATGTTCCGGGCACCCCGGCTTGGGCCGAGAAGATCACCGGCGTCAGCCGCGACAAGATCGCGACCGTGGGCCGCGAGTTTGCCCGCAATGCCGAGAAGACGAACGGCAAGTCGATGATCATCATCGGCGCGGCGATGAACCACTGGTACCACATGGACATGAACTACCGTGGCGTCATCAACATGCTGGTGATGTGCGGCTGTATCGGTCAGTCGGGTGGCGGCTGGTCGCACTACGTGGGCCAAGAGAAACTCCGCCCGCAGACCGGCTGGGCGCCGCTGGCCTTCGCCCTCGACTGGGGCCGTCCGCCCCGCCACATGAACTCGACCTCGATGTGGTATGCCCACACCGACCAGTGGCGCTACGAGACGCTCACCTCGGGCGAGATCATCAGCCCCACGGCGCCGGAAGGCGATTGGGACATCAACCTGATCGACTATAACATTCGCGCCGAGCGGATGGGTTGGCTGCCCTCGGCTCCCCAGCTCAAGACCAACCCGCTCGAAGTTGCCAAGGCCGCAAAAGCTGCCGGCAAAGAGATCCCGGCCTATGTGGCCGAAGAGCTCAAGTCGGGCCGGCTCGAGATGTCTTGCGAGGATCCCGACGCGCCGGAAAACTGGCCGCGCAACCTCTTCGTCTGGCGCTCGAACCTTCTCGGTTCCTCGGGCAAGGGGCACGAGTACTTCCTCAAGCACCTCCTTGGCACCGACAACGGTGTGATGAGCGGCGATCTGGCCCAAGAGGGCCGGGCGCTGCCCAAAGAGGCCAAGTGGCACGACGATGCGCCGGAAGGCAAACTCGACCTGCTCGTCTGCATTGATTTCCGGATGTCGACCACGGCGGTCTATTCCGACATCGTGCTGCCCA
>RFZI01000144.1 GCA_009920775.1 Paracoccaceae bacterium | reverse complement strand
GAAGGGCGCATCACGCTGGCGGTCTTGGCCGGATCGGTGTGGAAGTAGCCGCCCAGATCGGCGGCTGCGCCTTCTGATGCTGCAAGCTCTGCAAGGATCGTCGCTTCATTCTCTTCCAGCGCCTTGGCGATCGGAGCGAAGTGGTCGATGAGGGCCGGATCCTCGTTCTGGTTGGCCAGAGCCTTGGCCCAGTAGAGCGCGAAGTAGTAGTGGCTGGTGCGGGTATCTGTCTGGCCGACCCGCGCCTCGGGCGACTTGTTGTTATCTAGAATGCCCTGAGTCGCACGATCCACTGCGAGGCCGAGAATCCGTGCGCGGTCGTTCTGCTTGGTTTCGGCAAGGAACTTGAGGCTTTCGCCCAGAGCGCAGAACTCGCCCAGCGAATCCCACCTGAGGTGATTTTCCTCGGTCAGCTGCTGGACGTGCTTGGGGGCCGATCCGCCAGCACCGGTCTCGAACATCCCGCCGCCGTTCATCAGCTTGACGATCGAGAGCATCTTGGCCGAGGTGCCAAGCTCGAGGATCGGGAAAAGGTCGGTCAGATAGTCGCGCAGGACGTTGCCTGTCACGGCGATCGAGTCTTTGCCGGCGCGAATGGTCTCGAGCGAGACACGGGTCGCGTGGCGCGGCGGAAGAATCTGGAACTTCTCGGTCGCGCCAGCCGCCGCAAGGATCGGGCGGACATATGCGATCAACTGGGCATCGTGGGCGCGGGTCTCATCGAGCCAGAAGATCGCCTGACAGCCTTCGGCCTTCTGGCGGCTGATCGCGAGCTGCACCCAGTCTTCGATCGCCGCCTGCTTGGTGGAGGCCGAGCGCCATATGTCGCCCGCTTCCACGGCATGTGCGTGCAGCACATCGCCATTCGCGGCGATCATGCGCACCGTGCCGTCGACCGGGATCTCGAAGGTGGTCGGGTGCGAGCCGTATTCTTCGGCCTTCTGTGCCATGAGGCCCACGTTCTGGACCGTCCCGGCAGTGCGCGGATCCAGCGCTCCGGTTTCTTGGAAATAGGTCACGGTCTCGTCATAGACGGGCGCATAGCTGCTGTCGGGGATGACGCAATTGGCATCCGCGGGCTTGCCATCGGGGCCCCAGCCCTTGCCGCCCGCCCGGATCAGCGCCGGCATCGAGGCGTCGATGATCACGTCCGAGGGTACATGGAGATTGGTGATCCCCTTGTCCGAGTTGACCATGTAGAGAGGCGGGCGCTCGGCCATCACCTTGTTGATGGCGGTCTGGATTTCGGCGCCTTCCGGCATCGAAGCGACGATGTCGAACAATGCGCCAAGGCCGGAATTGGGGTTGGCCCCTGCCGCCGCGAGCTTGTCGCCGTAGGCGTCAAACACCTGCTTGAGGAAAGCCTTCACCGCATGGCCGAAGATGATCGGGTCTGAAACCTTCATCATCGTGGCTTTGAGATGGATCGAGAACAGCGTGCCGGCCTTTTTGGTGGCCTCGATCTGTTCTGCAAGGAAAGCGTCCAAGGCCTTGCCCGACATGAAGGTCGCGTCCACGACCGTTCCGGCGCTGTAGGTGATGCCGTCTTTCAGAACGCGGATGGCGCCGTCGGCGGCCTCAAGCTCGATCCGGGCGGGGCCAGCTTGCTCGGCCGTCAGGGTGCAAGAGGTCTCGTTCGAGAAGAAATCGTTGGCCCCCATGGTCGAGACAACGGTCTTGCTGTCCGCTTTCCACTCGCCCATCGAGTGCGGATTGGCCTTGGCATAGTTCTTGACCGCGACGGCCGCGCGACGGTCGGAATTGCCCTCGCGCAAGACGGGGTTCACCGCCGAGCCCTTGATCGCATCAAAGCGGGCGCGGATGGCGCGCTCGGCGTCGCTGGCCGGCTCTTCAGGATAGTTGGGAATGGCATAGCCCTGTGCCTGCAATTCCCGAACTGCCACCACAAGCTGGGGAACCGAGGCGGAAATGTTCGGCAGCTTGATCACATTGGCGTTGGGTTTCTTGACCAGCTCGCCAAGTGCCGCGAGCTCATCGGGCTGTCGTTGTTCGGGGGTCAGATGTTCCGGAAACGCCGCGATGATACGCCCGGCCAGCGAGATGTCCTTGACGCCGACGGATACGCCGGCCGCGGAGGCGAAAGCCTGAATGATCGGCAAGAGCGAGGCGGAGGCGAGTTGCGGAGCTTCGTCGACCTTGGTGTAGATAATATCAGGCGTCACAGTGTCGGACATTGAGTTTGGCCTATCCTTTAACAGTGTTTGATCGCAATTCAGGTTGCGCCTGCCTTGCCCGAAGCGGGCCGAAAAGGCAATGACAAGACCCGAATAGTCTTGTCATGCCATGGCAATTCACCGGGTCGTTCTTTCGCTCAGACGACCTTCACAGACAGCGAGCCGAGGCCCTCGATCGAGGCTTCCATCACGTCGCCACGCTGGACCGCGCCAACGCCAGAGGGTGTTCCCGACATGATCACATCGCCGGCCTGAAGTTCGAAATACTCCGAGAGATAGGCAATCATTTCCGGCACTTTCCAGATCATCTGGTTTAGGTCGCTTTCCTGACGGACGGTGCCGTTGACCTTCAATTCCACCCGCCCGCTGGGCAAATGGCCGACCTTCGACACGGGCTGAAGCGGGCCGACAGGACCAGATCGTTCGAAAGCCTTGCTGATTTCCCAAGGGCGACCCGCCTTCTTGGCCTCGGCCTGAAGATCTCGGCGGGTCATGTCGAGTGCAACGGCATAGCCCCAGACGTGATCCAGCGCTCCATCAACACTGATGTTGGTTCCGCCTGACTTGAGAGCCACGATCATTTCGATCTCGTGTTGCACATCCGAGCTTTGCGGCGGATAGGGGAACTCGCCCGAGGGATCGAGGTTGTTTGGGTTCTTCTGGAAGAAGAAAGGCGACTCGCGGTTGGGATCGTGACCCATCTCGACAGCGTGGGCGGCATAGTTGCGCCCGATGCAATACACCCGACGCAACGGAAAGGCGCCTCCGTCGGCGGTTGGGATCGTGGGGATCGCGGGGGCGGGAATAACGAGTTTGGTCATAGGTCACGTTTTTGGACGGGCGATTTGTGGGTGACGATAGTTTGGAAAAGAAATCGGAGCAATCAAAGCCAATATGCGAAAAGCTGAAAAGCAGATGACCAATCAGCGATTGATTGGCTGTCGAGTGCCTGGCATGCCCCCGTCGGGTGGTCCAGTTTGATTGTTAGTGCATCGTAGGCCTCTGGTCCAATGGAACGATGCTTTCTGGCGCAGGCGGGCGGTAGCCCAATGCGCTGTGCGGCCTGACGGTATTGTAGTGGTTGCGCCATTGTTCGATCAGGATTTGGGCTTCGCGCAAGGTGTAGAACAGCTCCCCGTTTAACAGTTCGTCACGGAACCGCGCGTTGAAGCTTTCGCAGTATCCATTTTCCCAAGGTGACCCTGGTTCGATATAGGCGGTCTTGGCCCCGACGGCGGCGATCCAATCGCGCACCTTCTGAGCGATAAATTCCGGGCCGTTGTCGGATCTTATATACTCCGGCGGGTCGCGCGAGGCATGAACAGGTCTGTCAGTGCGTCCACCACGTCGGTTGAGTTGAGCTTGCGATCGACGCGGATCATCAGCGCCTCCCTTGTGTATTCATCAATGATATTGAGCGTGCGATAGACCCGCCCGTCAGCGGTGCGGTCTTGGACGAAGTCGTAAGACCAGACCTTCACGCCGCCAGATGCGTTCGACCCGCTTATGGTTCACACACCAGCCCGCGTTGTTCAGCAACCCCGTCACCATCCGATAGCCGTAGCGCCCGTACTGGTCGGCCAGTTCGATAATGTCGTGCGTTAGGCGCTCTTCATCGGCGCGGCCCTGCAAAACCTTGCGCTGCGTGGACCGATGCTGACCCAGTGTGCGGCAGGCGCGGCGTTCGGAGACACCCAATTCCTGCCGCACATGGTCGATGCATTTACGACGACGTGAAGGGCTTAATGGCTCCGCCCGTTCAGGCCTGAATTGATCCACCGGATCAATTCCTAGACGGCCATCACTCCCCGTGCGGCCTCAGTCAGAATGAGCTTGTCCAGGGTGAGATCGGATACCGCCCGCCGTAGCCGCTGGTTCTCTTTCTCCAGTTCCTTCAGTCGTGCGAGCTGAGACCTACCCATCCCGCCATAGAGCTTGCGCCACCTGTAAAACGTCTGCTGCGTCACGCCAATCTTGCGAACGGCCTCCGCGACCATCATTCCTTGACCCTGCAGAACTTCAACCTGCCGAAGCTTCGATACGATCTCTTCGGGCTTCTCTCG
>RFZI01000143.1 GCA_009920775.1 Paracoccaceae bacterium | reverse complement strand
TTGGTCATGACCGAGGACTTTGACGTTTTCGAAGCGGCCAGCGGGTCCGAGGCGATGGCGCGGGTCAAGGGCGAGCTTTTCGATCTTGTGATCCTTGATGTAGGCCTGCCGGATACGGACGGGCGCGAACTGTGCAAGCTGATGCGCAAGCAGGGGGTGAAATGCCCCGTTCTGATGCTGACCGGCCATGATACCGATGCCGATACGATCCTCGGCCTTGACGCGGGCGCAAATGACTATGTGACCAAGCCTTTCAAATTCCCCGTGCTTCTGGCGCGCATCCGGGCGCAGCTGCGCACGCACGAGCAATCTGAAGATGCCGTGTTCCAGCTTGGGCCCTATACGTTCAAGCCGGCGCAGAAGATGCTTGTGACCGAGAACGACAAGAAGGTGCGGCTTACCGAGAAGGAAACCAATATCCTCAAGTTCCTCTATCGCGCCTCCGAGCGCGTAGTGCCGCGCGATGTGCTGCTGCATGAGGTCTGGGGATATAATGCCGGTGTGACGACCCATACGCTCGAGACCCATATCTATCGCCTGCGGCAGAAGATCGAGCCCGATCCCTCGGACGCGCAGATCCTTGTGACAGAGTCGGGCGGCTATCGGTTGGTCGCTTGATCTAGGTCAAGGATCGTCTGGTGATTCCCTTCTAGACAGAGGGCGTGGCAGCGAATTGTGCCTCAACTCCCTGTTTCTGGCCCCGGCACCTCCCTGCCGGGGCTTTTATTTTTGGACCGGCTCTGGCCCATCGCCGCACCGGATGCGATATGTTTCCGAAACAAGGGGGCTGGCATGAAGATCTGCACGTGGAACATCAACTCGGTCCGGCTGCGCGAGCCATTGGTTCTGAAGCTTCTGGCGCAGGAAGCGCCGGATGTTCTGTGCCTTCAGGAATGCAAAAGCCCGGTGGAAAAAATCCCGACCGAAGGCTTTGCCAAGCTTGGCTATCGTCACATGATTGCCAACGGGCAGAAAGGCTATAACGGGGTGGCGATCCTGTCGAAGGCGCCGATCCGCGAGGTGGCGTCGGAGGATTTCGCCAGCCTCGGCCATGCGCGGCATATCGCGGGGCAGCTCGAGAACGGGGTCACGATCCACAATTTCTATGTGCCGGCGGGCGGCGATGTTCCGGATCGGGAGGTCAATGACAAGTTTGGCCAAAAGCTCGATTATCTGACCGAGATGCGGGACCATTTCCGCAAGGACAAGCCGAAGAAGGCGATCCTTGTGGGCGATCTCAATATCGCGCCGCGCGAGGATGATGTGTGGAACCACAAGAACCTTCTCAAGATCGTCAGTCACACGCCGATCGAGGTCGAGCATCTGGCGCAGGCGCAGGAAGTGGGGGATTGGGTTGATATTACGCGGCAGGATATCCCTGAGGGACTTCTTTACAGCTGGTGGTCCTATCGTGCGGCCGATTGGGATACGGCCGACAAGGGCCGGCGGCTCGATCACGTTTGGGCGACGCCGGATATCTCGAACGCGGGGTATGGCAGCTATGTTCTGCGCGAGGCGCGGGGTTGGGAACAGCCGAGCGATCATGCGCCGGTTTTTGCGTCGTTCGATCTTTAGGGTAGGGGGCTGTCTGCCCCCTCTGCGCGGCTTGGGCCGCGCATTCACCCCCGAGAGTATTTTAGGCCAAAAGAAGGGGTTAGCCTGCGTTGGCTATGACCTTGGCCACCTCTTGCCCGAGGCAGTGGTGGGCGGCGGCGTCGAAGTGGACTCCGTCGACGGGGCTGACGGCGATGTGTTGGCTCGCGTCGAGGAAGGCGAGGCCGCGCGAGGCGGCGAGATCGCGGAAGAGCGGGATCATGGCTTGGGACTTTGCGCCGCCGCGGTGGAATTCGGCGACCCAGGTGCCGGTTTCGACGACGGGTGGAGGGGCGATCACGAGGATGCGGAAGCTGCCATGGCGAGCTTGCATTTCAGGGGAAAGGGCGAAGGCGATGAGCGCGGCGAGGCCGCCGGTGATTTGTTCGGCGGTAGCGCCGTGGTGGATCTGGCAATCGTTGGTGCCAAGCATGATGGTCAGCCAGTCGATGGGGCCGTGGCTTCTGAGCGCCATGGGCAGGCCGAGGAGGCCGTTCATCGTCGGCCCGGTGACCGGATCGTCGAACACGGTGGTCCGCCCCGGCAGGCCTTCTTCGATCAAGGCCCAGTCGGGCCCGAGCGCGCGCTGCATGACGCAGGGCCAGCGGTCCTCTGCGCCGAGGCGGAGATAGAGATCGGCACTCGGGGTGGGCGGTGTGCCGTGGGTGTTGCTATCGCCGTAAGTCAGGATTGTGGGCATTGGGCGTGCTCCGCGTTTTGGGGTGAAACTGGACGGAGTGTCGCGACAATGCAATGAAATTGCCTCTTGGAGTCGGGGGCGGGCGGCCACATATAGGGGCAAAGTTTTCGCAAAGGAGAGCGGGATGCTTGAGCTCGACGCCAACGCGGCCCCAAAGGGCGATCTGATTATCGAAGGAAGCGATGCGACCTTCATGGGCGATGTGATCGAGGCGTCAAAGACGGTTCCGGTCATCGTCGATTTCTGGGCGACGTGGTGTGGCCCCTGCCGGACGCTCGGCCCCGCGCTCGAGGCGGCGGTGACCAAGGCCAAGGGTGCGGTCAAGATGGTCAAGATCGATGTTGACCGGAACCAGGCCTATGCGGGCCAGCTGCGCGTGCAGTCGATCCCGACGGTCTATGCCTTTTGGCAGGGCCAACCGGTGGATGGCTTTCAGGGCGCGCTGCCGCCGAGTCAGGTCGATCAGTTCGTCGCCAAGATTGCTGGTATCGGCAATGGTGCGGCGGGTGAGGACGAGGATCTGAGCGCGGCAATCGAAGCTGCCGAGCAGATGCTTGAAGAAGGGGCGGCCGCCGATGCTGCCGAGACCTTTGCGGCGATCCTTCAAGAGGATCCGGCCAATGCGGCGGCCTATGGTGGCCTTGTGCGGTCCTACCTCGCGATGAAGGATGTCGAGCAGGCCGAGGCGATCCTCAACGGTGCGCCAGCAGAGATTGCCACAAGTGCCGAGGTCGAAGCCGCCCGTTCCGCTCTGGCCCTTGCCCGCAAGGCTGAAAAGGCCGGCCCGGTGGATGCGCTGCGGGCCAAGCTCGAGGCCGATCCGGCCGATCATCAGGCCCGCTTTGACCTTGCCACCGCGCTTCATGCGTCGGGCAAGATTGAGGAGGCTGTGAACGAGCTTCTCGATCTCTTCCGGCGTGATCGCGAATGGAACGAAGGCGCGGCCAAGGCGCAGCTGTTCGAGATCTTCAATGCGCTGAAAGCCACTGATCCCGTGGCTCTGAACGGTCGGCGCAAGCTCTCGTCGATGATCTTTGCCTGAGGTTGGGCGGTGTGATAGGTCTGGACCATGATCAAGGCTGCTGATCTGCCAGACACGATCCCGCTTTTTCCGCTGCCCGGGGCGCTCTTGCTGCCTCGGTCGCGGTTGCCTCTGCAAATTTTCGAGCCGCGCTATCTGGCGATGCTGGATGACGTGTTGAAAACGAGCCACAGACTTATCGGCATGATCCAGCCCTTCGAGGGGCGCGACGAGCTTCACAAGATCGGCTGCGCCGGGCGGGTGACGAGCTTTGCCGAGACCGAAGATGGACGCTACATGATCACGCTTTCGGGCGTGTCGCGGTTCCGGCTTTTGAGCGAGACTGAGGGTTTCACGCCCTATCGGCGCGCTCATATCAGCTGGAAGGGGTTTGAACCCGATCTCGGGGCGGCGGAGAGCGATCAGACCTGCAATCGTGATGCGCTGATCTCGCTTCTGTCGCGGTTTTTCGAGGCCCGGGATTTGTCTACCGACTGGGAGGCGATGCGGTCGGCCGAAGACGAGCTCTTGATCAACTCGCTCTCGATCCTCTGCCCCTTCGAGCCCGAGGACAAACAGGCGCTTCTTGAGGCGCCAACGCTGGAAACACGGCGAGAGACGCTGGTGGCCCTGATTGAATTTGCCCTCGCGGGCGGCGGAGAGGAAAGACTGCAATGAGCGAAACCGAGTTTGATCGCAAGATGCTCGAGGCGCTGGTCTGCCCTGTCACCCAGACGACGCTGAGTTATGACGCGGGGGCCAAGGAGCTTGTCTCCAAGGCCGCCAAGATGGCGTTTCCGGTGCGCAACGGCATTCCGATCATGCTGGTTGACGAGGCGCGGCGGCTCGATCTCTAGCGCAACAGGCGGGGCAGTTCGCCCGTCAGGCCCGCCGCTTCCCGGACGAAGCCGCGGCGCAGCGCGGGGATCGCGTTGACCACGCCCATGCCCATATCGCGGGCCGCGCGAAGAAGCGGATTATCGTTGGAAAACAGCTTGTTGAACGTGTCCGTCGCGATGACGAGGGTTGCCGTATCGAAGCGGCGCCACTGCTGATAGCGCTTGAGAACCTGCTCGCTGCCGATATCCTCGCCGCGTTGGCGG
>RFZI01000142.1 GCA_009920775.1 Paracoccaceae bacterium | reverse complement strand
TCCTGATGCAGGATCACCAAGGGATCCTGCGGCGGGGTGTAGGCGTCGAGCGGCCCGCTCATCGGGCCCGCCGGAAGATCGAATAGAGATAGATCACGACCGAGGTCCAGATCAGCGGGAAGGCGATGGCTCGCGCCGCACCGAAGGGTTCGCCGAAGATGAAAACGGCGGTGAGAAAGATCATCGTCGGCGCGATGTATTGCAGGATGGCGATGGTCGAAAGCCGCAGGCGCTTGGCCCCGTTGGCGTAGAGCATCAAGGGGCCGGCGGTGACTGCGCCAAGGCCGAGGAGCATGAGGGTGTCGAAGGTGGTCCCGCCGAAATGGCCTTCTCCCGACAGGGTCAGCTTGGCCAGATAGCCAAGGGCGAAGGGCAGCAGGATCAGAACCTCAAGTAGGAACCCTTGATTGGGCCCAATGGGCAGCCGCCGCTTAAGAAGGGCATAGATCCCCCAAGTAAAGGTCATCCCGAGCGCGACCCAAGGCGCCTTGCCCGCCGCGATAGTCAGCACAAGCACGCCAGCTGCCGCAACAGCGATGGCGACCCACTGCAGGCGCTTCAGCTTCTCACGCAGGACGATGGCCCCGATAAGAATGCTGAAGAGCGGGTTGATATAATAACCCAGCGCCGCCTCGATGGCGTGGCCCGAACCGATCGACCAGACATAGAGGCCCCAGTTGACCGAGATGAACGCCGCAGGCGCCGCTGCCATGAGGATCATCTTCGGCGAGGTCAGCGCGGCGCGGATATCCGAGGTGCGGCGTAACAGGATCAGCACGACAAGCGCGAAAGGCACCGACCAGAGAATCCGGTGTGCCACCACTTCCACTGGCGAGATATGCCCGACCGCCTTCATATAGAGCGGCAGGAACCCCCAGAGGAAATAGGCCGAGACCGCGAAGGCAAGGCCTGCGGCGGAATCTTCGTGTTCGGGAGCGCGGAGGGCGGCATCTGTCATGATGCCGCCTCCCTGCCTGAAACACCGCCCCGCCGCAAGCGGCCTTAGGCCTTGGTCCGCTCCGCCGAGGGGTCATACATCGGCTTGAGCGAAACCTCCGCCCTCACCCGCGTGCCCATGACATCGACCTCATATGTCGAGCCGAGCACATCCGCGGCACTTTCGCCTTCGCAAGGAATGTAGGACATGCCCATCGCCCCGCCGAGGTGATGGCCGTAGGAGCCCGAAGAGATGTAGCTCACGATCTTGCCGTCCCGCAGGACCGGCTCGTTGTGATAGAGAAGCGGCTCGGGATCGGTGAGCCGAAGCTGTACCATCCGCTTTTTGAGGCCAGCCTCTTTCTTCTTCAGCACAGCCTCGCGCCCGACGAAATCGGCCTTGTTCATCCCCACGGCAAAGCCAAGGCCCGCTTCGAGCACATGGTCTTCCGAGGTGATGTCGTGGCCGAAATGGCGGAAGGCCTTTTCGATGCGGCAGCAGTCCATGACATGCATCCCGCAAAGTTTGAGCCCCATGCCCTCGCCGGCCTCGCAGAGCGTCTCGAAGGCGTGGCCGGCCATGTCGGAGGAAACATAGATCTCCCACCCAAGCTCGCCCACATAGGAAACGCGGTGCACACGGGCGAGGCCCATTCCCAGCTCGATGTTCTGCGCCGTGCCGAAGGGGTTGGCGGCATTCGAGAAGTCGTTGGGCGAGACCTTCTGCATCAGACCCCGCGCCTTCGGCCCCATTACAGCCAGAACGGCCTCGCCCGCCGTCACATCGGTGATGACAACATGCTCGTCGCGCAGATGGCGGCGGAGCCATGTCTCGTCGGCCAGCCGAGTGATGGCGGGGGTGACGACGAGATAGGCCGTTTCGGAAAGGCGGGTGACGGTTACATCCGCCTCGATCCCGCCATTGCGGTTGAGGAACTGGGTATAGACGATCTTGCCCACCGGAACCGAAACATCTGCGCCGCAGATGCGGTTGAGGAAGCTCTCGGCATCGCGCCCCTCGACCCGCAGCTTGCCGAAGGACGACATATCGTACATCCCCAATCCCGTGCGGATCGCCTTGTGCTCCTCGGCCACGTTGTCGAAGAAATTCTGCCGCCGCCAGGAATAGCGATACTCGCGCTCCTGCCCCTCGCGAGCATACCAGTTGGCCCGCTCCCAACCGCCAAGCTCGCCAAAGACCGCGCCGCGTTCGGCAAGGTGATGGTGGAAGGGCGTCCGCCGCACACCGCGGGCGGTGGCCTTTTGGCGATAGGGGAAGTGGTCGGCGTAAAGAAGGCCGAGGGTCTCTTTCGAGCGCTCGAAAAGATACTTCTTGTTGCCCTGAAACGGCTGCATCCGCGAGATATTCACGTCGCCGATATCGAAGGGCTTTTCGCCCGTATCCATCCACTGGCTCAGAACCATGCCCGCGCCACCGGCCGACTGGATGCCGATCGAGTTGAAGCCCGCCGCGACCCAGACGTTGTCCATCTCGGGCGCAAGGCCGAGGTGATAGGCGTCGTCGGGGGTAAAACTTTCGGGGCCGTTGAAGAAGGTGTGGATACCGGCAGAACCCAAAAGCGGGAAGCGGTTGACCGCCTTTTCGAGGATCGGCTCAAAGTGGTCGAAATCCTCGGGCAGCTGGTCAAACTCGAAACTCTCGGGGATGCCGTTCATGCCCCACGGCTTGGCGTGCGGCTCGAAAGCGCCCACGAGCATCTTGCCCGCGTCTTCCTTGTAGTAGGTGCATTCGTCGGTGACGCGCAGAACCGGAAGCTGCTTCAGCCCCTCGATCGGCTCGGTCACGATGTAGAAATGCTCGCAAGCGTGCAGCGGCACGTTGACACCCACCATCCGGCCAACCTCATGCCCCCACATCCCCGCACAGTTGACGATCATCTCGCAGGCGATATGGCCCGTGGCACCATCCTCATCCGCCCAATCGACACCCATCACGCGGCGGCCCACCTTGGCGATGCCGGTGACCTTGGTGCGTTCGCGCACGATGGCGCCGCCCATGCGGGCGCCCTTGGCCATCGCCAGCGCGATATTGGCCGGATCGCCCTGCCCGTCGGTCGGCAGCCAGACGCCCGCCTTGACCCCGTCGATATTCAGATGCTCGTAGCGGTTCTTCACCTCGGCGGGCGAGATTTCTTCCACCGGAACGCCGAAGGCCCGCGCCATCGCGGCGCTGCGGAAAAGCTCTTCCTTGCGGTCCTCGGTCAGCGCGACCGAGATCGAGCCGACCTGACGCATCCCCGTGGCAACGCCTGTCTCGGCCTCGAGCCCGCGATAAAGCTCGGCGGAATAGCGGGCGAGGCGGGTCATGTTGGCGGTGGCGCGGAGCTGGCCGATCAGGCCCGCGGCGTGCCATGTCGTGCCGCTGGTCAGCTGCTTGCGCTCGAGCAGCACAACGTCTTTCCAGCCGAGCTTGGTCAGGTGGTAGGCCACCGAACAGCCGATGACGCCGCCACCGATGATGACAACGCGGGCGTGAGTGGGAAGGTCGCTCATTGGGGGATCTCCGGGGGTATGAGAACGAGTTTTCCTGGGTATGACTTGCTCATGAAATCGGCCTGTGCAGCGCCGATCTCGCGGAGCGGATAGGTTTTCGAAACCAGCGGGCGAACCTGGCCCGCATTGATCAAGTCGACCAGCGCGGCAAAGACCTCGGGTGGCTGATAGGTGCAG
The DNA here is from genome assembly GCA_009920775.1 of Paracoccaceae bacterium. Lineage (GTDB taxonomy): Bacteria > Pseudomonadota > Alphaproteobacteria > Rhodobacterales > Rhodobacteraceae > RFZI01. The sequence continues at coordinate 812 of RFZI01000142.1, read as the reverse complement.
CCATGAAGCGTGATGTCGCGCAAATAGATGCGCCGAAGGTCGGCTTCGACGATCGGGCCGGCAATGGCACCGGAAACGGCGTAGTGACCACCGGGCTTGAGCGAGTCGATCAGCGCCATCCAGTTTGGGCCGCCAACCACGTCGATCACGATATCGAAGCTGTCTTTCGGCAAGGGTTCACCCCGCGCGATAGTGGCTTCCGCTCCGGCATGACCAACGGCCTCCGCCTTCGAGGCCGCGCAGATCCCCGTAACCTTGGCACCGCGCGCCGTTGCGAGCGCAACCGCAGCCAGGCCGACGCCGCCCGAAGCCCCCGTGATCAAAACCCGCGACCCCGTGCTTGCCCCCGCGCGCGACAATAGGTTGGCGGCGGTTCCAAAGGCGCAGGGCATCGCGGCCAGCTCGATATCGTTGAGGGGCGAGGCGGTGACATCATAGAGCTGATCCACGGGCACGCAGCAGAACTGAGCGAAAGCGCCGTCAAATTCAGAGCCGATCGCGACAAATCCAAAGGGATTGTCCGCGGTCGGGCGGGCCTGATTGGTCGGGCAGATCACACGGGTTCCCAAGGCCGGCCCGCTGGTGCCGCCACCCAAGGCGACGACGTAGCCGCACAGATCCGCCCCCTGGATACGCGGGAATTCGAGCGCTCCAGCCCAGCCACCATTTTCGGCCGATTGTCCTTCCTGTGTCGGGCCGCTGACATCAGAGGAATACCAACCCGTTCGTGTGTTGATGTCCGTATTGTTGACCCCCGCCGCCGCGATGCGAATCAGGGCTTCGCCAGGGCGAGGTCTTGGCACCGCGATCGT
>RFZI01000141.1 GCA_009920775.1 Paracoccaceae bacterium | reverse complement strand
GGCGAACTCAAGGTCACGACGACCACAGGCTTCGGCACCCTCTGGCTCGCGCCGCGCCTGCCCAAGCTCTACGAGAAATATCCCGAGCTGAAGATCGACCTGATGCTTGAAGAGCGGGTGCTCGATCTGCCGATGCGCGAGGCCGATGTGGCGATCCGCATGAAAGAGCCGAGCCAGGCCGATCTGATCCGCAAGCGCCTGATGGGCGTGCGGATGCGCCTCTATGCGACCGAGACCTATCTCAAGGGGCGCCCCCCGATCGAGACGATGGAGGACATCGCGCACCACCGGCTGATCTGCCAAAGCCCCAATTCCTTCCAGGTCGCGGCAGGCGCGACGCTGGTTCAGCACCTCTTGACCTTCGATGTTCCGAGCCTTCTGACGGTGAATAACTACTTCGGCGCTTTGCAGGCCGTCCTTGCCAATCTTGGCGTCGGCGTTCTGCCGGATTACGTCACCGAAGATTTCCCCGATCTTGTGCGCGTGCTTCCCGAGGTGGAGTCGGGAGAGGTGCCGGTATTCCTCGCCTATCCAGAGGAGCTGCGCCAATCGAAGCGCGTGGCTGCATTCCGGGATTTCGTTCAGGAAGAGATATTTGCACACCGCCGCAAGATGAAAGAGATGTCCGAGGCGGGATAGTCCGGCAGTTAGCTATGCGCCATACGCATATCGGCTATGCTGCACTGCAACATGATTTCTCTTGATCGGTCATCATCTGCACCCTATCTGACCTCTCGAAGCCGATGATGCTGAAACGCTCATCAACTTCATACCTCCCTGTTGGACTCGCCGGGCCGTGTGCCCGGCGTTTTTTTCGCGCTTATGGTTGCGCTGTGGACCGGTGCGGATACATAACCGACCATCCCTCCATCATCAGAGAGTCTCCAATGACCAAATCCGCCATTGATCCCATCAAGCTCGAACGCCTCGCCGAGGTGGCCGTCGAGGTCGGGGTCAACCTTCAGGAAGGCCAGAACCTCATCGTCACCTCGCCGATGAGCGCCCTGCCCTTCGCCCGCCTCGTCGCCGCTGCCGCCTATAAGAAAGGTGCGCGCGATGTGACTTTCCTCTTCAACGACGACGATATCACGCTGGCCCGCTATCGCCACGGCACCGAGGCCGCGCTCGATGGTGCGCCCGAGTGGCTCTATAAGGGCTTTGCCGAGGGCCTTGAAAACAACGCCGCCCGCATGGCGATCTCGGCCGCCAATCCCACGCTTCTGTCCGAGCAGGATCCCGACAAGGTCAGCCGAGTGAACCGCGCCAACCTTGCCGCCGCGAAGCCTGCGATGAAGTATATCTCGAACTTCGACATCAACTGGTCGATCGCCGCCTATCCGAGCGCGGCTTGGGCCAAGCAGGTTTTCCCGGGCGTCGCTGAGGAAGAAGCGATCGAGAAACTGGCCGACGCGATCTTCGCCGCCTCGCGGATCGACAACAATGATCCCGTGGCCGCCTGGGCCAAGCACAATGCCGAGCTGCAGAGCCGCTCGAACTGGCTCAACGAGATGCGCTTTGACGCGCTGCATTTCACCGGCCCCGGCACCGATCTGACCGTGGGCCTTGCCGATGATCACCTCTGGACCGGAGGCTCGGCGCCGTCGAAGAACGGTGTCGTCTGCAACCCCAACATCCCGACCGAAGAGGTCTTTACCACCCCCCACGCCCAGCGCGTGAACGGCGTGGTGCGCTCGACGAAACCGCTGGCACACCTTGGCACCATCATCGACGGCATCGAAGTCCGTTTCGAGGATGGCAAGATCGTCGAGGCCAAGGCCACCAAGGGCGAGGCCGTGTTCCAAAAGATGATCTCTTCGGATGAAGGCGCCTCGCGTCTGGGCGAAGTGGCCCTCGTGCCGCATTCCTCGCCGATCTCGCAGACGGGCATTCTCTTCTACAACACCCTTTTCGACGAAAACGCCGCCTGCCACATCGCGCTTGGCCAGTGCTATGCCGAATGCATCGTCGATGGTCACCATCTGTCGAAGGAACAGATCGTCGAGAAGGGCGGCAACCAGTCGATCATTCACGTCGACTGGATGATCGGCTCGGCCGAGATCGATATCGATGGGATCAAGGCAGACGGCACCCGCGTGCCGGTCTTCCGCAAGGGTGAATGGGCGCAGTGAGGCCCAACTCGCGCCTTACCGCTTCCCTCAGGGCGCCATAGTTGCACGCTATCCCTATCCGGCAACACAGTCGGGCAGGCGATGAACAAGCAGAGCAACATCACGCAAGACGGCACTATTGAAGCTGCGATCCGGCGCTTTGCTGAGACCGGCCTCGTGCCGTCCGATGTCGCCCCGCGGCCGATTGCCCGCGCAATCCTTGAAGATGGCCCGCGCAAGATCGTTCTTCTTGACGGAGCAGGCGGCACCTACGCCTTCAAGCACAACCCCGCCGCCGCGAAATCCGGCGAATTTGCCAAAGAAGCCAAACGTCTGGCGCGTTTGGGTGGCTATTTGCAGGCAACGCCCTCTTTCGGAGTGGTCGAAGTTGTCTGGGTCGACCCCGAGGGTGAGGCTCTGGCAACCCGCTTTGATCCCAGCCCCACCGCCCGCGAAGCGTTGGCTATGGCCGACACCGAAGCCGCGCGGCGCGAGGTCTTTGCCCGTGGAGGCCGCTGGCTCGGATCCTTGCACCACGCCACTGGGAAAAAGACAGACCGGATCGATCTCGACTGGATCGGGGATCATGTCTCGCGGCTGCGCCATCACAAATCAACCGCGGTCCGCCCCCATGCGGCGCCGGACCTTCTCGACCGAATGACCACCGTGATCCTCGAGGATGTCGCCGCGCTCAAAGGGATTGAGGTGCCTTCGGTTCAGGGCCATGGGGATTTCCATGGCGGCAATCTCTTGTTGGGCAAGGATCAGACTAAAGCACTCGACTGCACCGCGAGCCGACGCAGCAATCCCCTTTTCGACATAGCCGACTATCTCATCGACCTCGATCTGCGCTGCAATCCCGAAGAGGATGAAATTGGAGCGTCCGGCATCGACGAGAACCACCTTCTGGCCTTTCTTGATGGCTACGGTCCGACGTCCCCACGCGAAGTTCTTGATCGCGTGATCCGCATTACGATGTTCCTCAAGTTCTGCAAGATCACCCTTCTTGCCTTTGCCGGCGATCCGGTGGTGCGGCGGCGGTTCCTTGCACAGCGAAACCGCCTCACCCATGTTTTGCTTCCGGGCGAAAACGTCACAGGGTCAAAGCCCTTTTCCCCCATCCGTCCTTCCCGTATGAGGAGCCCCAACGCGCCCTAGGAAGGATTCTCCGATGTCCGATCCCGTCATCACGCCCGAGCTCATCGCCGCCCACGGATTGAAGCCCGACGAATATGACAGGATCCTCGAGATCATCGGGCGCGAGCCGACCTTCACCGAGCTCGGCATATTTTCGGCGATGTGGAACGAGCATTGTTCTTACAAGTCTTCGAAGAAATGGCTCCGCACCCTGCCGACCAAGGGCGATCAGGTGATCTGTGGCCCCGGCGAGAATGCGGGCGTTGTCGATATCGGCGACGGGCAGGCCGTGGTCTTCAAGATGGAGAGCCACAACCACCCCTCCTATATCGAGCCCTATCAGGGCGCGGCCACCGGCGTGGGCGGCATCCTGCGCGATGTCTTCACCATGGGCGCACGCCCCATCGCGGCGATGAACTCGCTGTCCTTTGGCGAGACGAGCCACCCCAAGACCAAGCGGCTTGTGGCCGGTGTCGTCGAAGGGATCGGCGGCTATGGCAACTGTTTCGGCGTGCCGACCGTGGGGGGCGAGGTTCGCTTCGACAAGGCCTATAACGGCAACTGCCTCGTCAACGCCTTTGCCGCAGGCCTCGCCGATGCCGACAAGATATTCTACTCCGCCGCCTCGGGCGTGGGAATGCCCGTGGTCTACCTCGGCGCCAAGACCGGCCGCGATGCCGTGCCGCAGCGCGAAGCCAATATGACCGCCTATGAGATGATGCTCTCGGAAAGCCAGGAGCGGATGCTCATGGTCCTTCGCCCCGAGAAAGAGGCCGAGGCCCGTGCGGTGTTCGAGAAATGGGATCTCGACTTCGCCATCGTCGGCGAGACGATCCCCGAGGACCGCTTCCTGATCGTCCACGGCAACGAGGTGAAGGCCGACCTGCCGCTGTCGAAGCTGTCCTCCGAAGCGCCCGAATACGACCGCCCCTGGGTTCCGACCAAAGCCGCCGCGGCACTTGCCGACGCCCCGTCGATCGACCCGATCGAGGGCCTGAAGGCGCTGATTTCCTCGCCCAACTATGCCGCCAAACAGTGGGTCTATCAGCAGTATGACACGCAGGTGATGGGCGACACGGCCCGCACCCCCGGCCTTGGCGCAGGTATCGTGCGCGTGCACGGCACCCAGAAATCCATCGCCTTCACTTCGGACGTGACCCCGCGCTACGTCAAGGCCAACCCCGTCGAGGGCGGCAAGCAGGCGGTGGCCGAGGCCTATCGCAACCTCACCGCCGTGGGCGCC
>RFZI01000015.1 GCA_009920775.1 Paracoccaceae bacterium | reverse complement strand
TTTGGCGGGATCAAGGCTTGGGAGGGTCTGCGGGTCATGTCGCACGATGCCTGCCGCCCGTTCAGCGCGAACCGGAACGGCATGGTGCAGGGCGAGGGAGCAGGGATCTTCGTGTTCGAAGAACTTGAGGCCGCCAAGGCGCGCGGCGCAGAGATACTGGCCGAAGTCATCGGTTTCGCCATGACATCGGACGCAACCGATATCGTCCTTCCATCGCGGGAAGGGGCGGCGCGGGCGATTGCCGGCGCGATCAGAGATGCGGGGATCGCCCTGACCGATGTTGACTATATCAATGCACACGGCACCGGGACGGCCGCCAATGACCGGACCGAGTGCGCCGCGGTTTCCGAGGTATTCGGAGCCCACGCGAAAAATCTGATGATCTCGTCGACGAAATCCATGCACGGTCACCTGATCGGCGGCACCGGCGCGGTTGAGCTTTTGGCGTGCCTCATGGCCCTGCAGGAAGGCGTTGTCCCTCCCACCATCGGCTTTGAGGTGCCCGATCCTGACTGTGCGCTGGATGTAGTGCCGAATGAGGCGCGCGAGGCGAGGGTTGAGGTCGCCCTGTCCAACGCATTCGCCTTTGGCGGCCTCAACGCGGTGATCGCGTTGAGGCGCTATTCAGGCTAGGTCAGTTGGCCGCGCCCTGCACGAGCGGGCTCTCGATGCCGGCAGTAAAGCCTTTGAGCGACATATTCAGCATGACCGGCTGACCGGGATTGGCGGCCGAGACGAGCCGCACCACCGCACTTGTGCCGCCTTTGAACTGGGCCAGCTCTTCGGCAGTAAAACCGACACGCGCTGCGCAGCCGTTCACGTTGCAGAACGTATAGACATAGCGGCGGGGCGAGGCACCATCGACGCTGATCATCAGGCCTTCGGTCAGAAGCGTGCCAAGCGGCGTCATGATCGTCGCTCCGGCCGCGGCTTGTCCGCCCTCGGGCAAGAGAAACATGCTGATCTCGGCCACGGAATTTCCTTCGCCATCCATCAGGAGCTGATAAAGCTGGCAGGGATCATCGCCTTCAGGATTGTTAAGGCAGCGAAGGGCCCAATCGCCGAACTGTTCCTTGATATACGGCGCGCCCGCAGGCATTTCACCATCGACCTGACCCATATCGAGGCCGGCGGCAGGGTTCGTCGCCTCTTGTGCGTGGACCGGTCCCGCCAGAGCTGCGAAGGCAAGGGCGGCGATAAGCGAAAAGCTCTTCTTCATGGATATCTTCCCGTATGGGTTTCGTTGATTAGGGGTCTACACTGTCTCGTCTGGGAAGTCAGGGGGTATTGGAGGAGCGATCGGCATGGTTTCGCCGCTGTCGCGCCTGCGAAACCCTCGGCCCCAAATGAAAAAAGGGACCGAGAACGATCCCTTTTCCCAACTCTCCCTGTCGGACTTGGCCGACTAATTGGCGTGACGGTACGAAAAGACAAAGGGTGGGTCAACCCGGATTCTCACGGCTTGGTGAGCAAAAGAACCTGACAGTCGCGGGCTAAAAAAAGGCCGTGCGCGAAGGCACGGCCAGTCCAACAGGGAGGTTACCGGCAAAGAGGACATGGCCGGCCTCTTCTATCTAGCATCCAAGTATTAAGGATGTATCTTTATGCCGAACGCATTGGTGGTGAATGACTTTTGGGGCGCGATATGAGCACGACGATTTTTCTTGGCGGCGGCGGTGAAGGCTATGTCGAACCCCAGAACCTTCTTCTCAACTATGCCAACCGTCACGGGTTGATTGCCGGAGCGACGGGCACAGGAAAGACCGTCACGCTTCAGATCCTCGCCGAGGGGCTTTCTCAAGCCGGGGTGCCGGTGTTTCTGTCCGATGTGAAGGGTGATCTGTCGGGGCTAGGTGCTGCAGGCCGCAGCGATTTCAAGCTGCACGATGCCTTTATCAAACGGGCGGCGACGATCGGCCTTGATCTGGCCTATTCGGCATTCCCGGTGACATTCTGGGATCTTTTCGGAGCGCAGGGCCATCCGATCCGCGCAACCGTAGCCGAGATGGGGCCGCTTCTTCTCAGCCGTTTGCTCGAGTTGACCGAGGTACAGGAGGGCGTGCTCAACGTAGCCTTCCGCGTGGCCGACGAGCAGGGCTTGCCGCTGCTGGATCTCGAGGACTTGCAGGCACTGCTGGTCTGGGTCGGGCAAAACGCCAAGGATCTGTCGCTGCGCTACGGCAATGTGGCCAGCGCCTCGGTGGGGGCGATCCAGCGGCAACTTCTGGTGCTTGAAAACCAAGGCGGCGCCCGGCTTTTCGGCGAGCCGGCGCTCGATCTGGCCGATCTGATGCGCCTTGATGCGGAGGGTCGCGGCCGGATCAATATCCTTGCCGCCGATCAGTTGATGGCCTCGCCGCGGCTGTACTCGACCTTTCTTCTGTGGCTCTTGAGCGAGCTATTCGAAGAGCTTCCCGAGGTTGGCAATCCCGACAAGCCCAAGCTGGTGTTCTTCTTCGACGAGGCGCATCTTTTGTTCGACGATGCCCCCAAGGTGCTTGTCGACAAGGTTGAACAGGTGGCGCGGTTGATTCGCTCCAAGGGTGTTGGCGTGTTTTTCGTCACGCAAAATCCGGCGGATGTGCCCGAGGATGTGCTCGGCCAGTTGGGCAATCGGGTCCAGCACGCGCTTCGGGCCTTTACCGCAAACGACCAGAAGGCGCTGCGACAGGCTTCGGCGACCTATCGGCCCAACCCTCGTTTCGATACCGCAGAAGCGATCATGCAGGTGGGAACCGGCGAGGCCGTGACCTCGATGCTCGATGCCAAAGGTGTCCCAAGCATCGTCGAGCGGACGTTGATCCGGCCGCCCTCATTCCAGCTTGGCCCGATTGATCCCGCCACGCGAGCGGCGTTGATGGCGGCCTCTCCGGTCGCGGGCAAATACGATCAGAGGCTCGATCGCGACTCTGCGGCCGAAATGCTGGCCCGCAAGGCGAATGCCGCAGCCGAAGAGGCCGAGGCCGCAAACGAGACCCGCGAGTTTACTGCCGCACGGAGGTATGGCGGAAGCGTCAAGCGATCATCGCGGGCGGCTGGTGCCAAGGACGAAGGCCTCGCCGATGCGCTGGCCACAGCCTTCGTCAAGGAGATGAAAGGCACGACAGGCCGCCGGATCATCCGCGGCATCCTCGGCAGCATGTTCAAGTCGCGCTAGCAGCCCCGGCCTAGAGCTTTCGGACCTTCAGGCTCGAGATACGGTTCTGGTCTTTCGCCAAGACCTCGAAGCGGAATCCGTAGAAGGTAAAGACTTGGCCCACGGTCGGGATGGTCTGCGCCTCGTGGATCACGAGGCCCGCAACCGTATTGGCCTCGTCATCGGGCAAGGCCCAGTCATGGGCGCGGTTGAGATCGCGCAGTGTCATCGCGCCATCGACGATATAGGATCCATCGGCCGCTCGCTCGATCTGGCTTTCCTCTTCGATGTCGAACTCGTCCGCGATCTCGCCGACGATCTCTTCAAGGATGTCTTCCAGCGTCACAAGACCTTGCAGGCCGCCATATTCATCGACGACGAGGGCGAAGTGCGACTTGCGCTTGAGAAAAGCGCGCATCTGGTCGTCGAGGGTCGTGGTTTCCGGCACGAAGTAGGGCGGCATCGCCACCGAGAGAATATCGAATTTCTCAAGCTCTTCGCGGTCGATCACCCCATCGTCGAGGAGTTTGTGCATGGCTCGCAAAAGGTCTTTGGCGTGAACGACGCCAACGATATTGTCCTGATCGCCCTTGTAGAGAGGCAGCCGTGTATAGGCGCTCTCGAGACAGCGGGCCATGATCTCTTCGGCGGGCAAATTGGCGTCGATCATCTCGATCGAAGAACGGTGGGTCATCACTTCTTCGATCATCCGCTCGCCAAGATCGAGCGCACCGAGGATACGGTCGCGATCCTCTTTCTCGACGATGCCTTCCGAATGGCCAAGCTGCAAAGCGCCAGCGATTTCCTCGCGCACGGCAAGGATATGGCTATCGGGATCGGTCTTGACCCCAAAAACCCACAGAACAAGCCGGACGAAGGCCCGCACCGCGCTCACAATCGGCGACAGGATCAGCGTCACCCAATAGATCGGGCCCGATACCCGCGCGGCGACGGTTTCAGGGTTGGTAATGGCATAGGTCTTGGGCAAGACCTCGGAAAAGATCAAGACAAGCGCGGTCATCGCCAGCGTGGCATAGGCCACGCCGTTTTGGCCAAACAGTTTGGTCAGCAGAGCCGTGGCGAGCGAAGTGGCGAGGATGTTCACCACGTTGTTGCCCAGAAGGATCGATCCGATCAGCCGTTCGCTATCTTCGGTCACCTTGAGCGCCTTGGAGGCACCTTTGGAGCCACGGTCGGCGGCTGTCCGCAACTTGCCCCGGGAGGCCAGAAGGCCGCATCGAGGATCGGGGTAGACATTTCAATCTTTCAGGGTTGATTGCCCCTGTTATGGGGATTTCCCCCGCGTCCATCAAGGCTTGGCGCGGGTCTTTGCTGTTCCGCCTGCAAGGGGATGGTGTTCAATCACCAGTTCGCGGAGGCGTTCTTCAAGAACATGGGTGTAGATTTCGGTCGTGGCCACATCGGCATGACCCAGCATGGTCTGGATCGCGCGCAGGTCGGCGCCGCCCGCAAGAAGATGTGTTGCGAAAGCGTGGCGCAGGGTGTGGGGCGTAACCTTTGACGGAGATACTCCCGCCGCGACAGCCAGGTTCTTGATGAGAACATAGAAATGATGGCGCGTCAGGTGGCCCTCTTTGCCCGACGATGGGAACAGAAAACGCGAAGCCGGAAGGCCCCGCCGCGTCGCCACGGCCTCCGCTTCGTCGCGCACCTCGAGCCAATCAGCAAGCGCCTCACGGGCAGGGCCCGAGAGGGGGACCATCCGCTCCTTTCCGCCTTTGCCAAGCACGAGAAGCATCTTTGGATGGCCTCGGGCCGCTGCGACCGGCAGGCCCACAAGCTCGCTTACGCGCATCCCAGTGGCGTAGAGAAGTTCAATGAGGCACGTATTGCGAAGCGCCTCCCGCCCGCTATCGCGGGCCGCGGCCAACAGGCGATCCACCTCGGCTATCGAAAGGGTCTTTGGAAGGCTCTGGCTTCGCCCCGGCCCTTTGATTTTCAGCGCGGGGTTTGTGTCGCGCCAGCCTTCGTCGAAGGCAAACCGAAAGAGCTGTTTGATAGACGAAAGTCTTCGGGCGCGGGTTGATGTGGCAAGGCCGTCCGCCTCGCAGGCGATGAGATAGGCTTCTATGGTCTCCTGCTGCACCACCGCAAAATCCGAACCCCTCCGGCCCAGCCATTCCGAGAAATCGCTCAGATCACGCCCATAGCTCAAAAGCGTGTTCTTTGCGGCATTGAGCTCGGCCGCTTGGGCGGCAAGAAAGCCCGAGATCCAGTCGGACTGTCGGGCGGGGCCGTTCACAAGGGTCTCTCGAGGATGAGATATTGCAGAGCAATACGCCGCGCGTCAGCCTCAAGCCCCATGGCCCGTAGAAGGCGCAGGCCTTGACTGACGAGGGAAGGGTCGCCGATCGAGCCCTCTGCGAGCAATCGGATGCCGCGTAGAAGCGCCTCACCGCTTTTGCCCTCGGCCAGAAGTGCCGCCAGCGCGTCTGGCGGTGCGGCCCCGTCAAATCCCGCGGCGATGGCGGCGGTGCGAAGCGTCTGGCCCTGTGTCGCCGTCAGATCGCCGAGGGCCAGTTGCCGAAGGAAGGCTTCTGTCTCGTTGGTCGGTTGTCGTATCGTGGCGATCTGGGTTGAGTCCTGCGACAGAAGGCCGATCAGAAACGCCAGTCGCGAGGTTTCCCCTTGCAGGGGCAGGCCCGCCAGATCGCGTCCGTAGAGACGGGCAAAGCCCACCTCGGTGCGCGCCATGCGCATCGCTGTCCATGCCGCAGGGAGCGTCGCCGCAATCGCTTCGGTATCCCGGCTTCGCAGAGCGGCATCGAAGGCCTGAAACGCCGCTGCGCGATCCCAGACCCCCCCGGAGGCCGCCGGAGTATGGGCCGTATAAAGGGCCTGAAGAAGGTTCTCGTTCACAGCCCCGTTCCGTGCGAGGCGTTCGGCGGCTTCAAGCTGGGCCCGCCAACCGGCGGTCTCCCGCAGATCGGCGTGTGCGAATGCGAGGGGCAGCATCGAGGTTGGAACGCCCTCGCCAATCGCTTCCCGCATCCGAAAGATCAAGGGGCTGACACGCGAGGGGATCGGAAGTGGCGGTTCGCCGGCATAGAGATCAGGATCGAGAAAGCGCGACAGAAGCGCATCCTCTTCGTCGGTGATATCGCCCAAGGCGCGGCCCGTGTTGAGGATCAGCGCGGCGGTATGCCAGTCGCCGCCCCGCGCCATACAGAAGATGCGGCCAAGATAGGTCGGCGCGACGTCCGGCTTGTCCCGCATCACGGCGCAGGCGAAATCCTCGGTGCCGAGCAGGAGCGCCACGTCAAACCAGCGGCGGAACTGATCGGGGGTCGTCGGGTCGGCAGCCTCGAGAAGGGCGTTGGCCTGATCAATCGCACCGAGATCCAACAGCCGGTCAACCCGCGCCAGAAAGAGATTGCCCTCGGGGCCGGCGCCGATCGGGGCGTCTGCCTCGGCCAAGAGAAGCCGTAGATAAAGATCGCGAAGGCCGGGGAGCAGGCTGACCGGAACGTCGGAGACAAGTTTCGTCAGATCTTTTTCAACGCTGCTCGACCACAAGGTACGCGGGAATCCGGTCACCGCCGAAGGCAACAGACCGACTACGTCGGGTGAGGCCGTATCAATTGTCGAGACAGAAATGGACGGAAGAAGGACCGCGGCCGCGCCCGGCTCTTCAAGCCTGCGGACCGTAAGCCCGCCGTTTTGCGGATCGCCTGGGACGAGCCCCGCATCAAACATGGGCGTCTCAACGCTGCGCGAGAGCCAATCGATTGCCGATAGGGGCTGACCCGAGTTTTCCTGGGCGGCCGCGACGCCCGAAACCATGAGCAGAGCCGCCAGTGCAATCCCGCCCTTGGGCATCAGTTGCTCTCAAGTACTACAGGCTGGGTGATTTCCTCGGTCGGCGCAGCGAAATCGCCGCTAAAGAACAAGGGCCCCACATAGGCATAGGCCATAAGACCGATGGCCCCAATAACCACCAAAACCACCAAGAACTTGATCAGTCGCCATATCATAGCGGCATCCTTGCCTCTTCTGCCCGGTGCGGCTTTGACCGCTTTGTGCATCTTTATAACTGGCATTTCCCGCAAGATCACGCCATTCAGTAGAGAAAGTTTTGACTGGGCGGCAGGGCGCCGATTGCGACCGCTTGAGGGATATTACATGAGTGCGACGCCACAGGCGGCTGGCCTTGAGAGGGCCGCAGCGGACAAGTTTATTTTGCACAAGACCGTTGTGCTTGTTGGCATGATGGGGGCCGGCAAGACAGCCGTAGGTCGGGCATTGGCAGCGCGGCTTGGCGTTCCGCTTCTTGATTCAGACGCTGAAATCGAGCTTGCCGCCAATGCGACAATTGCCGAGATTTTTGCCCGCGATGGCGAGCCATTCTTCCGCGCCCGTGAATCGGAAGTGATCGAGCGGCTTCTGGCCGGCAGCCCTTGTGTCCTCTCGACGGGCGGCGGGGCCTTTCTGTCCGAACGCAACCGCACGGCTATTTCGGCGCAGGGCGTCTCGGTATGGCTCTGTGCCGAGCTCGATCTTCTCTGGGATCGGGTGCGTCATAAGGAAACGCGCCCTTTGCTGCGGACGGCCGACCCGAAGCGAACCCTCGCCGAGCTTTGCGAAATGCGCGAGCCGTTCTATGCAATGGCCGATCTAAAGGTGCACACCCTGCCGCAGTATTCGATCGACGAGACCACCGACAAGGTGATCGAGGCCCTCCTGCGCCGCCCCGACATTCTGGAGAGAGCATGAGCCACGAGACCGTCCACGTCGACCTTCCCGGTCGCGCCTACGATATCCTGATCGGGGCGGGGCTCTTGCAGGAGGCAGGTCAGCATATCGTGCCGTTCCTGCGCCGCAAGCGGGTGGCAATCATCACCGACGAGACGGTGGCGGGGCTGCATCTGGCGACCTTGCAGGCCTCGCTCGATGCGGCGGGCATTGCCCACAGTGCCTTGGCTCTGCCGCCGGGAGAGGCCACCAAAGGCTGGGAACAGTTTTCCCGTGCCGTCGAGTGGATCCTCACCGAAAAGATCGAACGCAGCGATCTTGTCATCGCCCTCGGCGGCGGTGTGATCGGTGATCTCGTGGGCTTTGCCGCGGCTGTCGTCCGGCGCGGCGTGCGGTTTGTTCAGATCCCGACGTCGCTTCTGGCGCAGGTCGATAGCTCCGTGGGCGGCAAGACAGGGATCAACACCGGCCAAGGCAAGAATCTTGTCGGTGCCTTCCACCAACCGACGCTCGTCTTGGCAGACACCAGCCTTCTGGCGACCCTGCCGCCCCGCGATTTCCTCGCGGGCTATGGCGAGGTGGTGAAATACGGGCTTCTGGGCGATGCGGCCTTCTTCGAGTGGCTCGAGGCAAACGGCCCCGCGATGGCGGCAGGCGATATCGACAAGCGCAACTATGCCGTCTGCCGCTCTTGTGAGATGAAGGCCGAGATCGTTATGCGCGACGAGACCGAACAGGGCGACCGAGCGCTTCTGAACCTCGGCCATACCTTCTGCCACGCGCTCGAGGCCGCAACGGGCTATTCCTCGCGGCTTCTGCATGGAGAGGGTGTTGCCATCGGCTGCGCTCTGGCGTTTGAGACCTCGGCCCGCCTCGGCCTTTGTTCTCAGGAAGAGCCGAGCCGTGTCCGTGCCCATCTTGCGGCGATGGGGATGAAGGTCGATCTGAAGGACATCCCCGGAGATCTGCCCGATGCCGAGGCGCTTTTGGCACTGATGGCGCAGGACAAGAAGGTTCTCGACGGCAAGCTGCGTTTCATCATGGCGCGGGGGATTGGCGCGGCCTTTGTCACCTCGGACGTGCCGGCGGATGTGGTGCGCGGGCTTTTGGCCGAGGAACTCGCTCGCCGCTAGAATGCAAAACCCCCGCCGAGTCGGGGGTTTTCCCTAGAACATACTGCTCGGCGATGCGGGCGAGGGGTTCGCTAAAGATCGCCACCGAATGCCACTCGGTCCGCTCCTTGCGCTCGCCGGTGTTGCGGTCTTTCCAGTTTTCCGAGGTCGCGATACGCAGGTTCACCACCTTGCCACCGTTCTGAAAGCTGCGCACCTCGGGATCGCGCCCGAGATTGCCCACCAGAATAACCTTGTTGACGGATCCGGCCATATGCTCCCCCTTCGAATCTTGTGCAGGTCACGCACGTTACACCATCCCCTCATGGTGAAGGAAAGGTTAAATGTGCCCCGGCGCGACGCCTTATTCGGCGGCGATGGTGATGACCGGCTCCATGCCGCGCAGCTCGGCCTCGGCGAGGTGGCACTTGATCTCATGCCCCTCGGCCAAGGTAAGCAACGGCGGCACCTCGCGCTCGCACAGCCCGCCCGCGACCTTGGATTTCCAGCGGCAGCGCGTCTGGAACGGGCAGCCGGGCGGCGGGTTCATCGCCGAAGGGATATCGCCTTCGAGAACGATATGCTTTTTCTCGACCTTGGTATCGGCGATCGGCACGGCCGAGAGGAGCGCCTCGGTATAGGGGTGATACGGGGGTGAAAAGACCTGATCGGTTGTGCCGATCTCGACCACATGGCCGAGATACATGACCATCACCCGATCCGAGAGATAGCGCACGATCGAAAGGTCGTGGCTGATGAAAAGAAGCGTGGTCTTTTCCTTGCGCTGGATCTCCATGAGAAGATCCGTCACCGCCGCCTGCACCGAGACGTCGAGCGCCGAGACGGGCTCGTCGGCCACCACGATGCGCGCCCCGCCAGCGAAGGCGCGGGCGATGCCGACGCGCTGTTTTTGCCCGCCCGAAAGCTGGCGCGGCATCCGCTCGGCAAAGGCGCGGGGGAGTTTCACGAGATCGAGAAGCTCAAGCATCCGCGCCTTGCGCTCGGCATCGCTCTTGCCGATCCCGAAGATTTCGAGCGCGCGGATGATTTGACGACCCACGGTCATCGAGGGGTTGAGCGTGTCGAAGGGGTTTTGGAAGACCATCTGGATATCGGCCACCGTGCCGGTATCGCGGTCGTTGATGGCGGTGCCTTGGATCTCGCGGTTGTCGAGCAGGATCTTGCCATCGGTCGCTGTCTCAAGCCCCATCAAGACCTTGGCGAAAGTGGATTTGCCGCAGCCGGATTCGCCCACAATAGCCAGCGTCTCGCTTTCACGTGCCTCAAACGACAGGGTCTCGTTGGCCTTGACTACCTTGGTATGGCCGCCCCCGAAGAGGGCGTTGGCAGAAACCTCGTAGTATTTCTTGAGGTTGTCCATCTTCAGGACGACCTCGCCCACCGCGGCCTTGGCCTTGGTCTCGCCGGCTTCAATCTTGGCGTCCCAGTCGATTTCCTCGTAGCGAAGGCAGCGCGTCTGATGCCGGTCGTCGCCCTCGATGAGGCTCATGGCGATGACGCCCTGATCGCAGCGGCCCGCTTCGAAATAGTCACAGCGGGGGCCGAAATTGCAGCCGTTCGGGCGCTCATGCGGCAGGGGGAAGTTGCCGGGGATGGCGACGAGGGGGCGTGCGTTCTTGTCGGCGCCAGGCAGGGGGATCGAGCGGAAGAGGGCTTGCGTATAGGGGTGGCGCATCTTGTCGAACACGTCTTCGATCGAGCCGCGCTCGACCGCTTCGCCGGAATACATCACACAGATGCGGTCGCAGGTTTCCAGGACCAGCCCGAGGTTGTGGCTGATGAACAGCATCGAGGTGCCGTATTTCTTGCCAAGGTCTTTGACGAGTTGCACCACAGCGGCTTCCACGGTCACGTCAAGCGCGGTGGTCGGCTCATCGAGGATCAGAAGCGCAGGCTTCGACATGAGCGCCATGGCAATGACGATCCGCTGCTGCTGGCCGCCCGAAAGCTGGTGGGGATAGCTTTTGAGGATCCGCTCGGGGTCGGGGAGCTTCACGTCTGTGACGACTTCCAGAGCGCGCGCATAGGCCTCTTTCTCGCCGATCCCCTCGTGGATCATCGGCACTTCCATCAGCTGCCGCCCGATCTTCATCGCGGGATTGAGCGAGGCCATCGGCTCTTGATAGATCATCGCGATCTCGCTGCCGCGCACATCGCGCAACTCTTCGGCGCTCATGGTGCAAAGGTCGCGGCCCTTGAACTTGATCGAGCCGCCGACGATCCGGCCATTCACGCCCAGATCCTGCATGACGCCCAAGGCCACTGTGGATTTGCCACAACCGGATTCGCCCACTAGGCCCAGGGCCTCGCCGGGCATGATCTTGGCCGAGAAATCCATCACGGCGGGGATTTCCCGAAGGCGGGTGAAGAACGAGATCGAGAGGCGGTCGATGTCGAGGATCGGAGTGTCTTCGGTCATGATCAGTCCCTCAGGCTTTCTTCACGCAGGCCGTCGGCCAGGAGGTTGAGGCCGAGAACGAGGCTGAGAAGCGCCAGCGCTGGCGGCAGGGCAGGGTGCGGATAGATCGAGAGGAGCTTGCGCCCTTCGTTGATGGTCGATCCCCAGTCGGGGCTTTCCGGCGGCAGGCCGAGGCCGAAGAAGCCCAAGGTTCCGAGAAGGATCGTGGTGTAGCCGATCCGCAGGCAGAAATCGACGATCAGCGGCCCGCGGGCGTTTGGCAGGATCTCCCAGAGCATGATGTACCACGGGCCCTCGCCACGGGTCTGGGCGGCGGCCACATAGTCGCGGGTCGAGAGGTCAAGCGTCAGGCCGCGCACGATACGGAAGACCGTGGGCGAGTTGACGAAAACCACCGAGACAAAGACGACGAGGATGCCGGGCGGGATGTTAAAGAGGTCGAGCGCCGCGGGCAGGAAGTTCATCACCGTGCCGGGTTGCGAGATGAGCGAGAGATAGGCCCAGACCATCGCGCCGACGACCACGCCGAGGATTACGTTGCGCTTCATCGGATCGGTGCGAAAGCGGGCGTTGAGAAACACCGTCGCGAAGAGCACCGGAAAGAGGAACAGGACCGCCGCCATATAGGAGGGGATGCCGGTTAGCACGATCTCGGGTGTCACCAGCAGGTAGAAGAGCAGGATCACCGGAAAGGCGAGGATCAGGTTGGCGAGAAACGACAGCACCGTGTCGAGCTTGCCACCGTAATAGCCGGCCGGAACACCAAGGGTGATGCCGACCATGAAGGCAAACATCGTGGCCAAGGGCGCGATCTTCACCACCTCCCAAGAGCCAAGGACCATCCGGCTGAACACATCGCGGGCGAGGTTGTCGCCGCCCAGAAGATAATGTGCGCCCATTGCAAAGTCGGTCGCATTGGGAACGGCGGTGCCGGGCAGCTTGTTTTTCAGGCCCGAAACCTGCGAGAGCGGGTCATGGGTCGCGATCATTCCGCCGACCGACGAGAAGAAGGCGGTATAGACCCAGAACATGACGATGCCGAAGCCGATCATGCCGACGGTCGAGTCGAAGAGTTTGCCGTAGAGCCCCAGCCGCCGCTTGTAGCGGATCGAGGCTGCATAAGTGAGAACCAGCGCGATCCAGACGGGTGTGAGCTGTTTCGAGATGGCGCCGACGATGCCGGCCTTCCCATAGGGCGCGACCACGCCTCCGACGAGATATCCGAGGACTACGAGGATCAGCGCCCACAAGAGGTACTGCGGCGCGCGCTCAATGAGGCCAATAGCGCCACCGCGCCGCGACAGGCGGCCATCGGGAAGCGTTTGGGCACGATAGGGCTCGACGACGAGCGAGGTGAGGATTTGCAGAACCACGGCGATGGCGAATAGCCCCGCCGCCGCCAAGAGGGTGGGGTAGAGGATGGTTCCGAGCGATCCGGTCCAGGTCAGGTTTTCCATGGCGCTCTCCTCACGAAATCCGGATGCGGGGGTTGAGGAAGACGTAGCCGATATCCGAGATCAACTGCGTGGTCAAGGGCGCGATCAGCGCGTTTCTGAGCGCATGTTTCAAAACGATGTTGCGGAAGCTCACGCCCTTGAGGCGGGCCGTGCGGATATATTGCGCGGTCATCACCTCGGTCATCGAGGCGCGGGTCATGCGGGCGATATAGCCCATGCCGTAAAGCGCCACGGTCATCACCGGCAGGGTGAAGTTGAGGAAGGTAATATCTTCCATCGCGCTTGTCGCCGAGCCGTTGAACCATTTGAGGCCCACGGCGGAGGAGGCGAAAACGGTGATGAAGATCACGCCCGAGACATATTCCGGCGTGGCGGTTGTCACGATCGAGACGGTCGAGAGCGAACGGTCGAGCTTGGAACCCTCGCGCATCCCCGCCAGAACCCCGATGATCAGTGAAGACGGAACCATCACTGCCATCACCCAGCCCATGAGCTTTGCGGTTTGGCCAAGGCGGGTGAGAACGATTTTCCAGACATCTTCCTTAAAGACGGTGGAGAAGCCCCAGTCGCCTTGAAGAATGCCGCAGAAACGAGCCGCGTCGGCGGGATCGACACCACCGCGGAGACAGCGGCCACGGGTCTCGCCATCGGTGCCTTCAATAACATAGCCGGGAAGCACCCCAAGCCATTCGCCGTATTTGACAGCCACAGGGCGGTGATAGCCGCGGTTGGAAAGCCAGGTTTCCACCTGCTCATCCGACATCCGGGCGTTACCTTGGGTTTTGGCGAGTTTCTCGAGGTTTGGTTCTAGGTTCGTCAAAACGAACACAACGAAAGTCAGACAAAGCGCCGTGAGGATCATGACCCCGAAGCGGCGCAAGACAAAAAGGCCCATTGAGCTTCCCTTGTCGTTCGCAGTTTAGGCCGCCTTTTGGGGCGGCCGAGAATGCCATACGTCCGGCAGGGCCGGAGCGCCCCCGCCGGAGCGGGGGCGACACACGAGGTTTGTTAGGCCGAGAAACCCAGCTTGTAGGCGTGGATTTCAAAGCTCGGGTGCATAGCTGCGCCCACAACGCCCGGACGGAAGTGCCGGTAGAGCTTGCGCCAGAACGGCTGGATGATCACGGCGTCGTTGCGGAACAGGGTTTCTAGCTCGGCCATCACCTCGCGGCGTGCATCGGCATCCGCGAGCGACATGGCCTTGGCGAGAAGCGCATCGAACTCGGGGTTCGAATAGGCGCTCTCGTTCCAGGCTTCGCCCGAACGATAGGCCAGCGCCAGAACCTGAACGCCGAGCGGGCGGTGGTTCCATTCGGTCGCCGAGAACGGGAACCTGTCCCAGTCGTTCCAGAAGGTCGAGCCGGGCATGATCGTCCGCTTGATATTGGCGCCCGCATCGCGGATCTGCGCGGCAACAGCGTCGCCCGAGTTCCGGTTGAAGTCGTCATCAAGGGTGATGAGCTCGAACTCGTAGTCGCCCATACCGGCTTCGTCGAGAAGCGCTTTGGTGCCCGAGGGGTCGAACTTCGGACGGCCGATATCGGCGTATTCCGGGTGGACCGGAGCGACGTGGTGGTTGTCGGCCTCGGTGCCGCGGCCCGAATAGCCGAGCTCGAGAACCACACCGTTGTTCACGGCCTGGCTCAGCGCCTGACGGACGCGGACATCGGCATAGGGCGCCTTGCCGTCGACTTCGGTCTTCTGGTTGAAGCGGAAGACGAGGGTCGCACCGGTGGTCACGTCCGACTGCTCCCAGCCGATCGCCGAGGCGATGTCGAGGAATTCGCCGACGTTCTCATAGAGCATGTCGACTTCATCGGATTCGATCGCAGCCATCCAAGCGGCCGGGTCGGTGCCGTAGTCGATGAACTCGATGCGATCGAGATAGGCGCCGCCAAACCCTTCAACCGAATGGCCCCACCAGTTGTGGCCCTCGTTGCGGACGAGAACGGCCTTAACGCCAACCTCGAGCGACTCGAGCTTGTAGGGGCCGGTGCCGAGCGAGTCTGCGACCATGGTCTCGGGGTTGTGGCTGGGGTGAACAACAGCCGCCGGATAGTCGGCCATGCCGACCATGATGGTGATGTCCGAGGCGGGCAGGTTCAGCTGAACGGTCATGTCGTCGAGCTTTACGATTGCACCGTCACGGGCCTTGCCGGTTTCGGCGTCGATGAGCGAGGACATACGGCCCGCCATCGAGTTGCCTTCCACGGCCTTGTCGCACCAGTAGTTGAGGATCCAGACCACGTGATCGGCGTTGAACGCATCGCCGTTGTTCCAGGTCACGCCGGGGCGAATGTGGAGGGTATATTGCGAGGCGTCCGCGTTGGCTTCCCAGCTTTCCAGCAGCATACCGCGCATCGAGCCGTCGCTGTTGACCTCGACGAGATACTCGAGCCAGCCGCGGCCGACGTTGCCGAGGTAGGACCAGTCGTAGGTGCGCGGATCCTTCTGCGCCACAACGTTCATCTGGATACGCATGGTGCCGCCCTGCGCGGCGGTCGCGGCAGCGGCCGGAGCCTTGAGGCCGAGAAGGCCATAGGCGGCGGTGGCGGTCACACCGAGAGCGGTGGCGCGGGTCATGAACTCGCGGCGGCTCAGCTTACCTGCGCGCTCTTCCTCGGCATACATCAGTGCTGCCGGGTGGAGTGCAGAGTTGATATGGGTCATTCTTTTCTCCCTGAATTTTTTCATTTGACGGTGGCATACCACAAGCGCGCGGCGTCCTCCCAGCGCGCCCGACCTCCAATCAACTTCCATCGTCGACCTTTTTGACGATGGGTCAATAGTTGGTTTCGGCATTAGATGGATGATTTGCGACCTTGGTCGTCCAACCTGATGCAAGGGCAAGCGCGATTACGCGATTGCTGAAGGGCAGTTCAAAACCGTTGAACCGAAAGCCCTGAACGGCGGAAACCGGTTGGCGTTTGTCCGGTTGCCTGCTGAAAACTGCGCGTAAAATAGGCGGCCGACGTGAACCCCAAGGACTTTGCGATTTCCTGCACAGGCGTGCGGGTTTCGCGCAAGAGTACCCGGGCTTCGTAGATCACGCGATCGTTTAGAAGCCGCAGGGCCGAACGGCCGCTGGTGGCGCGGCAGCAACGGGTCAGGTGGGTCGGCGTCACGCCGAGATCGGCCGCGTATTCGGCGATGCCTTTGTGGTGACGGAAATCGCGCTCCACAAGGTCGGAGTAGGCCGCCACGAGGCGGGCCGAGGCGGTTCGGCTGCGGTCGGTTGCCGGATCGGTCGGGTGGCTCGCCACCTGGCGCTCGAAGAATACCGAAAGCAGGCCCACATGGTGCTGTGCCGCTCGGGCTTGGCCGGACTTGTCGGATTTGATCTCGCGCTCGAGGGAGTCAAAGATCGCGGCCAGCTCCTTTTGAGCGGCCACATTTCGCAGGCGGAGGTGGACGGGTTCATCCGGCCAGTCTTCGATCATCGACGCAGGGATGCTGAGCATCTGGGCGAATACGGTCGGCCCGACCTCGAAACCATACATCGTCCGGGCGGGGATAAAGATCAGATTGTTTGGACCATAGCCCGAGGTCAGGCCCGCAACCGTGATCCGGCCCTGACCCTTGGCGACAAACAACAGGCGCGGCGCGCTGTGGCTGCGCATCGCTTCCGTCCGCCAGCGGCCGTTGGCCGGATTTTGGGCAAGTGCTGTCAGGGTCACGCGGTTCGCGGGATCAGGGATCAGGTCGGTCATTTACGGCTCTTGGGCGGGGGCAAGGTTTGAATTCTGCAAGAATGCTGGCTTTCTTCCTGCCGACAATGACAAAAATATGAAGTTTATCCAAATTTCTGTGGGTGAACCTGTGGATAACTACGGTATTGCCCGCCAGTCCTTCATTCGTGCCCGAAACCATGTCCTCTGGCGCTTGGCATACTGCCGCGATGCAATGATCGCAGCCTCACGCGCCTCGTCGAGCGAAAGCTCACCTTTGAGATGGGCAATCAACTCCGGCGCGCCGATTGCCTTCGACGACAGAAGCGCAGGATCCCAATGCGGCAGCATCTCCCGCGCTTCGTCGAGGGCGCCCATGGCCAGCATCTGGTCAAACCGGCGGGTGATCCGGTCGTTGAGCCAGTCGGTGTCGACCTGCATAACAAGGGGGACTGTGGCCCTCAGCGCAAGAAGCGGGGCGGGCGTGTCGGCCTGCCAATCGGCGATGCCTCGCCCGGTCGCCCGAAGAACTTCCCAAGCACGCTGAACACGGGCGCGGTTATTGAGGTCGAGGGCGGCGCGGGTCCGAGGATCGAGGTCGGCGATGAGGTCGGGTAGGGGAAGGCTATCCGCTTCCAGCCGCACGTCGGACGGTGTTGGCGGGATCTCGGCCAAGCCCTCGGTAAGCGCCCGGAAATAAAGCCCTGTCCCCCCGACGATGATCGGTCGGTCGGGCCCGCGCAAAAGCCCTTCCACATCCCGCAGCCAATGGCCCACAGAATAGGGGGCATCAAAAGGGACGTGACCATAAAGAGCGTGTGGCGCGATGGACAGCTCGTCCGGGCTGGGCCGCGCCGTCAGGATGCGCCATCCATCGAAGACCTGAAGCGCATCGGCATTGATGATGATCCCGCCCCGTTCGGCCGCGATCGAGAGCGCCAGTGCCGACTTACCCGACGCGGTCGGACCCGCGATCAGAACCGGTTTGTCGTCGGGGATGTCTTTTGGATCGATCACCTGAGGCTCATCGGCTGGCGTTATATCGCGCGGAGCATCATTTTCCGGCGCGCTTGGCATTGAACACGGCGCCCTTTTCCGACATTTTGCCGGGCAACGAAAGACTCCCAATCAAGAAACAAAGAGCGAGGCCCGCGGATGAGCGACAGTGACCAGACGACCTTCAAACGCGTAATGCTCAAGATTTCGGGCGAGGCACTGATGGGCGATCAAGGCTTCGGCCTGCATCCGCCGACCGTCGAGCGCATCGCGCAGGAGGTGAAGTCGGTTCACGATATGGGCGTCGAGATCTGCATGGTGATCGGCGGCGGCAACATCTTCCGCGGGCTTCAGGGCTCGGCGCAGGGGATGGAGCGGACCACGGCCGACTATATGGGGATGCTGGCCACGGTGATGAACGCGCTTGCCATGCAGTCTGCGCTCGAGGCGGTTGGCGTCTTTACCCGCGTGATCTCGGCCATTCCGATGGATCAGGTTTGCGAGCCCTACATCCGTCGCCGCGCCGTGCGGCACCTTGAGAAGAAACGCGTCTGCATCTTCGCTGCCGGCACCGGCAACCCCTATTTCACCACCGACACCGCCGCCGCCCTGCGCGCCACCGAGATGGGCTGTGAGGCAATCTTCATGGGCAAGCAGGTCGATGGCATCTATGACAGCGATCCCAAGAAGAACGCGCAAGCCAAGCGGTTCGAGCGGATCAGCTATGATGAGGTTTTGGCAAAGAATCTCAAGGTGATGGACGCCTCCGCCATCGCGCTTTGCCGCGACAACAAAATGCCGCTCATCGTCTTTTCTCTGGACGAGCCGGGCGGGTTCAAAGGCATCCTTGCTGGCAAAGGCACCTATACAACCGTGCACGGTTGACGCTATAGCAACGCAAATTTCGCAAGACCGGGACGACCAAGATGGCAGACGATTTCGAACTCGACACCGATGATCTCCAGCGCCGTATGGACGGTGCGATCCACGCGCTGCGGACCGAGTTTGCCTCGCTGCGTACGGGCCGCGCCTCGGGCTCGATGCTCGAACCGATCATGGTCGATGCCTACGGCCAGATGACCCCGATCAACCAGCTCGGAACGATCAACGTCCCCGAGCCGCGCATGGTCACGATCAACGTCTGGGATAAGGCCATGGTCGGCAAGGTCGAGAAGGCGATCCGCGAGTCGGGGCTTGGGATCAATCCCCAGCTGAACGGCACGATCATCATGCTGCCGATCCCCGAGCTGAACGAAGAGCGCCGCCGCGAGCTGACCAAGGTCGCCGGCAACTATGCCGAACACGCCCGCGTCGCTATCCGCAACCTGCGCCGCGACGGCATGGATCAAGTCAAGAAGGCCAAGGCCGACGGCCTGTCGGAAGACGACCAAAAATTCTGGGAAGGCGAGGTTCAGGAACTGACCGACAAGTATATCAAGATCGTCGATCAGACCCTCGAGACCAAGCAGGCCGAGATCATGCAGGTCTGACCTGCGCAAACCGGAGGCCCGATGGCCGAGACAACCAAGGCGAAAGGTCCGCGCCATGTTGCCGTCATCATGGACGGCAATGGACGCTGGGCACAGATGCGGGGGCGGCCCCGCCTGTTCGGCCATCACGCGGGCGCCAAACGGGTGCGCGAGATCGTCGAGGCCTGTCAGGCGCTCGGGGTCAAATACCTGACCGTCTTTGCCTTCTCGACCGAAAACTGGAAGCGGACGCAGACCGAGGTCGCGGGGCTGATGAAGCTCTTCCGTCGCTATATCGAGAAAGAGCAGCGCGCGCTGGTCGAAGCGGGCGTGCGGGTGCGCTTCATCGGGGATCGTGTGAAGCTCGAGGACAAGCTCGTGGCGCTGATGGACAAGCTGGAGCTTCTGACGGCGCATAACGATCTGATCCACCTGACGATTGCCATCAATTACGGCGGTCGCGACGAGGTGACCCGCGCCGCAAAGCGCATGGCCTTCGAGGTTCAGGCGGGGCGCCTACGGCCCGAGGATGTCGATGCCGAAACGCTTGCGCGGTTCCTCGACACCCATGTGTTGCCGGACCCCGATCTTGTGATCCGCACCTCGGGCGAGGCCCGCATTTCGAATTTCCTTCTCTGGCAGTCGGCCTATTCCGAATACGAGTTTGTCGACACGCTCTGGCCGGATTTCACCGCTGAAGAGTTTGGCAGGATCGTCGGAAACTATGCGACCCGCGACCGGCGGTTCGGCGCGGTGAAGGCCTGATATGGCGGCGGCTGGCAAATGGGCCGATCTGGCTCCAAGGGTCTTGTCCGCGATCGGCATGATTGCGATCGGCGGAGCTGCGGTTTGGCAGGGCGGGTTCTGGTTCTCGCTTCTTGCTGTCTTGATCAGTGGCGGCATGATCTGGGAGCTGGCGCGGATGCTCGGGGCGCCGCGACCTGAGGTCATGGGCGTGTTGGCGGCCGGAGCGATGGCGGTCGGGCAGGGGTGGTCATTGGGGTTGGGCTCTCTTGTCCTCACGGTCGTGCCGCTGATCGGCGCTTTCCTTGTGGCGCGGGGCAGATGGATTTTTGCCGGATACGGTTTGGCCCTTGCCGCTGCGATCCTTTGGTTTCTGACCACGCGGGGCGAAGGCATCATCGGGCTTCTCTGGGTTGTTCTGATCGTTGTGGCGTCCGACATCCTTGGATATTTCGCGGGCCGGATACTCGGAGGGCCGAAATTCTGGCCACGAGTGAGCCCGAAAAAGACGTGGAGCGGAACAATAGCAGGCTGGATCGGAGCCGGGGTCGTGGGGGCCGCGTTTGCGGGCTACGGTTTCGAAGGGCCGCTCGGGGGCGGCGCCACGGTGATCGTCCTGTCGGTGCTTGCCGCGTTTGCCGGTCAGATGGGGGATATCGCAGAAAGCGCGATCAAGCGCTTTGCAGGTATCAAGGACAGCTCAAACCTGATCCCCGGCCACGGGGGTCTGCTCGACCGGTTCGATGCCCTGACCGGCGCGGCCTTGTTCCTCTTCGCGGTCGAGGTGCTGAAAGACGGAGGCCTTTTGTGAGGCGTATCTCCATTTTGGGCGCAACTGGTAGCATCGGTCAAAGCACGATTGATCTGATCCGGCGTGATATCGCGAGCTACGATGTCATCGCGCTCACGGGTGGACGCAACGTCGATCAACTTGCCCGCGATGCCATTGAGCTGGGGGCAAAGCTGGCTGTGACTTGCGAGCCCGCGCTGTTCGGGGCCCTCAAAGACAGGCTCGCCGGCACCGGCATCGAAGCTGCGGCAGGAGATGTGGCCGTGGCCGAGGCGGCAAGCCGTCCGGCGGAGTGGATCATGTCGGCCATCGTTGGTGCGGCAGGTCTCGTGCCGGGCATGGAAGCGATCCGGCAGGGGGGCACTCTGGCGCTGGCCAACAAGGAAACACTCGTCGCCGCTGGCCCCTTGGTCATGGCGGCCACGCGCGACCACAACGCTCGTATCCTGCCGGTCGATAGTGAGCACTCGGCCGTCTTTCAGGCGCTTGTCGGCGAGGATATCGAAGCGGTTGAACGCATCATCATCACGGCCTCGGGAGGTGCTCTGCGTGATTGGCCTTTCGAACGCCTCGCACGGGCGACAGTTGCCGATGCCTCGACGCATCCCAATTGGGCCATGGGCCAGCGGATCACGATCGACTCCGCGTCGATGTTCAACAAGGCGCTGGAATTGATCGAAACCCGCGAGTTCTTTGGGGTCGATCCCGCGCAGATCGAGGTGGTGATCCATCCAGAAAGCCTTGTTCATGCTCTGGTCGGCTTCCGTGACGGGGCGCTCATGGCCCATGTCGGGGCCTCTGATATGCGCCATGCCATAGGCTTCGCCCTGAATTGGCCCGAGCGGCGGGAATTGCCTGTCGCACGGCTGGATCTGGCCAAGATCGGAACATTGACCTTCCGAGCCCCGGACCCCCAGCGTTATCCAGCTCTGCGCCTCGCGCAGTCGGTCATGGAGGCCGGAGGGCAGAGCGGCGCGGCCTTCAACGCCGCAAAGGAAATCGCACTCGATGCCTTCATCGCCGGGCGGATTGGATTTTTGGACATGGCAGGGTTTGTCGAGGATGTGCTCGACAAGATGTGGTCGTCCGATGGTCTGAACCGCGCCGCAAATAGCCTTGATGATATTCTCGAAACCGACCGACTTGCGCGCCGCCGCGCATCGGATCTCATTGCAATTTCAGCTTAAGAATACCCATGACGAGCCTTCTTCCGCAGTTTAGCTCTACCGGCCTTACACTTCTGTCTTTCTTCGTCGCCCTGATGGTGATCGTGTTTGTGCATGAAATGGGCCACTACCTCGCAGGGCGTTGGAGCGGGATCAAAGCGGATGTGTTCTCGATCGGTTTTGGGCCGGTCCTCTGGCGGCGCGTCGATCGCAGAGGAACGGTATGGCAGATCGCCTTGGTTCCGCTTGGCGGTTACGTGAAATTCAAGGGCGACAGCAACGCCGCGTCGATGGGCGCCGATGCCGGTGCCGGTGCGTCCAGAGACAGCATGGCCGGCGCGCCAGTCTGGGCCCGCGCCCTGACGGTTGCATCCGGTCCGGCCTTCAATTTCATCTTCGCATTTCTCGTCTTCGCTTGGGCAGTCCTGTCTGTCGGTATTGCGACCGACCCACTCACTTTGGCCTCTGTGCCGAAATTGCCGGACGCCTATGAGCAGGAGCTCGAAACAGGCGACCGGATACTTGCCATCGGTGGCATCGAAACCCCGACGATTGCGGATGTTGTTGCCGCGACGGACAAGATTCCGATGGTTGCGTCCGTTGACTATCGGGTTGGACGTGCGGGCGAGGAAATCGTCGTGCGCGGCCCCTATCCGGAGCCGACATTGGCGCTCACGGTGAACTCCGATAGCCCTGCGCGTGAAGCTGGGCTCTTGGCTGATGACGTCATCACCGCAATCGACGGGACACCGGTTTTCGCATTTTCGCAGATGATGGATATCGTCGCCGCCTCTGAAGGGCAGGAGATGACCTTTGAGGTCTGGCGGCAAGGCGAGACCTTGAGCTTTGACATTGCCCCGCGCCGTGTCGACCTTCCGCTGCGGGACGGTGACTTTGAAACGAGGTGGCTGATCGGCCTTTCCGGGGGGCTTTTTTTCGAGCCGCAAACCTCGTCGCCGGATATCGCGACGACCCTTAGCTATGCTTGGGGTCAGCTTTGGTACATCGCGAAGGTTTCGGTCTCGGGGATGTGGCATATGCTCACCGGCGAGATTTCGACCTGCAATCTTTCAAGCCCCGTCGGCATCGCCCAGACATCGGGCGAAATGGCGGCCCAAGGAATCGGCACCTACATCCAGTTCTTGGGCCTTCTCTCGACCGCGATCGGCCTTTTGAATCTTTTCCCGATCCCCATCCTCGACGGGGGTCATCTCGTGTTTCATGCCTACGAGGCTGTGAGTGGGCGCAAGCCTTCGGACTCTGCCCTTCGTATCCTAACGATGATTGGGTTGGCCCTCATCCTGATGATGATGGTCCTAGCTTTGGCGAATGATACTGTTCCGGGCCTTTGCCCCTGAGGTTCCTCGATTGTGCCGTGTTTGGGCCGCAATTCTGCGGGACTCTGCGACGGCTAAAGTCGTTATTGGGGCAGGATCATGCAGACGCTCAACTCCGGATACCGTGGATTGTCCTATTTGATCGGACTTAACCTGGACCGGCTTTTGTTTGTTGGTGCCATTCTCGGCGCTCTGGGATTTGTGGCTTATCTCGGCTCGATCTAAGACCGATACGCAAAGTTTCGCAAAATAAGCAAAACGCGCCCTCCGGGGCGCGTTTGTGTTTTTGACAAGGTCCGGTAATCCCGATACTCCGTAGATGTCTGGGGATTTAATACTGGCTGATCTGATGAGCGACCTTGCCACGAGCGCTGCCGCGCGGCTTTTCACATTTTTCAAGGGCTTTGTTGTTGCTGCCCTGTTGGGCCTGAGCGCTTTGCCGGCCGTGGCGCAGAGCTACAGCTTTTCCGGCATCTCCATCCAGGGGAATCAGCGGATCGAAACACAGACCATCCTGACCTATCTGGGCCTTTCGTCGGGCCAAACAGTGAGCGCCGCGGGCCTCAACGATGCGGTTCAGGCCGTGCGCGAAACCGGGCTTTTCGAGTCTGTGGACGCGCGGGTGACCGGATCTGCGCTAATCGTCACGGTTGTCGAACTTCCGACCATCAGCGTGATCTCTTTCGAAGGCAACTCCAAGATCAAGGACGATGATCTGCGGTCTGCGATCCAGTCAATGCCGCGCCATGTCTTTAGCCCGAGCCAAGTTGAGCGCGACGTGGGCGCGATTGTCCAGCTCTATGCCGACAAGGGACGGATCAGCGCGACCATTACGCCCCGCATCATCCGCCGCAGCGACAACCGCGTTGATCTTGTTTTCGAGATTTTCGAAGGTGGCGTGACCGAGATTTCGCGGATTGGCTTTGTCGGGAACCGCAGCTTTTCGGATTATCGTCTGCGTGGTGTGCTCGAGACCAAGCAGGCCGGCCTTTTGCGGGCGATCATCGGACGCGATACATTTGTCGCCGACCGGATCGATTTCGACAAACAGGTGCTGACCGAGTTCTATCGCTCGCGCGGCTATGTCGATTTCGAGATTCAGTCGGTTGACGTTGAGCTTACGCGTGAGCGCGACGCCTATCTCATTACCTTCAATGTCCAAGAGGGGCAGAAATACGAATTTGGCGAGGTCAAGGTGACCTCGGATCTGCCGGATGTCGACTTGGCCGAGTTTGACGGGATCATCCGCACCAAAGATGGCCAGACCTATTCGCCGCTGCGGATTGAGAACGATATTGCGCGCCTTGAGTTCCGCGCCAACCAACTCGGCCTGCAATTCATTCAGGCCGATCCGCAAATCACCCGCCGTGATCGCGATCTTAAGCTCGACCTCAACTATGCGCTGGTGCGTGGTCCGCGCGTCTTTGTCGAGCGGATTGATATCACCGGCAATACGACAACGCTCGACCGCGTCGTTCGCA
The DNA here is from genome assembly GCA_009920775.1 of Paracoccaceae bacterium. Lineage (GTDB taxonomy): Bacteria > Pseudomonadota > Alphaproteobacteria > Rhodobacterales > Rhodobacteraceae > RFZI01. The sequence continues at coordinate 4,309 of RFZI01000015.1, read as the reverse complement.
ACCAGTTCACCCTTGTTGAGGGCGATCCCCTCAACCCCCGCTCGATCCGTGAAAGCGCGTCGCGCATCCGTGCGCTTGGGTTCTTCTCGAATGCCGAGGTCGGCACGCGGGCGGGGTCGTCCAGCGAGCAGGTGATTGTCGATGTGGCTGTGACAGAGGTTCCGACCGGATCGCTCACCTTCGGCGCGAACTACAACACCGACACCGGCTTTAGCTTGATCGCGAGCTATAGCGAGCGCAATTTCCTCGGCCGAGGGCAGGCGCTTGATTTCCAGGTTTCAACTGCGGCAACCAACCGGATCCTGACGTTTAACTTCACCGAGCCCTACCTGCTGGGTCGTGATCTGAGACTTGGTCTGCGGTCGGGCTATAAGACCACCGACAACGAGGCAGCGCTCTATGACACGACGAGCTTTGGTTTCTCGCCGTCGCTCAGCTTCCCGGTCAGCGAAAACGCACGGTTGGCCCTCAGCTACTCGATCGACTATTCACTCTTGTCGAATGTTTCCACGAACTCGCAGCCAATTCTGGACGATGCCGCTGCGGGCCGGCGGTGGACGAATTCGGTCGGCTACACCTACACATGGGACAATCGCCGCACCGGGCTTAATCCCAACGCGGGGGTCTTGCTGCGCTTCGGACAGGAATATGCGTTTGGTGAAGCGACCTTCCTGAAGAACACGGCTACACTTGCGGCTGAGACCAAGATCATGAACGAGGAAGTGACGCTGCGCGCCACGCTTGAGGGCGGCTACCTCTACTTCCTCGAAGGCGCGAGCCGGATCACCGACCGCTATTTCATGAACAGCGGCATCATGCGCGGCTTTGAGCCCGGCGGATTTGGCCCGCGCTACACCGGCGACGGGGAAAACGATGCGCTCGGTGGCAATACCTATGCCGTGGTTCGCCTCGAGACCGAGTTCCCGATTGGCCTTCCCACCGAGTTCGGGATGCATGGCGGTGCTTTCATCGACTACGGTTCGCTTTGGGATACGGGTCTCTCCGATGTATCGGATGTTTTGTATAACGACTTCACGCCACGCGCAGTGGCGGGTCTGTCGTTGTTCTGGAAAACACCGATTGGCCCGTTGCGGTTCAACTTCATGCAGCCGCTCATGTCCGAAAGCAATGACCGGCCCAAATCCTTCGACCTGACAATCGCCACGTCGTTCTGATGCGGAAACTCTGGGTCGCTGTCTGCCTTGGATTGCTTGCCCTCTTCGGGGGGCAGGCTGTCGCGCAAGAGAGCACGACCACGCCTGCGAGCGAGTTTCGTAGCCTGATCCTGACGATCAATCTCGATCAGCTGTTTGTGCAGACCCTCTACGGCCAGCGCATTCGCGCGGATATCGACCTTCAGGCCAAAGCGCTGGAAACTGAGAATCGTAAGTTCGCCGAGGAGCTGCAAGCCGAAGAGCGTAGCCTCACAGAGCGCCGCCCGACGATGGATCCCGCCGATTTTCGGATCGAGGCTGACGCCTTCGATGCCAAGGTGCAGGCGGTTCGGCAAGGGCAGGACGAAAAGGAGCAAGCGCTCCAGACCAGCTTGAGCCGGGGCAGAGATGAATTCTTGTCGGCCGTGCAGGCCGTCTTGGCCGAGATCATGATCTCGCGCGGCGCGGTGGTGATTATCGACCGGCGCAATATCGTTATGCAGGCCGATCTGATCGACATAACCGAGGCAGCTATTGCCACTATCGACGAACGTCTCGGCGACGGAACAACCGCCGCTGCGCCCTCTAACGGCTGTTGAATAGGGAGAATGCCCATGTCCGAGCCCGTCACGACCGCTGATATCCATCTCATCCAGCGAATCCTGCCGCATCGTTATCCGTTTTTGCTGGTAGACCGTGTTGAACAAATCAACGGAACCGAGTCTGCGGTTGGGCTAAAGAACGTGACAATGAACGAGCCGTATTTTCAGGGCCATTTCCCCGGTAATCCGATCATGCCCGGCGTGACCATCGTCGAGGCGATGGCGCAGACGGCCGGCGTTATGGTCGGCGCGAGCCTCGGCCTCGTGGATGGCAACTTCCTCATCTATTTCATGGCAATCGACAACTGCAAATTCCGCCGCAAGGTTGTCCCAGGCGATCAGCTGCGGATGGAGCTTCAGACCACGCGCGGCAAGCCGGGCGGCAAGGTCTGGCGGTTCAAAGGCGTCGCGACTGTCGATGGTGAGCTGGCGGCCGAAGCGGAGTTTACCGCAATGATGGATCTCAAAGGCTAATGTCACCTAAAATTCACCCTTCTGCGGTGATCGAAGAAGGCGCCGTCATCGGCGCCGGATGCGTCATTGGTCCATTCTGTGTGGTCGGTCCGGAGGTTGTCCTTGGTGACAATGTGACCCTCAAGAGCCATGTGGTCATCACCGGCGATACTCAGGTTGGCGAGGGGTCGACAATCTTTTCCTTCGCCGTGGTCGGCGAGGTGCCGCAGGATCTCAAATTCGCGGGCGAAAAGACGCGCCTGCGCATCGGCGCGCGCAATCGCATCCGAGAGCACGTCACGATCAATACCGGCACAGCCGGCGGCGGCGGTGAGACCCGGATCGGCAATGATTGTCTTTTGATGGCCGGCTGCCACGTCGCCCATGACGCTCAGATTGGCGACCGGGTGATCATCGTCAACAACTCGGCCGTAGCCGGACATTGCATCATCGAGGACGACGTGATCATCGGTGGGCTATGCGGCATACATCAGTGGGTTCGGATCGGACGGGGCGCCATCATCGGTGCATTGTCGATGGTGACGAACGACGTCATACCGCACGGCCTTGTGCAAGGACCACGGGGCGCTCTCGACGGCCTCAATCTTGTGGGCCTCAAGCGGCGTGGGGTGGAACGCGCCGATATCACGGCACTGAGGGTGGCTTTCCAGACGCTCCGGGATGGTGAAGGGACGTTCCACGACAGGGCAAAGCGGCTGAAAACCGAGGTGGACAGCACATATGTTCAGGAAATGGTCGATTTCATTTTGGGAGAATCGGACCGTAGCTTTCTGACCCCGAGCTGAACCGATGCTGGCGCTCTTTGCAGGCACTGGTGCTTTGCCCGGCCTCCTCGTCGAGGCGCTGAGGAAAAAGGGCGAACTGCCGATTGTCTGCTTCATGGTGGGTTTCGAACCTCAGGTTCCAAGCGAACTTGAACAGATCTGCTTTCGCCTCGAGCATTTGGGAACACTTCTGACCGAGCTTCGGCGACGTGGCGTCAAGGAGGTCTGCCTTGCAGGTAAGGTTCTGAGGCCAAAGATTGATCCCGCCGAAATAGATCAGGCGACCGCCCCGCTCTTTGCCCGCATTGGGGCTGCCATGAAGATGGGCGACGATGGCACCCTGCGTGCGCTCATCGCGATCTTTGAAGAGTTCGGATTTGGGGTTGTGGCGGCGCATGAGATTGCCCCGGTTCTGCTGCCAAGCAAGGGGCTGCTTGCTGGGCCATCTCCCAGCACTGTCCAGAAGGACGATGCCAAGAGCGGCAAGGCCCACCTCGATGATCTCGCTCCGGCGGATATTGGTCAGGCCTGCGTTGTTCGGGGCGGTCAAGTCTTGGCGATGGAGGCAAGTCTGGGAACAGACTTTATGCTCAAGTCGCTCTCGAACCCGCCCAAGGCGCAAGGAGCAGTTTTTTGCAAAGCGCCCAAAATCGGTCAGGACCGGCGGGCCGACCTTCCGGCTATCGGTCCTGAGACCGTGATCGAGGCGTCGCGGGCGGGTATCACCGGAATATGGATTGAAGAGTGCGGGGTGATGTGCCTCGATGTCGACCACTTGAAGAGCGAAGCCAACCGGCTTGGCGTCTCGGTCTGGGTGGGGGACGTTTGATGCGGATTTTTATCATCGCGGGTGAGGTCTCGGGCGACAAGCTAGGCGGCGCGCTGATGGCGGGGCTGCGCACGCAAGTGGCGGAGCTGAGTTTCGACGGTGTTGGCGGCCCCAAGATGCGAGAACAGGGCCTGCGGAGCCGGTTTGCCATGGACGAGCTGTCGCTCATGGGGATCGTCGAGATCCTGCCCAAGTATTTTCATCTCAAACGTCGAATTGGCGAGTTGACCGAGGCAATCCTTGTCAATCCCCCGGATGTTCTGATCACCATCGACAGCCCTGATTTCTGCCTACGTGTTGCGGCGGCGGTCAAGGAGCGTAATTCCAAAATTCGGACTGTCCATTATGTCGCCCCAACCGTGTGGGCCTGGCGACCGGAGCGGGCCGAGCGGATGGCAAAATTCGTCGACCATGTCCTTGCCCTGTTCCCGTTCGAGCCGCCCTATATGGAAAAGGCGGGGATGGACTGCGATTTTGTCGGCCACC
>RFZI01000140.1 GCA_009920775.1 Paracoccaceae bacterium | reverse complement strand
GCTGTTGTAGCCCTCGATATTCCGCACGCCCATCTTCGACATCTTGCGATAGCGCTCTTCCATCTCGCCGACGGTCCACTTGAGCGCGACAACCGCTTTCTTGGGGTCGGTTACAACCGGGGAAAGGAGATGCGGGATGCCGTCATAGACGGAAAGTTCAAGCATCTTGGGATCGATCATGATGAGCCGGCACTCGTCAGGCGTGAGCTTGTAGAGGAGCGAGAGGATCATCGTATTGATCGCCACCGACTTGCCCGAGCCGGTGGTGCCGGCGATCAAAAGGTGGGGCATCTTGGCGAGGTTGGCGATCACCGGATCGCCGCCGATATCCTTGCCCAGCGCCAAGGGCAACTTCATGTTGCTATCGCCGAAATCGCGGGCGGAAAGGATCTCGCGCAGGACGACCTTCTCGCGATTGACGTTGGGCAATTCGATACCGATCACGCTGCGGCCCGGGACGGTCGAAACGCGGGCGGAAAGCGCCGACATCGAGCGGGCGATATCGTCGGAGAGGCCGATCACACGGCTGGCCTTGAGGCCCGGCGCAGGCTCGAGCTCGTACATGGTGACAACGGGGCCGGGGCGAACCGAGACGATCTCGCCCTTCACGCCATAGTCATCCAGAACGCTTTCGAGCATCCGCGCGTTTTCCTCAAGCGCCTCGTCGGAAAGGTGATGGCGCTGGATCTCGATGGGGTTCATCAGAAGGTTGAGCGGCGGGCATTCGTAGTCCGACGGGCTGTCGTCAAATTTGAGCCGCGGCTGCGCCTCGGCGCGGGCCTGACGCGAAGGGGCGGCCTGCCGCTTTGTCGTATGCTGGACAACCTTGCGCGCTTCGGGCGTTTCGGTCTCGAAAAGCGGGCGGGCGAGCATCGGCTCGGGCTGATAGCTGTCGTCGAGGATCACCGCCTCGTCGAGATCGTCATCGCTCTCGAAAGCGCTCAGCCCTTGATCGATAATCAACGGCTTCGGGCCGCGCATGACCGGCGGCTCGGAACGCGGGGCTTCTGCGGCGGAGCGATTGCGGATGGCGTCCGAGATGCGGGCGCGGATGCGGTCGCCGTCTACGGCGCCGTCATACATCGGCGGCTCGGCGGTCACGAGTTCGGCCTCGGGCATCGGCTCGGGCTTGCGGCGGAGCGAGGGCATAAAGCCGAAGAAACCGCCCGATTTTGCAGGCTCGACCTGTTCACGAACCGGCGCCACAAGCGGCATCTTGGGCGGCATCGCGCGGTCGGTCGGCATCGCGGGGTTGGCCCTCACGACCGAGGCGACGCGCTGCTTTTCGCTGTCGCTCACCACCACAGCGTCGGCGCGGCGGGCCTGAACGGCGGCCATGCCGCCTTGCGCCGCACGCAGCGAGGCGCTGGCGCTGCGGCCAATCAGCTTTAGCACGAGCGAATAGATCAGGATCGTGCCGATCAGCAGGAACCGCCCGATCGCCTTCAGCTCGCGCTTGTCGAAGCCAAGAACAAAGGCAGCGGCGGCAATGGTCAGCACACCCATCAGAAGCGACGCGACCTTGACGGCAATCGCGGCCTGCACGGGCACGAGGGTCAGAAGGATTGCAAGCACCGTATCGCCAAACAACCCGCCGACGCCAAAGCTATGGGCCCAGGCTGCCGAAGGCGCGAGGGTCGACGCATAGACAGCGGCAAAGGCAATGGCGATGGGAATAAAGATCACCCGCCCAAGCGCACGCTCGGCCCCTCGATGCAGGGCAAAACGACCACCCCAGACGACAAGACTGGCAGAAATGCCCCAAGCCGCCCAACCGATGATCATCACCAGCGGCGCGGCAAGCGAGGCACCGAACGACCCGAGCCAGTTCTGAATCGGCGCATCCGAGGCCAGCATCCAGTTCGGATCCTCGGGGCTGTAGGAGGCCAGCATCATCCCGGCCATAACGCCCAGAACCATGAGGCCGATGCCCAAAAGCTCCTTACCGCGTTTCTCGATCGCGGCCTGCATATTGCTGTCCAGAAGCGGATCGCGCTGTCGGGTTGTATATGATGCCATGGGCTCGTTCCCTCACTCGTACAGGCAGTCGCGGAGAAGGGTCAGCCCGCGCTGCATTTCTTGTGTTGGGGCCACCATTGCGACCCTGATGTATCCCTCGCCGGGGTTCTTGCCCCCGACCTCGCGGGCGAGATAGGCGCCGGGCAAGACCCGCACTCCTGTCTCGCGCCAAAGCTTGAGCGACGCCGCCTCGCCATCTTCGACCGGTAGCCACAGGAAAAATCCCGCCTGCGGCGACATGTAGCCAGGCACCTTGCCGAGAATGCGGTCGGCGACCTCGTATTTCTGGTGATAGAGCGCTCGGTTCTCGATGACGTGGGTCTCGTCGGCCCAAACCTTCTCAGCCACCTTCTGCAAAGGCAGCGGCAAGGGCGCACCGGCATAATTGCGAAGCTGGCGGATGCGAGCGATCGACTGTTTGCCGCCAGCACAAAAGCCAGAGCGAAGGCCCGGCAGGTTGGACCGCTTCGACAGCGAATGGAAGATCACCACGCGTTCGGGATCGGCCCCCATCCGCGCGGCCACCTCGAGCGCGCCAACGGGCGGCGCATCACGGTAGATCTCGGAATAGCATTCATCGGCGAAGATGCGGAAATCGTGCTTCTCCGCCAGCGCAATGAGGGTGCGCCAATAGTCCTCGCTCGCCACCGCGCCCTGCGGGTTGGCGGGCGAGCAGATATAGGCAATCGAGGTGCGCGAGAGGATCTCTTCGGGCAGCGCGGCATAATCCGGCAGATGCCCCGTTTCCTCGGTTGCCGCCACATAGACAGGCTCGGCCGAAACCGAGAGCGCCGCCACGGCATAGACCTGATAGAAGGGGTTGGGCATCAGGACGACCGGCTGCTTGCCGTTCTTCGTCTCGGGGCACAGCGCCATCGCCGCGTTGTAAAGCCCCTCACGGGTGCCATTCAGCGCCATGATCTGATCGGGCATGACCGACACGCCATAGCGCGTGGCGATCCAGCCTGCGATGGCCGCCAAAAGCTCGGGCGTGCCTTCGTTGGGCGGGTATTTTGCGAAACCAGACAGATTGGCCGCCAGCACCTCGCCGACCCATGACGGGAAGGCATGTTGCGGCTCGCCAATGGTCATATGGATCGGATCGCCGCCCGCTTCATGGACGTCGAGAAGCTTCCGCAGGCGCGGAAACGCGTATTCCGGTAGGTTCGAAAACCGCTCGGGAAAATCCATCACTGCCTCAATGCGCGGGATCATTTGCGCCCCGCTGTGCCCAAACATAGGGCCAAGGCGGCCCGCCTGTCCAGAAAAAGCAGAAGGAATCAGGGGCTTGGGGCGGTGTCTGTGGCTTTTAGGCCAAGGCCCGTTCGGCGGCGGCTGCAAGTCGCAAAAGCCGCCCCTCCCCTCCGGCCTGCCCGTTGAACATGATCCCGCAGCCCGGAACACCGGTTGGCAGGGTCATCGAGCACAGGCCCATGAGGTTGCCGACCCGCGTATTGCGAAGCGCCATGAGGTTCGAGGAGACGAAATAGGCGTCGTCCTTTGCCAACCGCTCCACGTTCGGCGCCATGATCGGCATCGTCGGCAGGATCACCGCGTCATAGCCCGCGGTCGCGGCGGCGTATTCGGCGCGAATTTCCTCAAGACGCGCCCAATTGGCGATAGGGGCGGATGCGCTTGAGGATCTGGTGATACATTAACTCGGGCCGCGCCTCGATGGTCTCGCGCCAATAGGCATAGGCGTCGGCGGTGAAGAGGCCGCCGGCCATGGCAAAGGCGTCGCGCAAAGGCTCGAAGGTGATGTGGCTGATCTCGGCCCCGGCATCATTGAGCCGCGCCACAGCCGAGCGGAAAGCGGCGCGAGGTTGGTCCTCGAGGTCTTCTGTGCCGATGGTGTCGAGAACGGCCAGCCGCGCTCGGCTCAGATCCGCGCCAACTAGATCGACCGCATCGCCGCCCAAGACATCCCACAGAAGTGCCGCGTCCTCGACTGTTCGGCATAGGGGGCCGACAGTATCAAAGGTCTTGCAGAGCGGCACCACGCCCTCAAGCGAGAGGTGGCCATGTGTGGTTTTCAGGCCGACTAGATCGTTCCATCCCGAAGGGACGCGCACTGAGCCACCGGTATCCGAGCCGATCCCCGCCGCCGCGAGGCCAAAGGCGACCGAGGCCGCAGCGCCGGACGAAGAACCGCCCGGAACCGCCTCGGGGTCGACCTTGTTGGGCGGCGTCGCGGTGATCGGGTTGTAGCCAAGGCCCGAAAAGGCGATCTCGGTCATATGGGTTTTCCCGAGGCAAACCAAGCCCTTACCGGTCGCAAGGCGCAGCACCTCGGCATCACGCTCGGGCGTGCGGCCCTTGAGATAGGCCGTCCCTGCCTCGGTCGCCACACCGGCGGTATCGAAGAGGTCTTTCCAAGAAATCGGCACGCCATCCAAAGGCGAAAGCCGGTGGCCCGATTTGGCGCGGGCGCTGGCGGCGCGAGCCTCGGCCATGGCGCGATCTTCGGTCAGGCGGGC
>RFZI01000139.1 GCA_009920775.1 Paracoccaceae bacterium | reverse complement strand
GGCAGCTTGCGGTGAAACTTGGGGGCGCGGGCGGACAGAACGGCGGTCGGCTCGAAGCCCTCGCGCTCGGAGAGCCAGCGATAGAAGGATTTGACGGCCGATAGGGCGCGGGCCAGAGATCGGGGTGCAATCCCGCGGCTGCGTTCACGCGCCATCCATGCCCGCATATCGCCCACGCCGATACGGGAAATGGCGCCAATCCCCTGCGCCTCGCCGAAATGGCCCTGCATGAAGGCGAGAAAGCCCAAGACGTCGGCGCGATAGGCCTTGATCGTATTATCGGCCACCGCGTCAAGGGCGCGGGCATGGTCGAGCCAGCGATCCAGAGCGTCGGTCAGCGCCGGAGAGATCACGGGCTCAGGAAAGCCAACGCCGCATGGTGCGCTCAAACACACCAGCGAGGAAGGCCAAAAGGTCGGTGCCCTGCTGAGCCGAGAACTGATGCGGGTCTTCCGCCCCCATAACCAGCATCCCCGGAAGCCGCCCGGCGCCAAGATCGAGAAGGAGGCAGGCCTCGGATCGGATATATTCGGCCTTTTCGCCATAGACGCCGCTGGCGTCGGGCTGAATCTGCCTCAGGGTGACCTGACGCAAATGTTGGCTGCGGCCTTGTGTGAGGTAGTCGGCAATGAAACCCGGCGCGGCCACCGACAGAACATCGCCCACCCGATCGAGCGACGGATCGGGGGTCGAGATCTCGGATTCCAGCACAAGCCGCATGACATCAACCCGCAGGATTTCGGCGACCTCAGCCCCAAGATCATGCAGGAATTCCTCGAACTTGGTCGAATCCATGAGTTTGAGAACGGCGCGGTGGATCTGGTTGGTGCCAGCGAGGTTCTCGTAGGCCGCGGCGATCACCGAGCGATGCGTATCCTCTAGCCGGTCGAGCCGCGCCTCGAGCCGTTCCATCGCGATGCCGCGCAGATCGACCACGTTATTGCCCATCGACCGCTCGTTGGCGGCGACCAGCGCGCGCATGATATCGGCGTCTTCCAAAAGCGCATTTGGGTCGGCGATAATCTTCTCGCGGACCGATGGCTCGATCAGGGGGGTGCTGCTCATTGAGTTACTCTTGCCTGCTTTTCCGGAACATTAGCATCAAGCTTGCCGGATTTCTTCTTTTTTGTTTCCGCACGCGGCAGGCGTAGTTGTCATAGATCTGGCGGATATCGGCGATCAGATCGAGACCGTCGAGGTTGATATCATCGAGGCGGCCGACAAAGGGGCTGATGAAGGTCGCACCGGCCTTGGCGGCCAGAAGCGCCTGATTGGCCGAGAAGCAAAGGGTCACGTTGACCATATTGCCTTCGTCCGAGAGCACCTTGCAGGCCTTGAGGCCGTCCCATGTCAGCGGCACTTTGACCGCGATATTGGGGGCGATCTTGGCGAGCTTGCGGCCCTCGGCGATCATCTCGTCGGCCTTGAGCGCGGTGACCTCGGCGGAAACAGGGCCCGAGACGATCGAGCAGATTTCCTTGGTAACCTCGAGGATATCGCGGCCCGACTTGGCGATGAGCGAGGGGTTGGTGGTCACACCATCGACCATACCAAGCTCATTGAGTTCCTTGATCTGGTCGATCTCGGCGGTATCGACGAAGAATTTCATTGCGTGCTCCTAAAGGCGGGTTGGCAGGGATTGGGCCAGCGTTTACCTCAAGGAGGGTGAAGCGGAAACCCCGGAAAACGCGAGGGCCGATGACGGCGGATTTTTTCCATGAAGGCGAATTGGTGGGGGTTCTGACGACCCAGCCGCTCGATCGCCTTCTGGATTACAAGGCGCCCGAGGGGGGCTGCTGGCTGGGGGCCTTTGTCGAGGTGCCCCTCGGGCCGCGCAAGGTTTTGGGCGTTGTCTGGGGGGCGGGGCAGGGCGATTTCGATATCGCAAAGGTCCGGTCGGTGAACCGCGTGCTAGAGGCCGCGCCGATGCGCGAGGAGATGCGGAATTTCCTTGGTCGCGTGGCCGACTATACCCTCACGCCCATGCCCGCCATGCTGCGCCTCGCCACCCGCGCGCCGGGCCTTGGCGATGCGCCCTCGATGCGCAAGGTCTACCGGCTGGGCGATGCCGCCCCCGAGCGGCTCACCGAGGCGCGGGCGCGGGTTCTTGAGGTCTTGCGGGATTACGGCGGGTTGTCGTTCACCCTTGGAGAACTGGCCGAAGCGGCGGGCGTTGGCACCTCGGTGGTTAAGGGCCTCGTGACGCAAGGCGCCGTGCGCGAGGAGGACACGCCCCGCGACACGCCCTATCCGCAGCTGGACCCAGACCTTGCCGGTAAGGCGCTTGCCGACGATCAGGCCGCATCGGCCGAGATCCTGCGCGAGGGGGTGCGCTCGGGCCGCTATGGCACGACCCTTCTTCAGGGCGTAACGGGCTCGGGCAAAACGGAAGTCTATCTCGAAGCGGTGGCCGAGTGTTTGCGGCAGGGGCGGCAGGCGCTGGTTCTTCTGCCGGAAATCGCCCTGACCAACGAATTCATCCACCGGGTCGAGGCCCGCTTCGGGATGCCGCCCGTCGAATGGCATTCGGGCGTGACCCTGACCGAGCGCCGCCGCTGCTGGCGCATGGTGGGGCAGGGGGCGGCGCAGCTCGTGGTCGGCGCCCGCTCTGCGCTCTATCTACCGTTCCGCGATTTGGGGCTGATCGTTGTCGATGAGGAACACGACACCTCCTACAAGCAGGAAGATGGCGTTGTGTATAACGCCCGCGACATGGCGGTTTTGCGGGCCTCGTTGAACGAGGCGCAGGTGCTTCTGGCCTCGGCCACGCCGAGCCTTGAGAGCTGGGCCAATGTTGAGGCGGGCAAATACCGCAAGCTCGAACTGACCAGCCGCTTCGGCGCGGCGGTCATGCCGAAGATGAGCGCCATTGATATGCGCATCGAGGATGTGCCCTCGGGGCGCTGGATATCCCCCTCGCTGCAAGCGGCGATCAACGACCGTATCGAAAAGGGCGAGCAATCGCTTATCTTCCTCAATCGCCGCGGCTATGCGCCGGTGACGCTCTGCCGCGCCTGCGGTCATCAGATCGGCTGCGATCATTGCGATGCGCGGATGGTCGAGCACCGCTTTCTCAAGCGCCTCGTGTGCCACCAGTGCGGCGAGACCAAGCCGATGCCCACCGCCTGCCCCTCCTGCGGGGTCGAGGGCAAGCTTGCCCCCGTGGGGCCGGGGGTCGAGCGGATGGCCGAAGAGGTGGCGGCGGTTTTTCCCGAGGCGCGGGTCACGGTCCTGTCGTCCGATCTTTTCGGCTCGGCACGGGCGCTGAAAGAGGCCATCGCCTCGATTGCCGATGGCGGCACCGACATCATCATCGGCACCCAGCTTGTCGCCAAGGGGCACAACTTTCCGCTCCTGACGCTCGTCGGCGTTATCGACGCTGATCTGGGCCTGCAAGGCTCCGACCTGCGGGCCGCCGAGCGGACCTTTCAACTTATGCGGCAGGTCGCGGGCCGCGCGGGGCGGGCCGAGACGCCGGGTGAGGCACTGTTGCAGACCTATCAGCCCGAACACCCCGTCATTCGGGCAATCCTGTCGGGCGATGAGGAAGGGTTCTGGTCGGCCGAGGCGGCGGCCAGAAAGGCGGCAGGCGTGCCGCCCTACGGGCGCATGGCGGGGATCGTTCTGTCGAGCCCGAATGTGCAGGAAGTTTTCGATCTGGGCGCCGAGATGGCCCGAAGGGCCGAGCCCTTGCGTCGGATCGGGGCCGAGGTCTATGGCCCCGCGCCCGCGCCTATCGCCCGCATCCGTGGGCGGCATCGCGTGCGCCTTCTGGTCAAGGCCGACAAGACGGCCCCGATACAGGCGGCCTTGGCGGAATGGGCGGGACAGTTCAAACTGCCCGCGAATCTGCGGCTCACCATAGATATTGATCCGCAGAGTTTTTATTGAGGGGGTTTCATGCGTGCGATTGTGATCGGGGCCGGGCCATCGGGGCTCGCCGCGGCGGCCTGTCTGAAGAAGGCCGGGTTTACCCCTGAAATCCTAGATGCAGGCAAGAAGATCGGCGACAGTTGGCGGCGGCATTACGACCGGCTGCACCTGCACACCGCGCGGGGCCGCTCCGGTCTGCCTGGTCTGTCGATGCCCAGGGGGCCGCGTTATCCGGCGCGGGACGAGGTGATCGACTATCTGCAAGCCTATGCCGAGGCATTCGACCTCCGGCCTCAGTTCGGCTGCGCGGTGAAATCTGTCCGGCCAAGCAATTCCGGCTGGCGCGTGACCCATGCCAAAGGGGCCTCCGAGGCACCGATTGTCGTCTTTGCAACGGGTTTGAACGGCGCGCCATATGTCCCCGACTTTGAAGGCTTGGGCGATTTCGGCGGGTCTTGGATTCATTCTTCGGCCTACAAGAATCCTGATCCTTACGAGGGCAAGCGGGTCTTGGTGGTGGGCTTTGGCAATACCGCGGGCGACGTAGCTCTTGATCTCGCCGAGGCGGGCGTGGCCGTCGATATGGCAGTGCGTGGGCCGGTGAACCTTTTGCCCAAAGAGCTTTTCGGGATCCCCGTGACCTCGCTTGGCATCCTT
>RFZI01000138.1 GCA_009920775.1 Paracoccaceae bacterium | reverse complement strand
GACGGTTTGCATCAGGCGATCGAGGCCAAAGAAGGCTGCGCGATCCAGCCTGAGAACGTGACCCTCGCCAGCGTCACTTTCCAGAACTATTTCCGCCTCTACGACAAGCTCGCCGGCATGACCGGCACGGCGCTGACCGAGGCCGAGGAATTCATGGAAATCTACAAGCTGGGCGTTGTAGAGGTTCCGACCAACCGCCCCATCTCGCGCAAGGACGAGCACGATCAGGTCTATCGCACCGCACGCGAGAAGTATGACGGCATCGTCAAGATGATCAAGGAAGCCCACGAGAAGGGCCAGCCGATCCTTGTCGGCACCACGTCGATCGAGAAATCGGAATTCCTCAGCGAGCTTCTGAAGAAGGAAGGCCTTGCCCACAACGTCCTTAACGCGCGTCAGCACGAGCAAGAGGCGCAGATCGTCGCCGATGCCGGCAAGCTCGGCGCTGTGACCATCGCCACCAACATGGCGGGCCGCGGGACCGACATCAAACTGGGCGGCAACGTCGAGTTCAAGATCATGGAAGCCATCGCCGCCGATCCCGAAGGCGATCATGCCGCCATCCGCGCCCAGATCGAAGAGGCGCACAAGGCCGATGAAGAGGCTGTCAAAGCCGCCGGTGGCCTTTTCGTCCTCGGCACCGAGCGCCACGAAAGCCGCCGCATCGACAACCAGCTGCGCGGCCGGTCGGGCCGTCAGGGCGATCCGGGGCGTTCGGCCTTCTACCTTTCGCTCGATGACGATCTGATGCGGATCTTCGGCTCAGAGCGGCTGGACAGCGTTCTGTCGAAACTCGGCATGAAAGAAGGCGAGGCCATCGTTCACCCTTGGGTCAACAAATCGCTCGAACGGGCGCAGGCCAAGGTCGAGGGCCGCAACTTCGATATCCGCAAGCAGCTTTTGAAATTCGACGACGTGATGAACGATCAGCGCAAGGTGATCTTCAGCCAGCGCCGCGAGATCATGGAAGCGCAAGAGCTTGAAGAGATCGTCCGCGATATGCGCCATCAGGTGGTCGATGATCTTGTCGACGATTTCATTCCCCAACGCAGCTATGCCGACCAGTGGGACGTAGAAGGCCTTGCCGCCGCCGTCACCCAGCGTCTTGGCGTCACCGCCCCGGTGGCCGACTGGGCCGCCGAAGAGGGTGTTGATCATTCCGACATCCGCGAGCGGCTGTGCGAAGCCTCGGACACGCTCATGGCCGAAAAGACCGAAGCCTTCGGGGCCGACTCCATGCGGTCGATCGAGAAGCAGATCCTGCTGCAGACCATCGACACCAAGTGGCGCGAGCATCTTCTGACGCTGGAACATTTGCGGTCGGTCGTCGGCTTCCGCGGCTATGCCCAGCGCGATCCGCTGAACGAATACAAGACCGAGAGCTTCCAGCTCTTCGAAAGCCTGCTTGATGGCCTGCGTTCCGACGTGACGCAGAAGCTCTCGCAGATCCGGCCGATGACGCAGGAAGAGCAGCAGGCAATGATGCAGCAAATAGTCGATCAGCAGCGCCGTCTGCAGCAAGCCGCAGCGCAGGCCTCGGCCCCTGCAGCAGCCGCTGCTGGCGCCACTGCTGCCGCTGCAAAGCCGGGCTTTGACGAGAACAACCCCGAGACTTGGGGCAATCCGGGTCGGAATGACCTTTGCCCCTGTGGTTCGGGCAACAAGTTCAAGCATTGCCACGGCCGACTGGCCTGATCCCTGCCCGAATTGGGCCTGAAAGAATCCGTCTCGGCGTCCTCAACAGGCCGCGATTACAAGTGACTTTGTTTCCAAATCCCTAACGGATTTGGAGCAGCTGATGATCGCGATCAGAAAATTTGCCGTTGCTGGAGCCACCTTCGCGGTGTTGCTTGCGGGTGCGATTGTCATTCAAAATTCGGGCGCCGGGGCCAGCCTTGTCGGGAAAAATTCCGGCGGCGAACCCTTTGCTTTCTCGCCCCTGCCCGAATTGAGCCCGGAGGAAGCGCGCGACCCGAGGTTTGGTCCGATCCTGATCGCCCCAGAGATCGTGGGTGCAGGGATTGGCCTTGCTCTTCCCGAAAGTTTCGATCGGACAGACAGGCAAGAGCCGCTGCGGCTGGCCTCGATAGAGTTTGACCTTCTTCCAGGGGCAGAATCGGCGTCGGACTGCGTTCCAGAACTGCTTGCCGCGCCTGTCGAGGGCGCCAGAGTCGATCTTGCGCTGAACGCCCCGTGCCTGCCCAGCGCGAGCTTTGTCTTGCACCATCAAGGGATGATGGTTTCGGGCCTGACTGACGAAAAAGGCAATGCGGATCTTTCGATCCCGGCTTTGGCAAAGACGGCGGTATTCGTTCTGTCGTTTGATCTTGGCCCGAGCGCGATGGCCGTCGCACAGGTCACGGATCTTGATCTTTATGGTCGAGCGGCGCTGATGTGGGAGGGCGCCGTTGGTGCTCAGCTGCACGCACGGGAATATGCGGCCCCATTTGGAGCGCCGGGTTATGTCTGGCAAGAGGCGCCAACCGCAGGCGCCGGAACCTTCACAGCCCTTGGCCAACGCGCCATCGCGGGCGGCCATTTTGCCCAGATCTATACTTTTCCAATCGGAGCTTCGCCCGCGACGGGCGAGATCGAGCTTTCGGTCGAGATCCCTGTGACGGCTGAAAACTGTGGTCGCGAGGCAAATGCACAGAGCCTTCAGATCCTGCCCGGCGAAAGGGCTGTGGCGAATGATCTTGTTGTCACAATGCCGGGGTGCGATGCCAAGGGAGATATCCTTGCGCTTGGGACGATGTATCGGTCGATGGCTGTCGCAGCCCGATAGCTAGATCAGGCCGCTCGCCCGGAAACTCAGCTCGCGCGATTTGCCGATGATCAAATGGTCATGCAGGACAAGGCCCAGCGCCTCGGCTGCGGAACCGATCTGACCGGTCAGCAGGATATCAGCGTCTGAGGGCGTGGGATCGCCCGAGGGGTGATTGTGGACAAGGATGAGCGCCGAGGCGTTGAGCTCAAGCGCCCGCTTGACCACCTCGCGGGGATAGACGGGCACATGATCGACCGTGCCCCGCGCCTGTTCCTCGTCGGCAATCAGGGCGTTCTTCTTGTCGAGATAAAGAACGCGGAAATGCTCAGTCTCGCGGTGGGCCATGACTGTGTGGCAATAGTCGACCAGCGCGTCCCAGCTTGAGATGACCTGCCGCCGCATCACGCGGGCGCGGGCAAGGCGCTGGGCTGCGGCTTCGATGATCTTCAGCTCGCAGATGACCGCCTCGCCGACGCCCTCGGTCTCGGCCAGACGGGCCGGAGAGGCGCTGATGACCCCGTTGAAATCGACGAAGCGGTCGATCAGCCGCCGCGCGAGGGGTTTCACATCCTGCCGCGGGATGGCGCGAAAGAGGATAAGTTCGAGCATCTCATAGTCGGGCAATGCTGCCGCACCGCCCGCCATGAACCGCTCCCGCAGGCGCTTGCGGTGATCGGCGATATAGGACGGAAGCCGCGTGCCCGAGGCGATTGCGCCCGCGGAAATATCAGCCTCGTCAAAAGGCAGCAGAGCTTCGGCAAAGGCGGCGGGCTTGGGCATGGCCCGACTATCGGGCCGATGTGGTTAGCGATTGGTTAAGGGCATCAGCCCTTCATCGAATCCCAAAAGCCCTTCACCGCTGAGAAAAAGCTCGAGCTTTGCGGATTGTTCTCGGCGCTCAGCTTGTCGAACTCGCGCAGGAGCTCTTTCTGCTTGGAGGTGAGCTTGACCGGCGTTTCCACCGACAATTCGATGAACATATCGCCGTGATTGCCGCCACGCAGGGCGGGCATCCCCTTGCCGCGAAGGCGCATCTGGCGGCCCGATTGGCTGCCTTCGGGGATTTTGACCCGGCTGCGGCCGCCGTCGATCGTCGGCACCTCGATATCGCCACCCAGAGAGGCGTCGACCATCGAGACAGGCACGCGGCAATAAAGGTTGGTACCGTCGCGCTGGAACAGGCGATGTTCGGTCACTTCGATGAAGATATAGAGATCGCCCGTCGGCCCGCCGCGCATTCCGGCCTCGCCTTCGCCGGCAAGGCGGATGCGGGTGCCGGTTTCGACGCCGGCGGGGATATTGACTGAGAGCGAACGCTCCTTCTCGACCCGACCAGCGCCGTGGCAGGTCTTGCAGGGGTTCTTGATGGTCTGGCCCATGCCGTTGCAGGTCGGGCAGGTACGCTCGACCGTGAAAAAGCCCTGCTGCGCACGGACCTTGCCCATACCCGAACAGGTCGGGCAGGTCACAGGCTCGCTGCCGCCCTCGGCGCCGGTGCCTTTGCACGAGGTGCAGCTGACAGCGGAAGGGACGTTGATCGTTTTCTGCAGGCCGGAATAGGCCTCTTCGAGGCTGATCCGCAGGTTATAGCGCAGGTCGTTGCCGCGTGCGGCACGGGTGCGTCCGCCGCCCTGCCCGCCCCGGCCCATGAAATCGCCGAAGAGATCATCGAACACATCCGAGAAGGCCGAGGCGAAATCGCCCTGCCCGCGGAAGCCGCCGCCGGGGTGGCCGCCGCCACCGCCCATGCCGTTTTCAAAGGCGGCGTGGCCGTAGCGATCGTAGGCGGCTTTCTTGTTGGCGTCTTTCAGAACCTCGTAGGCCTCGT
>RFZI01000137.1 GCA_009920775.1 Paracoccaceae bacterium | reverse complement strand
GTCTCTCGGGCCTTCAGAACGCGGGCCAGCGGGCGAAGCGGCGTGCGGATCATAGCGGCTCCTCCCCGTCGGAGGAGGCCATGACCGCGCCATCCAGAGGCCCGAAGGGCAAGGCCGGATAGATCACCTGATCGACCCGCCCGAAGCCGTCAGGCATTAGAGGCAGAAGCCCGAGGCGGTCAAAGTTGAGGTCGGCCAGATCGCGAAGCCGGTCGGGGCGGTTGAGATAGGCCCATTCGGCATTGAGCATTCGAAGGCGGGCGTGCGCTTCGCCGATCTGGCGGTTGAGGTCGCGCACCTCGCGGATCGACTCCTGCGTGGCGTAGTTCTCGTTATAGGCCCAGAACCCCAGACCCACGACCATCAAGGCGGAGAGGAGATAGAGAAGCCCCCTCATTTCCGCTCTCCTTTGCGCAGCGGCATTCCCAAATCCCCGCGGTCAACCGGCTTGGCCGGCGCATCCGTCCGCCGCCCGACCCGTAGCTTGGCCGAACGGGCCCGCGGGTTGACGGCCAACTCATCCTCATCCGGAGCAATCGCCTTGCGGACGACCATCTCGAACCCCGGCGCCTCAACTTCGGCCTGCGGCGCATAGCGGTTGGCGTTGCCCTGCCCGCCCGAGCGGATCTGGAAGAAGCGCTTGACCATGCGGTCCTCGACAGAATGGAAAGTCACCACAGCGAGAAGCCCACCCGGCTTCAAAGCCCGCTCGGCGGCCATCAGCCCCTCGGCCAACTGCCCATATTCGTCATTCACCGCGATGCGGAGCGCCTGAAAGGTGCGGGTCGCGGGGTGGCTCTGGCCCGGTTTCTGGCGCGGCAGGCAGCCCTCGACGATCTTGGCCAGCTGCAGCGTCGTCTCCACAGGCCGCGCCGCGACGATGGCGCGGGCGATCCGGCGGGAAGCCCGCTCTTCGCCGTAAAGATAAATGATATCAGCCAGTTCCGCCTCGTCGGCGGTATTGCAGATGTCGGCCGCGCTCTCGCCCGATTGGCTCATCCGCATATCGAGGGGGCCGTCCTTCATGAAGGAAAAGCCGCGCTCGGGAATGTCGATCTGCATCGACGAGATGCCCAGATCGAGCACCACGCCATCAAGATCGCTGGCGTATTCGTCGAGCTGGGAAAAGGTGCCCTGCACCATCTCGATCCGGCCCTCATAGTCGCCGGCCCAAGCCTTGGCCATCTCGAACACCAAGGGATCACGATCCACCGCGATCACCCTAGCGGCCCCTGCCGCCAGAAGCGCTCGGGTATAGCCGCCCGCGCCAAAGGTGCCGTCAAGCCATGTGCCAGACACAGGCGCGACCGCCTCGATGAGCGGTCGCAGCAGAACGGGGATATGGGCGGATGTATCGGGGAGCTTGGCAGCTGGGCTCATGGATCATCCCCCGACCAAAAGGCTGAGGGGATCAAAGCCCTCTGGCTGTTCGGCCAGCCAATCGGTGAGGCCCTTGCCCACCGAGGCGCTGAAAGTATCGGCCTTCCAGATTTCGAAATGGTCGCCCACGCCCGAGAAATAGACCTCGCCTTCGGTCAGACCCAGTTTCTGGCGTTGGCGGATCGGCATGACGATGCGCCCGTCCTTGTCAACCTCGAGACGGATCGACTGACCAAGGATCAGGCGGGAAAGGCGGGTGCGGTTCGCGTTGCCCAGCGGCATCGCCCTGATGCGCGCGGCAATCGCGTCAAACTCGACAACGGAATAGACCTGCAGCTGCTCCCGCAGGTGATCACCGTAAAGAAGATAAAGAGCGGGGGTGAGGCCTTCGGTCCAGTTCGGATCGCCAGATTCGAGCACACGGCGAAAATCTGCAGGGATCGACATCCGACCCTTGCCGTCCACCTTCTGGACGTATTCGCCTGTAAAACTCAGAACCACGTTGCGCGGCCCCTCTCCTGTCCCGTTTCAAGGCCCGAAAGAGAAAACGGCGGATTGAGCTGCTGCCACTGCCCAATCCGCCGCCCTCGTCCCTTTCGGGATGCCCGACTGCGCGCGCCACCTGGGGGGATGTCTGCTCGCTCGCGCGCCGGATCTTTGTTTCGAAGAAGCGGGTGCCTGTATGAAACCTGCACTTTGGTTGCCGATGGGGTTCTTTATTTGCCCCTTATTCGATGCCCGTCCTTCGATGTTTCATTGGTGCCATGGGATTTCATGGTAATCAACAACATTTTCTGGATCGACAGGCACAATATACGGGATCAGACCTCGCCCTGCGACAAGACCTAGAGGGCCTTTGAGAACTTTGGCACATTTTGTTGATGTCTTTTTGGATGCAAACACAATATCTAGACATGAAGGCAGGGATCAGGTTGGTTCCATTAAATCCCAACAATTTTCTCAATTTCAGCGATTGCATGGGGGATAGTGGCAAATTCCCTCATAAGAACGCCCCCAAAACGCCAAATACCCGGCCATTCGGGCCGGGTGATTCGCATCAGATTCCAGAATTTCCCTGAAAGGGGCCTAGACGTCGCCGTTTTGGATCAGGCGGGCTGCCAGATCGGCATAGGCCTTGGCCATCGCGCCCTCGCCCGTGGCGATCGGCAGGCCGGCATCACCGCCGAGGCGGGTTTGCAGATCAATGGGCAGGGTCGCCAGAAGCGGCAGGCCCAGCTTTTCGGCCTCGGCCTTCACACCGCCATGACCAAAGATCTCGTGCGTGGATCCGCAATCGGGGCAGACGAACATCGACATATTCTCGATGAGGCCCAGCATCGGCGTTTTCATCGCCTTGAACATATCAAGCGCCTTGCGCGCATCGAGAAGTGCCACGTCTTGCGGCGTCGAGACTATGATCGCGCCGTCAATCACGGCTTTCTGACCGAGTGAGAGCTGCACATCGCCGGTTCCCGGCGGCAGGTCGATCACCAAAACATCCAGATCGCCCCATTGCACCTGCGTCAGCATCTGCTGCATCGCGCCCATGAGCATCGGGCCGCGCCAGATCACCGCGCGGTCGGGGTCGATGAGAAAGCCCATCGACATGATCGACACGCCATGGGCGCGGATCGGCTCCAAGGTCTTGCCATCGGGCGATTGGGGCTTCGAGGTCACGCCCATCATCCGCGGCTGGCTCGGGCCATAGATATCCGCATCCAGCAGGCCGACCTTCTTGCCCGCCTTCGCGAGCGCCACGGCGAGATTGGCCGAAACGGTCGATTTGCCGACACCGCCCTTGCCGGACCCCACAAGCAGGATCTTCTTCACACCCGGAATCCGCGCCGGACCCTGCTGCCCCTGCCCCTGCCCGTGGCTGTGGCCATGCCCCCCACCTTTGAGCTGTGGCGGTTCAGACTTTTGGGTATGCGCCGTTAGCATAACCGAAACGCTGGCCACGCCCGGGAGCGACGCAACGGCCCGCTCTGCCGCTTGCCGAAGCCCCTCCATCATCCGCGCCTGATCTGCGCTTGCCGCTTCGATGACGAAGCGCACCTTGCCGTCGTCGATCGTAATCGCACGGACAACATCCCGGCTGACGAGATTGCCGCCATCGGGCAACTCAAGGCGAGAAAGCACAGACTGAATCTGTTCGCGGGTAACTGTCATGGGCGGCCCCTATTCGTGTTCGCGTCCGCAAGGTCTGTGGTTTTGCGGGCAAGTGCAAGGTGCGAGATCAGCACAGGCGCGTGATCTATGGCCTTAACCATACAGTCAAAATACAAACGTTTTGAAAAGGGTCAGTCATGCATATGCATTTTCTGCATAGCAGCAATTCCGAAACGTCCATTGTGCAACTGCAGCATCATCCCACATAAGGCTCACAAGACGAACGACACGCTGACACGCAGCAAACACACGAGAAGAAAAATGGCTTTTCTGACTGATACCCACATCCCCGGTTCGAACCTCTTCGAACGCTTCGCCGCCTTCCGCGCCGCCACCGTGGCCCGCGCCGTTCAGGCCCGCGAATTCCGCCGCGTCTACAACGAGCTCTCGGGCATGAGCGACCGCGATCTGGCCGACATCGGCATCAGCCGCGGCATGATCCGCTCGATCGCCTACGAGGCCGGCTACGGCAAATAAGAATTCCGGAGCCTTCCTCCTCCTCCCTGAGAAGGCTCCAGATCAACGACCGGTCTCCTCCTCCCTGAACCGGTCGTGAACAAGGCGGCGGCGTCACCTCCTCCCAGACGCCGCCGCTTTCCCAGACAAGCGGCGCCCCTCCTCCCTGGCGCCTGCTCAGTGAAACGGCGATGCCCCCTCCCTGGCGTCGCCGTTTTTCTTTTCCCCCATTGCCAGTTGCCGCGACTTGCGCCTTTTATGCGCCCCATGTCGCTCGAGCTTCTCCCCGCCCTCATCGGCTTTGCCTTCGTGACCTCGATCACACCCGGCCCCAACAACATGATGTTGCTGGCCTCGGGGGCGAACTATGGCATCCGCCGGACGATCCCGCATCTTCTGGGGGTCAGCTGCGGCCATGCCTTCATGATCTTCGTCCTCGGCGCGGGGCTCGTGAAGGTGTTCGAGGCCTTCCCGGTGGTGCTGGTGGTGATGAAGTGGGTCTCGGTGGCCTATCTTCTCTACCTCTCGTGGAAGATCGCCACCGCCGCGCCGAAATCGCCGGACGCGCCCGAGACCACGGGCAAGCCCTTCACCGCGCTGCAGGCGGCGGCGTTT
>RFZI01000136.1 GCA_009920775.1 Paracoccaceae bacterium | reverse complement strand
CGCGCAAGTGGCCTTCAGAACTGACTCGCGATCGTATTCATCGCCAAGATCGAACATCAAAGCATAGCGCGGCAGGCCGCGAATATCATGCGCCAGAACACGCCCGATTTCGGCCCCTGCGGCAGCCTGATCACCCATGGACATATGCGCCATCGCCTTTTGGACCGTCAGATACAGGCTGATCTGCGAGGCTTTGACGGGAACAAACTCTTGAGCGCGCTCAAAGAGAGCCAATGCTTCTTCGCCCCGCCCGTCCCACATCCTAAGCTGGCCCACCGTGCTGAAGGCCGTGATGAAATTGGTGGTGCGCGAAAAGACATCCTCGGCCATGTCCATCGCCAGCTGACGCCACTTCGGGTCGGTGAACCACAAGAGCTTGGCGGCTGCGAGCGACAGGATATCGTTGCCGTCAATGTGTTCGATAGCTTTGAGAAGCTGGTCCTCGATCTCGTTTGCGCCCCGAATGAAATCGCTGGGCGAACGCATCCCGGGGAACCCACCCACGACCATGTTGGAATGGATGGCCGTGGCCAGAAGGACGTAGTTGGTGCAATCTTTCGGATTGGCGGCAATCGCGGCCCTAAGGCGCTTTTCTGTCTCGTGCATCCCGCCTTCGGCCTCGGCCAGCATGATCTCGGCCTCGTGCATCCGCACCGCGAGCGGAGCATCTTCGTCGGGCGCCCCTGTTTGGGGCGGATGCGATTGCACTTTTCACACCTGATCGACAAGCGCGGTCGCCAGATCGGCCATAAAGGCGCCACCGGACTTCGAGCAAAGCTCGTTGCCGGTCAAAGCAAGCCTTCGGGTCAGAAGCAGGGTCTGCTTGTCCAGTCGGCTGACCGAAAGAACGACATCGGTCCGGCCGGCAGCTGAAAAGAGAAATTTGACCCCTATCCCGACACGCGGTTTGGAAAGGTCGAATTCGCCCATCGCGTCTCTGGAGGCGACGACCCGAACTTTGCGGTCTTCATGCAGGGTATTTCGCAGCTCGTCCGCAAAGCGCCGGACAAAGTCCCAACCGCGCTCGGCCCCGTCACCCGAAGGCGCCAAGCCCTGAACCGGGCCAACGATGACATGCGCATCCTCAAAAGGCGCCACAAGCTCCGGCTCGCGCGCAATCCAGACGTATCCCTCGCCATATTGTGTGGCAATAAAATTGGGATTGCGGGCCGGATCGCCGAGCTTGCGGCGAAGGCGATTGATCAGGAAATCGACGCTGCGCTGGCCGATATCCGAGCCTTCACCCGAAATCCTGTCGAGCAGTTGATCGCGACTAACCACCAGACCCGGCCGGTTGCTCAGGGTGTGCAAAATAGCCCGCTCGGCCCGCGTAAAAGCAACGTCGCCGGTTTCATTCAGGGAATTGGCGCGCGAAAAATCCGACGCAAACAGCCAGCTGCCAAATCTATAACGTTCGTCTTTAGACATTCCGCTCCCAATCGACCCAACAAGATTTGGGCTAAACTCCTTTGATGGACAAACTCAACAGACATACTTGAAAAACCGCACCGCGCTCAACGCGTTCAAAACAAGAGGAAGGCATACCCAACCTTCTTTTCCAAAATGGCATTTTCTTGGCCAATGCTAACAATGAACAAACATTCATATTCTAAAGTCAATGTTGCGCGGCAGGGGTCTCCCATCTGTCTTTCTTGTGAGCCCAAGTGGATCCGAGACGGGCAACTCTCCTGTCGCGCGAGCAGCCCAGCCGACTCCAACAGGATCTTGGAGTGCCATGCATACCCGGTCATACGCGCCCATGGTCTTGGGGCGGGGTCACTATCCCGGTGGCCCCGCCAAACCTGCGGTCCGGCTGGCTGCTACTCTTTCTTAATTCAGCGGCCCTAGACTTCAGGCAAACCTTGGCCTCAAAGGACAGATCATGCCGCAAACCATCGAACGCCCCGCCACTGCAGGCGAGGTTCACTTCGGCCTTGATGAGATCTTCTATTCGCGCACGGACCATCGCGGCATCATTCGTGCCGGCAACGATATTTTTCAGCGTGTGTCGGGCTTTTCCTGGGAGAAGCTTATCGGTGCGCCGCACAAGATCGTCATGCTTGGCCCCCTTCAAGACCGAGGGCCTGAATTGCGCCAAGAAGGCGAAGTTCGCCCTCGACCTGATCGGGAAGATTCCGGATCTCGAACGCCTGACCTGCAGCTTGCCAGCTGCGTCGGGCCATGATCAGCAGTTCAAGCATCAGCCCGTCAAAACTGCGGAGAGAACAAGCGTCGATCTGGACGGGCAAGCCGACACTCCGACGCAAAAAATCAAGAAGCTCGTCATCTTCCGCCGGTGAATATCTTGGCGGAAGCTCAAAACAGGCGATGGTGTCTTGCATGGCAAACTCGGCGTGGCTTCGAAACGGAGCCGCGACCGGTTGGACCGAGTCGGCGGCTTGACCACCCTAGGTTCCAACAGCTTGCAGAAGTGTTACGCCCAATAGGGTAATTCGAACGCCTCGAGTTACCCTAGGCGGTGATTTCAGCCTCCAGAAGCTCGCGCCAGCGATGGCACGACACTGCGTGACCGTCGCCCGGATTTTCGAGGGTCGGCTCGGTCGTCCGGCATTTGTCGATCGCATTGGGGCAGCGCGTATGAAACTTGCACCCCGAGGGCTGATTGAGCGGCGACGGAATCTCGCCCACGAGCTTTTGCGCCCTGCCCCGGTCATCGGGATCGAGCGACGGGATCGCCGAGAAAAGCGCCTTGGTATAGGGGTGGCGGGGCGCGGCGAAAAGCTGGCGGGTGGGCGCGGATTCAACGAGCCGGCCCAGATACATCACCGCTACATGATCGCAGGTATGCGCCACCACCGAAAGATCGTGGCTGATAAACAAGAAGGTCAGCCCGAGGTCTTTCTGGAGCTGCTTCAAGAGGTTCAGAACGTCCGCTTGAATCGACACATCGAGCGCCGCCACGCTTTCATCGGCGACGATGAATTTCGGCCCCGAGACAAGCGCACGGGCGATGGAAATGCGCTGGCGTTGGCCGCCCGAGAAGGCGTGCGGGAAACGGCGCAGGTGTTCGAGGTTCAAACGGCACTTGGCGGCGATCTCGCGCACGCGGGCGTCGGTTTCCTCGCGGGTCTTGGTCAGGCCCATAACCTCGAGCGGCTCGGCAATGATATCGCGCACCGTCATGCGCGGGCTGAGGGCGGCGTAGGGATCTTGAAAGATCAGCTGCGCCCGCTTGCGATAATCCTTCAGCTCGTCGCCTGAAAGGGTCGCCAGATCGTATGTCACTTGCCCGTCGGTGAATTTCGCGTGGCCGCCGGTGATGGGCGCAGCCTTCAAAAGCGCACGACCAAGGGTCGTCTTGCCCGAGCCGCTCTCGCCCACGAGGCCAAAAAATGAACCGCGCTCGATCTCGATCGAGACCTCGTTGACGGCCTTGAGGACGGTGCGATCAAAGAACCCCTTGCCGATATTATAGCCAACGGTGAGGTCTTTGGCGGAGATAAGGGTTTCTTTGCTCATCGGGCCGCCTCCTTTTCGGCGTGCAGGTGGCAGGCGACGCGGTGGGTCGGATCGACCCAGCGGTGTTGCGGCAGGTCGCGCTTGCAGACATCACCGATGATCTCGCGGCAGCGGGTATGGAAAACACATCCCGTCGGCCGTTCGAGCGGCGAGGGAATATCGCCCGGAACCGGCGTCAGTGGCGCATCGAGATCGTCAAACCGCGGGAGCGCCGCGATCAGGCCACGGGTATAAGGGTGTTTGGGGTTGCGGATCACTTCCCGCACCGGCCCCTCTTCGACGATCCGGCCCAGATACATGACGCAGACCTTGTCGGCCGTCTGGGCAATCACGCCCAGATCGTGGGTGATGAAGATGATCCCCATGTGAAACTCGTTCACGAGGTCTTTCATCAGGTCGATCACCTGCGCCTGAATGGTCACATCAAGCGCGGTTGTCGGCTCGTCGGCGATCAGGAGCTTGGGGTTGGTCGACAGCGCCATGGCGATCATCGCCCGCTGGCGCATCCCGCCGGAAAGCTCGAACACATATTGGTCAAACCGCTTGGCGGGATCGGATATCCCCACCCTGTCGAGGATCTCGATCGAGACCTCCTTGGCCTTGGCCTTGGTCATGTCGGTGTGAATGAGAAGCTGCTCGACCATCTGGTTGCCGATGGTGATCGCCGGTGCAAAGGAGGCCATCGGCTCTTGGAAGATCATCGAGATCGCCCCGCCCCGCACGATCTTGAGTTCCGCCGCCTTTTTCAGCGACAGCACATCCACCTCGCGCCCTTCGGCGTGGAGCGTGATCTTGCTCTTGGGGTCATAGACGGCATTGCCGGCATTCAGCTGCATCAGCGCCTTGGCGGTGACGGACTTGCCCGAGCCGCTTTCCCCCACAAGCCCCATCACCTCGCCCTTCTTGAGCGAGAACGACACATCCTCGACCGCCGTCACCAGACCCTCGTCGGTCCGGAAACTCAGCGTCAGGTTTTCTACGTCGATCAGTGAGGTCATTTCTTCGAGTCCGAATAGGGGTCAGCGGCATCCCGCAGGCCGTCGCCCACGAAGACGAAGGCCAGAACGAGGGCGATGAAGAAGATCACCGGGATGAAATACCACTGATAGTTCAGAAGGACGTCGGCCTTGGAGACGTTCTGCATGAGCGC
>RFZI01000135.1 GCA_009920775.1 Paracoccaceae bacterium | reverse complement strand
TGGGCTGCAGCAAAGGAATGCTTACAGATCAATGTGTTAGGCACATGATATGGGATTGATTGGTGCCCAGGAGAGGCACTCCAACCATCTGAGATACCATTCAATAATAACATCTTACGATCGCATACCCAGAGCAAAGCGGTCCCGAAAGCGGTCCTGATTCAACGGGTTTTGGCCAAAGGGCCATTCTGATCCGCCAACGGATCCTCTGACGTGCGAAGCAGCATTTCTGCGAGTGTCTGACGATCGTTGCCGTAGTCTTTCGAGATATTCGGTCCGCGTTGTTGGCTTTCCCATTCGGGATCTGCCAGAAGCGGCGCGTCGCTGGCCTCGGGCAGATGGCGCCCGCGGATGAGGTCTGACATGCGCTCGGCAAGCGCAAGCGTTGGCGCGTTGAGATCGCCGGCCGTGGCCTGCGGCATCAGCGAGGCGTCGACAACGCGCAGGCCTTCGACGCCGCGCACCCGTCCATCCGGTGTTGTCACCGAAGCCTCGTCCGTTCCCATCCGGCATGTGCCGCAGGGATGATAGGCGCTCTCGAGCTTGCGCTTCAGGAAGGCATCGAGCGCGACATCGTCCTGTGCCGCCGCGCCTGGGGCGAGCTCCGCACCGCGGTAGGGTGCGAATGCAGGCTGTGCAAAAATCTCGCGGGTGAGCCTGATGCAGGCGCGAAATTCGAGCCAATCGTCGGCGTGGGTCATGTAGTTGAACCGCACCTTCGGTAAGCTTTCCGGCCGCGCATCGCGCAGCCGCACCCAGCCTCGGCTCTTGGAACGTTTTGTTCCTACGTGAACCTGAAACCCATGCCCCGAAGCCAGCGACTTGCCGTCATAGGAGATCGCGAGCGGCAGGAAATGGTATTGAATGTCGGGATAGATGATCCCCGCCCGGCTCCGGATATGGCCGCCGCTCTCGAAATGATTGGTAGCCCCAAGCCCCTTGTGCGTGGCAAGCCACTCCATACCGATCTTGGCTTTGCCCCAAAGGCTTTGTGTCGGGTATAGCGACACCGGTTGTCGGCACTCCATCTGGAGATAGATCTCCATGTGATCCATGAGGTTCTCGCCGACATTCGGCGCATCGTGAAATACCGCGATCCCGTGGTTTCTGAGCTCCTCTGCTGGCCCGATGCCTGAGCGCTTGAGGATCGTCGGCGACATGATGGAACCCGCCGAGAGAATCACTTCGCGCCGCGCGTTGGCGCGATGGTCGGTGCCTCCGGCGTGATAGGCTACGCCCACGGCCCGCCTGCCCTCGAAGATGACCCGGTCCACCGCCGCCCCGGTCACAACCTTGACGTTGCCGCGCGCCATGGCGGGCCGGAGATAGGCGCGCGCCGCGCTCATCCGCCGCCCGTGGCCGACGTTCATCTCCATCGGGCCAAAACCCTCGTGCTGGCGTTCGTTCATATTGCCGCTGCGGGCATAGCCCGCCTGCACACCTGCCTCGACAAAGGCCTTGTAGAGCGGATTTCGTTCCGGCCCGCGAGTGACCTTGACCGGCCCATCGGTACCACGTTGAGGCCCGCCGCCGCGCACGCCTTCAAGCCGCTGGAAATACGGAAGCACATTTGACCAGCGCCATCCCTCGGCACCGAGAGCCTCCCAAAGCTCATAGTCCATCGGATTGCCGCGGACCCAGCACATGCCGTTGATCGACGACGACCCGCCAAGCCCCTTGCCCCGAGGCAAATTGACCTCGCGCCCATCCAGCCCCGGCTCCGGCTCTGTCTTCATGCCCCAGTTGAATCGTTTGGTATTCATCGGGATCGACAGGGCTGCGGGCATATCGACGATCAAAGCCTTCTCGGACCGGCCAGCCTCAAGCACAAGGATCCGAACGGCCGGATCTTCACCCAGGCGGTTGGCCAGAACACAACCAGCCGACCCGGCGCCGACGATTACATAGTCAAACGCACCGTTAGACATATTCTAGCCGATGATCACATAGAACTTGAGCATCGGACCGGGCTGGGTCCAGGAGCATTTGAAGCCCTTCGGGACAAAGAAACAGTCGCCCTTGCGATAGGTGTCCTTGAACCCCTCGCCCTCGATCGTCACTTCGCCGTCGAGTACGACCATGAACTCGTCCGCCGGATAGCCATCGTAGCGCTCTGAATAGGCCATGCAGCGCCAGATTCCAGTCTTGAGCCGCCCGTCCGGCCTTTCAAAATAGGCATGGTCCAAGCCGAACGGCACGCCCTTCAGCAGCTCTGCGTGGTCCAGAGGCTGATCCGGCTGGGCCATCCAGCCTTCGGGGCCGTCTGGAGAGAAGCGAACGGGAAATGGCAAGGCTAGGTCCTCCTGATTTGCAATCTGAGATTCTCAGGAAATCGGCATCCGCACAACTGGCGACAAGAGTCGAGCCGAAAGGGCAGAGCTTCAGCTGTCTATGATATGGGGGAAATGGTGCCCATGAGAGGCACTCGAACCTGCAGGAAAGCCTATAAAATATATATACTTGGCTAACTTATTTGGAAGAAAAGCGGTCCCAGAAGTGGTCCTCATTCATCCGAGTTTTGCTTCAGTCCTTTTGTGCTCGAAACACTGGGTTGGCGGGTCCTCGACTTGCGGTCGGCCAATAGCCAGCACCCGCGGCCTGTGCCGACACCGCTTAGTCGGTAGATCCCGTCCGGCAAGTGCCGCGAGGCCGGTGTAATGTGCTTGAAGTTTAATTTTATGCCGTCCGAAGCTATTCTTTCTGGGTTCTCGGATTGACGGCGGCAAAGCCAAGTCCAGACAGTAATCTTGAAATTGCAGGTCGGATCCACAGGAAGCCCCGGTAGAACATCTCCAAGACCGCCACAGCCCCAGGAAAGGACGCCAACTTGGCCAGCCATCTCCAGTTTGGAAGTGATCGCCATATCTCGACGAAAGCAAGGGCTCCGGATGTCAACTCACCGTCCTGACAGCGGACATGAAAGCGACGCAAAGCGTCGTCGCTCGTAAGGTCGTGTGCCGGATCATCAACTTCTTGAGATACATCCACAAAGACAAGATGGTTGCCCCCGGTTCGCGAAGCATAGAATGCGATTTCCCTTGAGCACAGTGGGCAAGATCCATCGTAATATACGGTGGGCACGCCTGCAGCGCTCGAACTAGCGACTACGGATTGTGATGCGGTCGGCTTTTGGCGGACATGGGTCATCTGTCGTCTGATTGCTTTCTTGGGCTTGGCGTGGCTTGACCAATTTCAGCGGACAAGCCTCGGCTTTGGTAGGCTTCCAACGCCCGAAACCGTCCTTCCGATATTCCTACGATTGGCTTTGGATAGTCGCTGTTGGAGGAAAGGTTCCAACTGCGCGGGCAAGCCTCAAAATAGGCTAGCGCCTCGGGTGAGGGATTGGGCGCGAGCTCGGCCAGAAAGCGATGAATATATTTGCTATCGGGATCAAATTTGGCCGCCTGCGTTTCGGGGTTGAAGATACGGAAGTAGGGGGAAGCGTCGGGGCCTGAGCCAGCCACCCATTGCCATCCCAACGCATTCGCCGCGGGATCCCAGTCAATCAGGCACTCTTCAAACCACTTCTGTCCAACCCGCCAGTGCGTCATCATGTGCTTGGTCAAATAGGAGCCTGCAATCATACGCCCGCGATTATGCATATGTCCGGTGACATACATCTCACGCATTGCGGCGTCGACAATCGGGACGCCGGTTCGGCCCTGCTTCCAGCGAAGAACGGCCTCACCGTCCTCTTCTGACCACGGGAAGGCATCCCACTCAGGCCTCCAGTTTTCGGTCGTTATGCGCGGTGTGTGAAAGACAAGCTGATAAGAAAACTCGCGCCAAACGAGCTCTTTCAGGAAATGCTCGGCGCCAGGACTGCCCTCCAGATGCGCACGCATACCAGCGTGCCAAATTGTTCGCGGCCCTATCTCCCCCCAAGCCAAATTCTCGGAGAGTTGGGATGTGGCATGATTGGCTGGAAAATCCCGACCGTTGCTGTAGCCGTTGATCCGCGACGCCAAAAACTCGGCGAAGCGGAGCAATGCCTTTTCCTCACCCACGCACGCATACTGCTTCAGGAATCGCCCTCCTCGGCTCACCCCTTCCTGCAATTGCCAATCTTGAAGATTGGCACTCTGCGGCCATACATCAGGTGCTCGAAGGTCTTGCGGAGCCGGCTCTGGCGCTGAAACAGAACGGTTCCTGACAGCACGCCACATGGGGCTATAGACTTTATAGAACTCGCCCGGTCTTGGCCCGACCGTCCAAGGCTCATAAAGAATGTGGCCTAGAAAGCTCTTTGCCTCGTAGCCACAGCTTTTGAGCCGCTGCTTGGCTTTCGTATCTCTTTCGATTGCTTCGGGATCGTAGGCCCGTGTCCACCAGATGTCCTGTGCGCCAGTTTCCCTCGCGAGGGCCAACAGAGTTTCAGCTGCATTTCCACGCCGCAGAACAAGTCGTGAGCCAATCTTTTGGAGAGAACGCTCAAAGGCAGTCAGCGCCTCGGAGAGCCGCCATTTCGGGGCCGCGCCATAGCGATCGGCAACCTCATCCAAAATAAATACGGGGATGACCGAACGACTGCTACGTCGGGCCTCGGCAAGGGCTGGATGGTCGGCGAGCCTGAAGTCCCTGCGAAACCACAAGATGATCGGCGATGACTTTTCCACGTCGGATCCCCACTGCATGAGGGTAGTACGTGCA
>RFZI01000134.1 GCA_009920775.1 Paracoccaceae bacterium | reverse complement strand
GTACCCGCGGCCGGACTCGAACCGGCACGGCCTTTCGGCCAAGAGATTTTAAGTCTCCGATGTCTACCATTCCACCACGCGGGCCTCGCCCCTTCCTAAGGGGCGGTCTGCGGCGGGGCAAGCGGACTTAGGCGGCCGGCCCAACGCCCTCTTCCTTGACCGCCTGCATCGCGACATAGGTCGAGGTGCTCGAGAGGTGCGGTAGGGTCGAGACCTTTTCAGCCAGAACGAGCCGGTAATCCGTCATGCTCGAGGTGCGGACCTTGAGGAGATAGTCGAAAGAGCCGGCGATCAGGTGGCACTGCTCGACCTCGGGAATCCGCAGGACCGCCGCGTTGAAGGCGGCGAGCGCGCTCTCGCGGGTGTCGGACAGGCGCACCTCGACGAAGGCGACGTGATCGCGACCAAGGCGGATGGGATCGAACAAAGCGCGGTAGCCGCGGATGATCCCGGTTTCCTCCAGCCGCTTGAGCCGCGCCTGTGTGGGCGATTTCGAAAGGCCGATGCGGCGGGCGAGTTCGGTGACGGAGATGCGTCCGTCAATTGCCATGACATCGAGAATCTTGCGGTCGAAGCTGTCCAGATCGGAAAGGCGTTCGGTCACGATTTACCCCACAATTTGGTCGAAAGACCTCATGTCCCGCGCATTAGCAGGCCAAAAGCTTTCTGACAATCGGATATTATGGGCCATCCACCCAGGAGAGACCAATGCCCGCCGCCCACACCGCCCCTCTGCGCGATCAGATCGACTCGGCCATCTATATATCGGAAGACGAGATCCTCCCGAAGCTGATCGAAAAGGCAGCTTTGTCGGGCGAGGATCGCGCGCGGATCGCCGCCAAAGGGGCCGACCTCGTGCGGCAGATCCGGGCCTCGTCCGAGCCGGGGCTCATGGAGGTTTTCCTCGCGGAATACGGCCTTTCGACCGACGAAGGCATCGCGCTCATGTGTCTGGCCGAGGCGCTTTTGCGGGTGCCGGATGCCGATACGATCGACGCGCTCATCGAAGACAAGATCGCGCCATCGGACTGGGGCAAGCACCTCGGCCATTCCACATCGTCGCTGGTCAACGCTTCGACATGGGCGCTGATGCTTACGGGCCGCGTTCTTGATGAGCGCCGCGCGGGCCTGACGGGGGCGCTGAAGGGCGCGGTCAAGCGGTTGGGCGAGCCGGTGATCCGCACCGCCGTGGCCCGCGCGATGAAGGAGATGGGGCGCCAGTTCGTCTTGGGTGAAAACATCGGGGGCGCGATGGAGCGGGCCGCCAAGATGCAGGCACGCGGCTATACCTATTCCTACGATATGCTCGGTGAAGCGGCCCGGACCGAGGCCGACGCCCGCACCTATCACCTTGCCTATTCCCGCGCGATCACCGCCATCGCCGCCGATTGCACGCATGGCTCGGTCGCCGAAAACCCCGGCATCTCGGTCAAGCTCTCGGCGCTGCATCCGCGTTATGAGATCGCCCAATATGACCGTGTGATGAACGAGCTGGTGCCGCGCGTGAAGGGTCTCGCGCTTCTCGCCAAGGCCGCCGGCATGGGCTTTAACATCGACGCCGAAGAGGCCGACCGCTTGGCCCTCTCGCTCGACGTGATCGAGGCGGTGCTGTCCGATCCGGCGCTCAAGGGCTGGGACGGGTTTGGCATCGTCGTGCAGGCCTATGGCCAGCGGGCGGGCCTTGCGATCGAACATCTCTACGATCTGGCCACGCGGCTTGACCGCAAGATCATGGTCCGCCTCGTGAAGGGCGCCTATTGGGATGCCGAGATCAAGCGCGCGCAGGTCGAAGGGATGGAGGGCTTCCCCGTCTTTACCCGCAAACAGGCGACCGACATCAGCTATATCGGCAATGCCCGCCGTCTTCTGGGCATGACCGACCGGATCTATCCGCAGTTCGCCACCCACAACGCCCACACGGTCGCCGCGATCCTCGATATGGCGGGCGGCATGGGACGCACAGCGCAGGACTATGAGTTCCAGCGCCTGCACGGCATGGGCGAGACGCTCCACGATATCGTTCACAAGGCCGAGGGCACCCGCTGCCGAATCTATGCGCCCGTGGGCGCTCATGAAGACCTCTTGGCCTATCTCGTGCGGCGCCTTCTGGAAAACGGCGCCAACTCGTCCTTCGTCAACCAGATCGTCGATGAAAGCGTCCCGCCCGAAACGGTCGCCGCCTGCCCCTACGCGGCGCTGCGCGATCAGGCCATCGTCACCAAAGGCCCCGCGCTTTTCGCCCCCTCGCGGAGGAACTCGGCCGGATGGGATATCACCCACAAGCCGACGCTGGCCAAGATCGACGCGGGCCGCGAGGCCTCTGACACCGCCCGCCACGCCGCGCCGCTGATCGCGGGGCGCAAGAAGGCTGGCGACAAGGCCGTGCCGGTGGCGAACCCCGCCAATGGCCTTTCGGTTGGCACCGTGGCTAATGCCACGCCCGAGGATGTCGCCGCAGCGCTGAACGCAACCAAGCCTTGGGCCGCTCCTGTGGCCGAACGCGCCCGCATCCTCAATGCCGTGGCCGATGCCTATGAGGCGCAGTCGACCGAAATCTTCGGCATCCTCGCCCGCGAGGCGGGCAAGACGCTGGGCGATGCGGTGAACGAGGTCCGCGAGGCTGTCGATTTCCTGCGCTACTACGCGGCCGAGGCCGTGGCGGCTGGCGATGCCCTCGCCGCGCGCGGCATCTGGACCTGTATCAGCCCGTGGAACTTCCCGCTCGCGATCTTCACCGGCCAGATCGCCGCCGCTTTGGCCGCTGGCAATGCCGTTCTCGCCAAGCCCGCCGAGCAGACCCCGCTCATCGCCCATTTCGCCGTGGGCCTGATGCACGAGGCGGGGGTTCCGGCCACTGCTGTTCAGCTCCTCCCCGGCGGCGGCTTGGTCGGCGCGGGCCTCACGTCTGACCCGCGCGTCAAGGGCGTGGCCTTCACCGGCTCGACCGCGACCGCGCTCAAGATCCGCGCCTCGATGGCCGCCCATTGCGCCCCCGGCACGCCACTGATCGCGGAAACTGGCGGCCTCAATGCGATGATCGTCGATTCGACCGCGCTCCCCGAACACGCGGTGCGGGATATCGTCATGTCGTCCTTCCGCTCGGCCGGCCAACGCTGCTCGGCGCTGCGCTGTCTCTATGTGCAGGAGGACATCGCGCCGAAGCTCTTGAAGATGCTGAAGGGCGCGATGGATGAGCTAACCTTGGGCGATCCGTGGCTCCTCTCGACCGACGTCGGCCCGGTGATCGACGCGCCCGCCCACAAGACCATTGCCGACCACGTCGCCAAGGCACGGGCCGAGGGCCGCGTACTGCACGAGATGAGCGTGCCTCAGGCGGGCACTTTCATTGCGCCCACGGTCATTCAGGTGAACGGCATTGGAGATCTGGAAAAGGAGATCTTCGGGCCGGTCCTGCATGTGGCGACCTTTAAGGCCAATGAGCTCGACACGGTGATCACGGATATCAACGCCACCGGCTATGGCCTGACCTTCGGCCTGCACACCCGCATCGACGACCGGGTGCAGACCGTGGTCGACGCGATCCATGCGGGCAACGTCTATGTCAACCGCAACCAGATCGGCGCGGTTGTCGGCAGCCAGCCCTTCGGCGGCGAGGGGCTTTCGGGCACCGGCCCCAAGGCGGGCGGGCCGTTCTATCTGCCGCGCTTTGGCGCTGCAGAGGCCGTGGCGCTTGGCGCAGGCTGGAACCAGAAGGCGGATGTTGCTGCACTTGGTCAGGCGCTGGCCAAGGCTCCCGCAGGCACGGCCCAGCCGACCCGCGACATGCCGGGGCCGACGGGCGAGTCGAACCGCCTCACCGCCTCGCCGCGCGGGCCGGTCTTGTGCCTCGGGCCGGGATCGGACGCGGTGGCGCGACAGGTGGCGGCGGTTGAGGCCTTGGGCGGGGTTGCTGTGGCCTGCGAGGGGTTGGTTGACCCCGAGGCGCTGGCCACCCTCACTCCGCTTGGCGCGGTTCTCTGGTGGGGCGAAGAGGACGCAGGCCGCACCTATGAGGCCGCCCTCTCGCGCCGCTCCGGCCCGATCGTGGCCTTGGTGACAACCATGCCCGATGCGGCCCATGTCCTGCACGAGCGGCACGTCTGCATCGACACCACCGCCGCGGGCGGCAATGCGGCGCTTCTTGCCGAAGTGGGCCGCGCCTGAGGCAAATTCCTGTGACTGATCCCCTGCCCCGCTGGACGAAGCGGGGCAGAGATGCCACATCTGCCCCATGTTCCCGATCCGCGACCACAACGCCTCAATCCGGGCGCCCTTCGTCACCTATGCCCTGATCGCGATCAATGTCGTGGTCTTTATCGGCATGATCGGCACCTATCCGACCGACCGCGCCTTGATGGGCTTCTACTCGGACTATGCCATGATCCCCGCAAGGATCAGCGCGGGCGACGGCTATTACACCTTCCTGACCTCGATGTTCCTGCACGGCGGCTGGATGCACCTTCTGGGCAATATGCTGTTTCTGTGGATCTTTGGCGACAATCTTGAAGATGTGCTTGGGCACGCGAAGTTTCTCTTATTCTACCTCATCACCGGCATCGGCGCGGACCTGACGCAATACGCCGCCGCGCCTTATTCGATGGTGCCGCTCGTTGGAGCCTCCGGCGCAATTGCCGGAGTGATGGGGGGCTATCTCTTGCTCTTTCCGCGGGCGCAGGTCGATCTCATTCTGTTTCTGATCTTCATCATACGCATCATCACCCTGCCCGCCTGGGCGATGCTGGGCTATTGGTTCGTCGTCCAGCTTCTGAG
>RFZI01000133.1 GCA_009920775.1 Paracoccaceae bacterium | reverse complement strand
ACCCGCGTGTGCAGATGGCTTTGCGGGCTTTGATCCCGCCGTAAGGATCGCAGGTGTCGTCCTCAACGCCACCGGATCAGAGCGGCATGAGGCGATGCTCGCCCGCGCGCTTGCGCCCCTTGGCCTGCCCGTCCTTGGCGCGATCCGGCGTGACAGGGCGTTGTCGCAGCCTTCCCGCCATCTTGGACTAGTCCAAGCAGGCGAGCGGCCCGATCTTGACGCCTTTCTCGATGCCGCCGCCGACCGCGTTGAGGCAGGGATCAACCTCGACGTGCTTTTGGCCCTTGCAGCGCCCCTGACGCCTGTGCCCCAGCTTGCACCCATCCCTGCCCCTGCATCTTCCGTTGCCATCGCCTCGGATCAGGCCTTTGCCTTCGCCTACCCCCACCTTCTTGCCGACTGGCAGCGCAGCGGCGCGACGATCCAGACCTTCTCTCCCCTCGCGAACGAGGCGGCGCCAGAGGCCGATTTCATCTTTCTGCCCGGCGGTTATCCTGAATTGCATGCGGGCCGCATTGCATCAAATCAGCGCTTCCTCAGTTCGCTCCGCGATGCCGCCGCGCGCGGCGTTCCGATCTATGGCGAATGCGGTGGCTACATGGTGCTCGGTCAATCGCTGACCGACGGAGAGGGAACCCGGCACGAGATGGCGGGGCTTCTCGACCTCGAGACCTCCTTCGCGGCTCGCCGCCTGCACCTTGGCTATCGCTCGGTTCACGCCAGCACCGGCCCGTTCCTTGGCGCTTGGTCCGCCCATGAATTCCACTACGCGACGACGCTTCGTGCCGATGGCCCGCCGCTCTTTGTCGCACAGGACGCCGAAGGGGCGGATCTGGGGCCCATGGGCCTTGTGAACGGGTCGGTTTGCGGCTCTTTTGCGCACCTGATCGCCCCGCGGCTGCAATAACGAGACAAGAATGACCACGCTCCACCCCTCCGCCCTCGTCGACGACAGGCTCGCCCGGCGCAACGTGGCGGTTCTTGTCATCGCTCAGGCGACCCTCGGGGCGCAAATGCCGATGATCTTTACCATCGGCGGCCTTGCTGGCGGAATGTTGGGCGGCAACCCCTGTTTCGCAACCCTGCCCATTTCGGCCATCGTCTTCGGCTCGATGACCACCGCGCCGTGGCTTTCGCCGTTGATGCAACAACGGGGCCGAAAGTTCGGCTTCTACATCGGCGCGATCGCGGCCGCCATCGGCAGCGCAGTGAGTGCGGCGGGGCTCTACTACGGCTCGTTCGGCATCTTCCTCATCGGCTCCTACCTCACCGGCATCTATATGTCGGCTCAGGGGTTCTTCCGCTTTGCCGCCGCCGATACGGCTTCGGCCGATTTCCGGCCCAAGGCGATCTCCTATGTCATGGCAGGTGGGCTGGTTTCGGCACTCTTTGGGCCACAGCTGAACAAGCTGGTGATGGATGCCTATGTTGTCCCCTTCCTCGGCAGCTATCTGACGATCATCGGCATCAATATCTTCGGTCTGTTCCTGTTCGGCTTCCTCAAGCTGCCTTTGCCGAGCAAATCGGACCTGCGTGACGCCCCAAAGGCCCGCAGCCTGCGCGAGATGCTGGGTGAACCCAAGATCATCGTGTCGATCATCGTGGCGATGGTCTCCTACGCGCTGATGAACCTTGTGATGACCTCGACCCCGCTCGCGGTCGTGGGCTGCGGCTATGAGAAGAATGCCGCCGCCGATATCGTCTCGGCGCATGTTCTGGCGATGTATATTCCCTCTTTCTTCACCGGCCACCTCGTCGCCCGCTATGGCACCAGCCGCATCATGACGCTGGGGCTTGTCATCCTCGCCTTGGCCGGCATTGCCTCTCTTGCCGGGGTCGAGCTTGCCGATGCCGATGCCGCGCCCTCGCTCATCAGCTTCTACGCCGGACTGATCCTTCTTGGCGTCGGCTGGAATTTTGGCTTCATCGGCGCGACCACGATGCTGTCGAACAACCACGCCCCGCACGAGCGCGGCCGGATTCAGGGCTTTAACGACATGGTGGTTTTCGGCTCGGTGACCATCGCTTCGCTGGTCTCGGGCGGGTTGATGAACTGTTCGGGCGGCTCGCCGATCGAAGGCTGGACCGCTGTGAACCTTGCCATGATCCCCTTCCTCGCCCTTGCGGGAAGCGCCCTGATCTGGCTGACGCTGCGGCCCTCGGCCAAGTAATCCGGGCTTGCAGCCCCGTTACCAGCGGCCGAGCCAGACCCGCGCCAGAAGGCTGCCGCGGCGGCGGAACTCGGAGGTTTGAAGCCCGCCCGACAGCACCCGCTCTGGCTCTTCGGCGGCAAGTCTGAGGATGGCGGGCGCACGCCATGCTTCGCGGGCGGCGTGGATGGCGATGCCAAGGTCGGTGCCTCTCCGCGATCGGAGCTTCTCCAGCCCCTCTTGTGCCAAGCGTTGAAGCGCGGACCCGCTTTCATTCACGAGCGGCTTTAGCCCTGCCGATTTCAGGGCCGGCACCGCCTGCAACCACCGCGCGATGCCCGAAGCATAGGCAATATCGCGCAGCTCAGGCTCAAGATCCGGGGAAGCGCCGAGCGCCTTGGCCGCGGCCCACATCAGATTGCCGGAGGTTGCGTCGATGTGGTTGGAAAATTCAGTCTCGCTTGCGAACTCTCCCGGCTCGATATCCCATTCGCGAGCCTCAACGATCCCCTGAAGCGCGGCGAAATCGAGATTTGTCAGAGCCGACAGTGCCATCGCCGCCTCGCCCCCCTGCACCGGCTTGCCCGCCTCTAGCGCATCCAGCGCATCGCGCCACCACTGCAGCCGCATTCGCGCGATCAGCGGCTCTTGCGAGGCCCAAGGGGCGCGGGCCACCTCTATGTTGACCGCATAAAGCGCCATGAGAACCGCCCGCGCCTTGGGCGGGGCGGCCATCGCGGCGAGAAAGCGGTCTGGATCGCCGCGCTCGACCAGCTCTGCCAGAGGTCTGATGCTCATCAGTGCGGTGCGCCGTCGCGGACGAGCTTCCAGTTGATCGCGTCGATCAAGGCATCGAACGAGGCATCGACAATATTAGCGCTGACGCCCACGGTCGCCCAACGCCGCCCCTGCCCATCCTCGCTGTCGATGATGACCCGCGTCACCGCCTCGGTGCCGCCATTGGTGATCCGCACCTTGAAGTCCACGAGCTTGAGATCGGCGATATAGGCCTGATAGCGGCCGAGGTCGGTCGCCAGAGCGCGGCTTAGCGCGTTGACGGGGCCGGCATCCTGTTCCTCGTCGCTGTGATCATTCTCAAAGAACGAGGTGATCTTTTCGCCGCCGATCCAGACCGTCACCACCGCCTCGGAAACCGAGACAACCTCGCCCTTGGCATTGCGCCGCCGCTCCGAGACAACGCGATAGCGCTCAACCTCGAAGAAATGCGGCATGATGCCAAGCTCTTGCCGCGCCAGAAGCTCGAAGCTCGCCTGCGCGGTGTCATAGGAATAGCCGCGGGCTTCCATCTCCTTGATCCGGTCAAGGATGCGGGCCATCGCTGGGTCACCCGCCTCGACCTCGATCCCCGCCTGCGCAAGCCGCTGGCGCAGGTTCGATTGCCCCGCCTGATTGGACATCGGCACGATGCGCGTGTTGCCCACCAGCGCGGGGTCGATGTGTTCGTAGGTCGTGGGATCCTTGGCGATGGCCGAAGCATGAAGCCCCGCCTTATGCGCGAAGGCCGAAGCGCCGACATAGGGCGCCTGTTTGACTGGCACGCGATTGAGCACATCGTCGAGCATCCGGCTCACCCGTTTAAGGTCTTTCAGCGCCTCGTCGGTGATCCCCGTCTCGACCATGCTCCGATAGGGCTCTTTCAAGAGGAGCGTCGGGATGATCGAGGTGAGGTTGGCATTGCCGCAGCGCTCGCCAAGGCCGTTGAGCGTCCCCTGAATCTGCCGCGCGCCCGCCTCGACAGCGGCGAGGCTGTTGGCAACCGCGTGGCCGGTATCGTCGTGGCAATGGATGCCGAGCCTCTCGCCCGGAATGCCGCTCGCGATCACCTCGGAGACGATCTCGCGCACCTCACCCGGCAGCGTCCCGCCGTTGGTATCGCACAAGACGATCCAGCGCGCGCCAGCGGCATAGGCCGCATGAACCGCCTCGAGCGCATAGCCCGGATTGGCCTTGTAGCCATCAAAGAAATGCTCGGCGTCAAACAGCGCCTCGCGCCCCTGCGCCACGACATG
Organism: Paracoccaceae bacterium; assembly: GCA_009920775.1. Classification (GTDB taxonomy): domain Bacteria; phylum Pseudomonadota; class Alphaproteobacteria; order Rhodobacterales; family Rhodobacteraceae; genus RFZI01. The sequence continues at coordinate 590 of RFZI01000133.1, read as the reverse complement.
GGCAAAGGAGGCGCGGATATTGTCGATGTTTTCCTCAAGCGGGATGCCCAGCGCGGTCGTCACATGGAAATCATGCGTCTTGCCGACAAGGCAGACCGCGGGAGTTCCCGCATTCAGGACCGCCGCCAGCACGTCGTCATTGCCCGCCGACCGGCCCGACCGCTTGGTCATGCCGAAAGCGGTCATCGTCGCGCCGGTCTTGGGCGCGGCGGCGAAGAAATCGCTGTCGGTCGGGTTCGCCCCCGGCCAGCCGCCTTCGATATAGTCGACGCCCAACGCATCAAGCGCCATGGCGATCCGCTGCTTCTCGGCGGTCGAAAACTGGACCCCTTGGGTCTGCTGCCCATCTCGGAGGGTGGTGTCGAAGAGGTAGAGACGGTCACGGCTCATTTCAGCGCCTCCAGTTTGGCGGGATTAATTCTTCCTGCTCGTTTGTAGGTGACCCCGCCATCTTTGTCGTTCTTGACATCGACTCCGGCAACCTCGAGACCCGTGCGAATGCGGTCCGCCTCCGCCCAATCTTTGCGTTCACGGGCGGCTTTCCATCGCAGAACGATTTCTTCGACCAAGGGCCTGAAATTTTCGCCTGC
>RFZI01000132.1 GCA_009920775.1 Paracoccaceae bacterium | reverse complement strand
ACTTCGCGGGTCGCGGTCTTGAGCTCGGCCGGATCCTGCCAGACGGTGATCGCGTGCAGATCGACCACGCAGTAGATCGTCTCGAAGCCCGCGCCCTGCATCCCCACGAACCGCTTGATCGCCCCAAGATAGTTGCCAAGCGTCAGGCCGCCGGACGGTTTGATGCCGGAAAAGACGCGGGGGGTGAATTTGCTCTCGGTCATCTGATCGGTCCGGGGCTGGATTTCGGGTTCGGGCTGGCTTACCCATGCTGGCAATTCCCGTCAACATCTGGCGGACCGGAGGCCCCATGCAGAGCGAAAGCCCGTTCAACTCTATCCCGCCCGTGATTGTCATCATCGTGCTGGCTATCGCCGGGATCGAAGCGGTCCTGACATTGGCCGAGATGGGCATTGCCGGGGGCGGCGATGCCATTGGCTGGCGGATCGCCGCGCTCGACAAATACGCCTATTCGCCCGCGGTTCTTGATTGGATCGTGGCGCGGGGGGATATGTCTTTTGGGATGCTGCGGCGCTTTGTGACCTATGCCTTCATCCACGGCAGTTTCGTGCATGCCCTCTTTGCCATCGTCATCCTTCTGGCCCTTGGCAAGTTTGTGGGCGATGCGTGGAACCCTGTCTCGCTGATCCTTGTTCTCTTGGCTTCGACCATCCTTGCGGCGGTCGCCCATGGGTTTCTCGATACCCGCAATACGCCGCTCTACGGCGCCTATCCGACGATCTATGGCCTGATCGGCGCCTATACCTATGTGATGTGGCTCAGGTTCAAGCGGGAAGGGAAGAACAAGTGGTGGGCCTTCCGGCTGATCGGGGTTCTTCTGGCGGTGCAGCTGTTCTTTGGCGTGACCCTTGGCGGTGCGCCGCATTGGATGGCGGATGTGTCGGGCTTCGTGATCGGCCTCGGGCTGTCACCGATCCTCGGCCCCGGCGGCTGGGCGGGCTTCCTAGAGCGGATGCGCCACCGCAGCAACTAGCGGCGGAGGGCGGCGCGGATGTCGGACATCTGGAAGGCGCCGACCATCTGGCCGATCCCGAAATAGCCGATCAGGCCGATCCCGACGAGGATTGCCAGCGCACCGTAGCGCAGCGTCGGCAGATCGAGGAAGGGCGCGAGGGCCAGTGCGGCGACCCACAGAAGCCCCCCCATGAGGCCCGAGGCCAAAAGGATCCGCCAGAACCGCTTGCGGAAGCGGTGATCGAGCGTGGCGGCATCGCCCATCCGGCGCGAGGCAAACCACAGGAGCGCCACGCTGGCCCAGCCAGAGACGGTCGTGCCAATCGCCGCGGCGATAAAGCCGAAGGCGGGCATCAGCCCGATGGCGATGCCGGCATTCACTACGAGCGAAGCCAGCGCGAAATAGAAGGGGCGGCGCGTGTCTTCGCGGGCGAAGAAGAGGGGCTGGAGCGCCTTTTGCAGGACAAAGCCGGGCAGGCCGAGGCCATAGACGGCGACGGCAAGGGCGGTCGCGGCGGCATCCTCGGCACCAAAGGCGCCGCGCTGGAAAAGGACGCTGACAAGCGGCAATGGGATCACACAGAGCGCCACGGCGGCGGGGATGGTGAGCGCCAGCGAGATTTCGGCCGCGCGGTTGAAGGCGTTGCGCCCGCCTTCGGTATCGCCCGCGCGCAGGCGGCGCGACAGATCAGGCAACAGGACCACGCCCACCGCGATACCGACAACACCGAGGGGCAGCTGATAGAGACGGTCGGCATAGGAAAGCCACGCCACGGCGCCTTCGTAAAAGCTCGCCACCTGACGCCCCACCAGAAGGTTGATCTGCACCACGCCCCCAGCCATTGCCGCAGGGGCGGCGATCAGGGCAAGGTGCTTGAGCTCGGGCGTCATGCGGGGGCGGCGCGGTTTGAGGTCGAACCCGGCGCGCTTCGCGGCCAGCCAGACGAGGGCAAGCTGGGCGAGGCCCGCAATCGGGACGGTCCAGGCCAGCGCGTCACCCACCGGCCAACCCGCTTTGGTCGCTAGAATCATGGCCGAGATGAAGAGTACGTTGAGAAGGACCGGAGCGGCGGCAGCGGCCACGAAGCGGCCCGCGGCATTGAGGACGCCCGACAGGAGCGCGGCCAAAGAGATGAAGAGGATATAGGGGAAAGCGATCCGGCCGAAATCGACCGCCAGATCGAACCGCTCGTCACCGGCAAAGCCGCTCGCCATCGCCAGAACGAGCCAAGGCATGGCGAAAAGGGCGATCACTGAAAAGACAATGAGCACAGCCGCCAGACCGGCAAAGGCATCGCGGGCGAAACCTTCGGCGTCCTCTTCAGCCTCGAGCTTTTTCGAGAACATCGGCACAAAGGCCATGTTGAAGGCGCCCTCGGCAAAGAAGCGGCGGAACATATTGGGCAGGGAGAAGGCGATGAGGAAGGCCTCGGCCACAGGCCCTGTGCCAAGGAAGGCCGCGATCATCATGTCGCGGGCAAAGCCCAGAAGCCGCGAGACCAGCGTCCAGACGCCGACAGTGAGAAACCCGGATACAAGACGGATCGGCTTCATGCCCGTGCCCTTTCGGCGCCCTGTTCGATGGCGTCCTTGAGTTTCTTCTCGAGCGCCAGCCGCCGGTTCTCGGCATGGAATTTGAGTCCGAACATATCTTTCACATAGAAGGTATCGACCGCCTGCTCGCCGAAGGTCGCGATCACGGCGGAGGCGATATAGACATTGTTGGCCGCCAAGGTGCGGGTGAGATCAAACAGAAGGCCGGGCCGGTCGCGGGTGTCGACCTCGATGATCGTGTAGATCTCGGAGCCCTCGTTGTCGAAGGTGATCGAGGTGGGCACGCGGAAGGCCTGTTCGCGCTTCTTGATCTTGTCGCGCTCTTTCAGCGCCTCGCGCGCCACCACCTCGCCCTTGAGCGTGCGGTGGATCATCTGCCGCAGGCGCGGCAGGCGGACCTCTTCGTAGGGATGCCCGTCGGCATCCTGAATCCAGAAGATCGCGGTCGCGAAACCGTCTTTTGAGGTATAGGTCCGCGCGTCGACGATATTGGCGCCGACAAGCGCCAAGGCGCCGGTCATGCGGGAAAACAGGCCCGGATGGTCGGCCATGGCGAAACAGGCGCGGGTCGCGTCGCGGTCGGCGTCGAGCATGAGGTCGATGCGGATCTCGTCGTTCGGCAGATTGCGCAGGAGATTGGCGAAGATGACATGGGCCGCCGTGGACAACCCCTGCCAATAGGGGCCGTAGTGGCGGGCGGTCTCGGTCCGCAGATCCTTTGCGTCCCAACCCTCGAGCGCCTCGCGCAGCGCTTTCTTGGCCTCGGCCTCGCGCTTTTCGCGGTTGAGGTCTTCAAGCCCGTTGTCCAGTGCATCGCGCGTGGCCTTGTAGAGCCCGCGCAAAAGCATGGCCTTCCAGTTGTTCCATGTGTTGGGGCCGACGCCGCGGATATCGCAGACGGTGAGCACCGTCAGAAGATCGAGCCGCTCGACGGATTTCACCGCCTTGGCGAAATCGCGCACGGTGCGCGGCTCGGCGATATCGCGCTTTTGCGCGGTGTCCGACATCAATAGGTGATAGCGCACCAGCCACTCGACCGTTTCGCATTCCTTCTTCGTCAGCCCCAGCCGCGGCGCGACCTTGCGGGCGATTTGGGCTCCAAGAACCGAGTGATCAATATCGCGGCCCTTGCCGATGTCGTGCAGGAGGAGGGCCACGTAAAGAACCTTGCGGTTGACCCCCGCCTTGAGGATCGAGGAGGCCACGGGCAACTCTTCGATCAACTCCTCGCGCTCGATCATCGCGAGGTTCGAGATACATTGGATCGTGTGCTCGTCGACCGTATAGGCATGATACATATTGAACTGCATCATCGCCACGATCGGCGCGAATTCGGGGATGAAGGCGTCGAGAACGCCCAGCTCGTTCATCCGCCGAAGTGCGCGCTCGGGGTTACCGTGCTTGAGCAGAAGGTCAAGGAAGATGCGGATCGCCTCGGGATCCTCGCGCAGCCTGCCGTCGATCAGGTGCAGGTTGGCCGCCAAGAGGCGCATGGCATCGGGATGCAGAAGCGTGCCGGTCCGCAGCCCCTCTTCGAAGATTCCCAACATATTGATGGGATGTTTGAAAAAGGCCTTCTCGTCGGCCACCGTGAGCCGGTTCTGCCGGATCGCATAGGGCGCGCGCGCCCGTTTGCGGCGGGCAAGAAGCCGCGTCAGCATCGGCTCGGCCTTGGTGTGATCGGCCTCGAGCGAGGTGAGGAAAATGCGGGTCAACTCGCCCACGCGGGTCGCATGGCGGAAGTAATCCTGCATGAAGAATTCGACCGCCCGCCGCCCGTCGTGGTCGGTATAGCCCATGCGCTCGGCCACCTGCACCTGCATGTCGAAGGTCAGCTGGTCCATCGCGCGGTTGGCGATCATGTGCAGATGACAGCGGATCGCCCAGAGGAAATCCTCGGCGTTGACGAAGGTGGCGAATTCCTCAGGCGTAAAGACCCCACGGCCGACCAGTTCCTCAGTGGTGCGGACGCCGTTGACGTATTTGGCGATCCAATACATCGACTGAAGGTCGCGCAGGCCGCCCTTGCCCTCTTTGACATTGGGCTCGACCACATAGCGCTGGCCGCCCTGCTTGGTATGCCGCGCGGCACGCTCCTCGAGCTTGGCCTCGACGAACTCGGCGGCGGTCGATTTGAATAGCTCGTTCCAGAGGCGCTTGCGAAGGGTATCGGCCAAGGCCTCATCGCCGGTGAGGAAGCGGAATTCCACAAGGCTGGTACGGATCGTGTAATCCTCTCGACCCAAGCGCAGGCAGTCCTTGATGGTGCGGCTGGCATGGCCGACCTTCAGCTTGAGATCCCACATCATATAGAGGGCGGATT
>RFZI01000131.1 GCA_009920775.1 Paracoccaceae bacterium | reverse complement strand
GGGGCGTGCCGGTCTTGGTCGATGGCTCGCAGGGCGCCGTGCACATGCCGGTCGACGTGCAGGATATCGGCTGCGATTTCTATCCCATCACCGGCCACAAGCTCTATGGCCCCTCCGGCTCCGGCGCGATCTATGTCCGCAAGGAACGCCTGGCCGAGATGCGCCCCTTCCTCGGCGGCGGCGACATGATCCGCGAGGTAAGCCGCGAGGCTGTGAGCTATGCCGAGCCGCCGATGAAGTTCGAGGCGGGAACGCCGGGCATCGTCCAGACCATCGGTTTTGGCGTGGCGCTCGATTACCTGATGGACCTCGGGATGGAGAATGTGACGGCCCATGAAGCCCGCCTGCGGGCCTATGCCGAAAGCCGCCTCAAGGGGCTCAACTGGCTGAATATCCAAGGCAATGCGCCCCAGAAGGCGGCGATCTTCTCGCTCACCCTCAACGGCGCGGCCCATGCCCACGATATCTCGACCGTGCTCGACAAACGCGGCGTCGCAGTCCGCGCCGGCCACCATTGCGCCCAGCCATTGATGGAGCACTTGGGCGTCCCCGCCACCGCCCGCGCCTCCTTCGCGCTTTACAACACCGAGGCCGAGGTCGATGCGCTGGTGAGTGCCCTCGAGCTCTGCAACGATCTCTTCGGATAACCAGATTTCCGATTGCGGGGCAGGGCCGCTTGGCCTATAGCCCCGCCTTAGGCACCCGTAGCTCAGCTGGATAGAGCGCTGCCCTCCGAAGGCAGAGGCCACAGGTTCGAATCCTGTCGGGTGCGCCAGCCTCCAAAACAACCTCTTGCCGCTGGACGAACGAGCCTTTGCTCGCATAGGTTTTACGTCAGAGTTTCTGTGCCTGCAGGTGTGTCATGGAGATTGTCCGCTGGTCCGATTGTGACGGGGCGCGCAAGCGCCGGGTGACGATGGAAAACATTTGGTCGATGTGGAGCGGCTTTGCCCGAACAGAAGGCTGCTCTTTTGGGGATCTGCATGGAGCGCTCTGCCTTCAGACACCGATGAAGGCGCATCCCGACAACATCGTTCATGGGTTCGATGGCGGTGACGATCCAGAAGGGCGGATCGACCGGGTCTTTGCCCATTTCGCCGCGCGCGAGACGCCGTTTCTCTGGTTCACCTCGGAGGAGGACAAGCCCGCCGATATGGCGCCGCTTCTTGAGGCGCGAGCTATGCACCTCGCCGAGCCGTTGACGCTCATGGTCGCGGACCTGAGGGGCATGGCGCCGCAGATTGTTTGGCAAGTGGGCGATATCACTATCACCGAAGCCACGGCGGATGACGAGGACGAGCTAGTGAATTTCATCTCGTGGCGCTGGCAGGTGCCCGCGGCCTATCGGGAAAAGGCGTTCGAGATCTACCGCGCCTTTCTTCCCGGTCGGCCGAATGCCGACGCAAGGGCTTGGCTTGCCCGTCGGGACGGAAAGCTGGTGGGCAAATCTGTGCTGCACCTTGGCGGGGGCGTGGCGGGTCTGCACGGGGTTATCGTGACACCGGAAGCGCGCAAATGTGGGCTTGGCCATGCCTTGACCACGACAGCTTTGGCAGCAGGGCTAGCCGCGGGATACGAGGTGGCCGCTCTCGGCTCCTCTCCGATGGCGGAGTCGCTCTATGCGTCGCTGGGCTTTGAAAAGGTGGGGATGGGATACCTTTATGCGCCCGGTGAGTTTCATGTTTGAATGGAAGTAGCAAAAAGGCGCCCGAAGGCGCCTGTTTTTGGGGCTGAGCTAGCTCTCTAGCTGCCCCAAGTGCGAACGTCGCCGCAATCCATATGGGTAAAGTTCGAGCGGGTATATTTTCCGACCCCGCCCGCCGAGCAGGACGTCGCCGCCGCAACCACTTGCCGAACCGAGCGTGACGACAGCCGCAGGTCGGCCGCCTGGCCGCGCATATGTAGAGAGTTGACGGCGACCTTGCTCGAGCTTTCGCGCAGCATCGCGTTGGTTTGCTGGGTGCGGTAGCCGGAGAGAAGGTTGTAGGGTTCGGTCACGTCGAGAAGCGCATGGGTGGCGGCAATGATATCGACCGTGCGGTTGTCGATCGCCATGACCTGACCCGAGCGAAAATCACGCATAAACTTGGAAATCTCGGTCATCGCTTCGGCGATATAGTCACCTTCGATCCAGTAGACGATGTCGATCTTCTCGCCCGTGCGGCCCGAGAACATCTTGACCCGACGGATATCTCCAGCCCCACGCAGAAAACTTGCCGCGTTCGAGAATGTGGGGGCTGCGGTGATCGCGGTTGCGGCGAAGGCACGCAAAAGACCGCGTCGAGAGATGCCCGATGAGGTATCAGTCATTTGAACCTTGTCCCATCTTCCTGTCGCCCGCTTTTCGCGGGTCAATTGGCGACATCCCCCAAGATGCGCGCAAACTATGCCACGACTGAGTCGACAGACCAACCATCTTTTTCTGTTTTTTGCTCAAAAGACAGGTCATCGGCGGCTTTTGGCCTAGCTCCCCAGGGTGCCCGCTGTGACGAAAATGCCAAAGCAGACGTGCAACAGATCAACCTGCCGTGGCAAGCTGTCGGGATTGTGAATAGACATGACCAGAGCGACAGGGAGTCTTGTTCCCGATATTGATAACCACCTTTTCCCGAGGTGACTTATGGGTTCTAGGACGATCGGACGTTTTTTGCATTCTGGTTTGATACAGGTTTTGATGGCTAGGTTCTTGCGGTTCGTGATTGCTGTTTTTGCGGCAATCTCCATGGGTGGACCTGCTGCCGTGGCACAGGAAAGTGCGGCCTTCCGTCAGGCCGTTGCCGAAGCGGCCGCAGGCGATCGGGTTTTGCTCAATTTCTATCGGGACCGCGATTTTACGGGCCTTTGGATCGGCTCTGGCAAGGATGAGCGGTCCCGCAGGGCCGCGCTTCTGACGGCCTTCGACGAAGCTGCCGATCACGGGCTGCCGGCGGCGCGGTATGACAGCACGGCCTTGGAGGCCAAGATCCGCAATGCGCGGAGCCAGGCTGATCTTGGACAGATTGATGTCGAGTTGAGCCGCGTATTTCTGAGCTATGCTCGGGATATTCAGACCGGCGTTCTCGTTCCCGGCGACGTGGTGGAAGATATCAATCGGCGGGTGCCACATCGCGATCGCGGCTCCATCCTTGACGCCTTTTCGAAATCGACCCCGACCGCTTTCATTCGCACATTGCCGCCCCAGAGCGAAGAATATGCCCGGCTTCTGAAGGCCAAGTTTGATCTCGAGCAGATCGTCGCTGCCGGCGATTGGGGTGCGCCGGTCTATTCGGAGGTGACGCTACGACCCGGCGATAGCTCGGATGCGGTCTTGGCGCTTCGCAACCGCTTGATCCGTATGGGATATATGCGCCGGACCGCCTCGGCCGTCTATGACGGGCCGTTGCAGGAGGCCGTCCAGAGGTTCCAGCTGGATCATGGCCTTAACCCCGATGGAATTGCGGGGCAGGGCACATTGGGCGAGGTCAACGTGACCGCTGCGGCACGCCTGCAGTCGATCTTTGTGGCGATGGAGCGGGAACGTTGGAACAACCAGCCTCTCGGCGATCGGCACATCTGGGTCAATCTCACGGATTTCACCGCCAAGATCGTTGATCATGGTGAAGTCACCTTCGTCACGAGATCGGTGGTTGGCGCCAATGTCGAGGATCAGCGCAGCCCGGAGTTCTCGGACCGTATGGAATATATGGTGCTGAACCCCGGCTGGTATGTGCCGCGCTCGATCATCGTCAAGGAATATCTTCCGCTCCTCCAAGAGGATCCTCTGGCTGTCAGCAATCTCGAGATCACCCGCGAGGACGGATCTATTGTCGAGCGGCTTGGCACGGATTTTTCGGCCTTCGACGAGACGACATTTCCGTTTGGGATGCGTGAACCCCCAAGCCAGGGCAATGCTTTGGGCGAGGTGAAATTCATGTTCCCCAACCCTTACAACATCTATCTGCACGATACCCCGTCCCAGAGCCTTTTCGCCAAAGAGGTGCGCGCATTTAGCCATGGATGCATCCGGCTCGATGACCCGCGCGATTTTGCCTATGCGCTTCTGGCCAAGCAGGTCTCGGATCCGATCAGCTACTATGCGTCGATGAAGGCGCTTGGTGACGAGATCGAGGTGCGACTCGAACAGCCGGTTCCGGTGCATATCGACTATCGCACCGCCTTTACGACGGCAGCGGGTGGCATCGAGTTTCGCCGCGACATCTATGGCCGGGATGCCAAGATTTGGGACGCGCTCGCGCGAGAAGGGGTAGCGGTGCGGGCTGTTCGGGGCTAAATCCCTGACAAAGCAGGGGGCAGCCATGGGCCACAGGATCGCAGATATTGCCAAGGCGCTGGGGGCGGAAGCCTTCGGAGATACCTCTCTTGTCATCCAGACAGCCTCCGAGCCCGCGTCTGCCGGACCGGACGATTTGGCGCTTGCGATGAGCCCCGCCTATGGCCCAGCGCTGAAGACCGGTCGCGCCCGCGCCGCCGTTATCTGGCCCGGTGCCGATTGGCAGGCGCTAGGACTGGAGGCGGCGATTGCCGTGCCGCGCGCGCGTTTGGCGATGGCGCGCCTGACTGGGTATCTCGACGATCAAAAGATTGGCGGCGCGGGTGTCCATCCCAGTGCGGTTGTGGCGCCGGATGTCGAAATCGGCGACGATGTGGGGATCGGTCCCTTCGTCGTGATCGGTGCCGGCGCCAAGATCGACGCCGGATGCCGGATCGGGGCGCATTCGTCGATTGCCCCCGGCGTTGTGATCGGCCCTGATTGCCTTGTGCTCGACGGGGTGAGGATACGCAGAAAAGTCCGCATAGGGGCACGCGCAATTCTTCATCCCAATGTCGTCGTCGGGGCCGACGGTTTTTCCTTCGTTTCAGAGGCCGAAA
>RFZI01000014.1 GCA_009920775.1 Paracoccaceae bacterium | reverse complement strand
CCAGGGATCATAGCCGGAACTCAATTTACAGGGGCCCATTGTGTTTCGGTCGATTTCCCAGTTCACGCCGGTTGTCTGGCTGATCATTCTTGCTACGATGGCCAGCAGGTTCGTGTTCTTTATGGTCTGGCCCTATCTTGCCGTGATCCTGCATCGCGACCACGGGCTTGATACCTTTCAGGTAGGCGTCTTTCTGAGCATCTCTGGCCTCGCGGCTGCGACGACGGGGCTTTATATCGGCTACCTTTCCGACCGGTTCGGGCGCCGTCGGATCATCGTCTTGGGGCTTGTGGTCGCCATCCTGTCGCTGGCTTTGCTGGGTGTAACGGAAAATCTCTGGGTGATCCTTTTCGCGATGCTGGTTGAAAGCGTCGCGTCCAATGCGATCGAAACTCCGGGGCGGGCCCTCCTGACCGACGAGCTGGAAGACCGCGACGCCAAGGATCTCGCGCTGCATATGCGTTACTATTCGCTCAACCTCGGGGCCGCTTTCGGGCCGGTGGTCGGGGTGGCCTGGGGGCTGACGGGGCGGCAAGAGACTTTTCTAATCGTCGCAGTTGTCCTGACGGTCTACCTCCTTGTGGCCCTATTCATCTTTTTCCGCACCCCGCCGCGCGGGCGCGTGGCGGGCAAGGCGTTTTCCTTTTCCGAGGCGTTGAGGGTTCTGGCGCAGGACAAGTCGTTTCAGGTTTTCGTTCTCGCACTCGGCATAGGCGGCATCGCCTATTCCCAGCTCGAGGCCGGTCTGATCCAGTATATCCAGCAAGGCGGAGAAATTGATCCGGTGACCTTTTATCCGAAAGTTACGCTGACCAATGCCGCGACCGTCCTTGTCCTTCAATTCCCGCTCTTGGCAGCCTTGCAACGCGTGGCCCCGCTCTATCGGGCGATGCTGGGGATCGGGCTTATGGCCGTTGCCTTTGCCATGCTCGCCTTGGTGCCGATCACGTCCCAATACACGATCCTTTTCGCAATTATCGCCCTGTCGATCGGCGAGGTGATCCTCTTCCCGACGATCAATCTGATCATCGACCGCATGGCTCCAGAAGACATGAAAGGCAGCTATTTGGGCGCCTCTTCGCTTGCCGGTTTCGGCTTTGCCATCGGCCCGCTTGTGGGTGGCGGCCTCTTGCATATCTGCGGCGGAACCGCGCTCTGGTGGACCATGGCGGCTCTCTGCGTTCTCGTGGCATGGCTCTATCATCTGGCAGAAGCGGGCCGGAAGGAAGGGATTGCGACCAAGTTTCTAAGTTGATTTGATTGGTGCCAATCGGAGGGAAAACTATGCGCAAAATCAGGCTGGGAATGGTGGGCGGCGGGAGCGGGGCGCTTATCGGCGGGGTGCACCGGATCGCCGCGCGGATGGACGGGCGCTATGATCTTGTTGCGGGGGCGTTGTCCTCAGATCCGGCGCGGGCACGCGATAGCGCGGCCGATCTGGGGATTGGCGCCGATCGTGCCTATGCCGATTTCTCCGACATGGCACGAACCGAGACGGCACGGGCCGATGGAATCGAAGCCGTTGCCATCGTTACCCCCAATCACCTTCATGCCGCACCGGCGATCGCCTTTCTCGAGGCGGGAATCCATGTGATCTGCGACAAGCCTCTTTGCGCGAGCATGGAAGAGGCCGAGGCAATGGTCGCCGCTGCCAAAAAGAGCAAGGCGCGGTTCTTTCTGACCCACAATTACACGGGCTACCCCCTAATCCGCCACGCCCGCCAGTTGATTGCCGAGGGCGCCCTTGGGGCGATCCGCGTGGTGCAGGTCGAATACGCGCAGGACTGGCTTTCGCGGGTGGTCGAAACCGAAGGGCAAAAGCAAGCTGGATGGCGCACCGATCCCGCAAAAACCGGCGGAGCAGGAGCGATTGGCGATATCGGTACCCACGCGCTCAATCTCGCAACCTTTGTCACAGGCCTTGGCGTCGAGGCGCTGGCGGCCGATCTGCACTCCTTCGGGCCGGGGCGGCGGGTGGATGACAACGCCAATATTCTTTTGCGTTTTGACGGCGGCGCTCGGGGGATGCTTTGGGCCAGTCAGGTCGCGGTCGGCAACGAGAACGGTCTGTCCTTGCGGGTCTATGGCGAGAAGGGCGGGCTCGAGTGGGGGCAGGAAGATCCCAACCGGATGGCCCTGAACCGTCTGGGCGAGCCCAAGCAGATTCTGACGCGGGGCGGCACTGGCTCGGGCCCCGATTGGACCCGCATTCCGCCGGGGCATCCCGAAGGGTATCTCGAAGCCTTTGCCACGCTCTACGACGAGATCGCCGATGTTATCGCCGGAAGCGAGAGGCCGCTCTTGCCGGGCATCGAGGCGGGGCATGAGGGGATGTGGTTTATCGAGGCGGCGCTGGCCTCTTCAAAGGCCAACGGCGCGTGGATCGCGCGCAGGTAGCCTAGGTGCCGCAGTAGGTCGTGTAGGGTCCGAAGTCGTCGGGGGCGGGTTGGGCATAGGCCTCCAAATCCTCGCGCCCCTCGAAGGGCGAGGTGATTGCGGCGAGGAGCCTGTCGAAAGGCGCCATTTCTCCCCTCTCGGCGGCCTCCAGAGCCTCTTCGACCTTGTGATTGCGCGGGATGTAGATCGGGTTGACCCGGTCCATCGCCGCGGCTCGCGCGTCGGCGGGAATATCTTCTTCGACGCTTCGCTCCCCGTAGCGGCCGAGCCACAGGTCGATTGCAGAAAGATTGAGGAAACGGTCGCGGAAGGCCGCATCTGACCCGCGTGCTACGTCGGAAAGAGAGCGGAAAGTCTGGGTAAAGTCGGCACGACTCTCGGCCATCAGGGCCAGAAGATCGTTGGCCAAATCAAGATCGTCGGGCAGGTCTTTCATCAGGCCGAGCTTGGCCCGAACACCCTTGAGCCATTCCGCCTGATAGTGATGCGGGAAATGGTTCAGCGCCTCGGTCGCCTTGGCGATAGCGGCGTCGCTGTCGTCGGGATCGATCAGGTCGAGCAGGCTCTCGGCAAATCGGGCGAGGTTCCATTGGGCGATATTTGGCTGGTTGCCATAGGCATAGCGGCCGTTGCGGTCGATCGAGCTGAACACGGCCTTGGGATCGTAGACGTCGATGAAGGCACAGGGGCCATAGTCGATGGTCTCGCCGGAAATGGCGACGTTGTCGGTGTTCATGACGCCATGGACAAAACCGACGTTGACCCACTGGGCGACGAGCCGCGCCTGCGCCTCGCTGACGCGGGAGAGAAGCTGCAGATATCGGTCGTCTGCGCCTTTTGGATCGGGGAAATGCCGCGCGATGGCATAATCCGCCAGCTGGCGCAGTCGGTCTGTCTCACCGCGGGCGGCGAAGAACTGGAAGGTGCCCACGCGCAGATGCGAGGATGCGACCCGCGCCAAGACCGCGCCGGGCTTCCCGCCTTCGCGCCAGACCATCTCGCCCGTCAGACTTGCCGCGAGCGCGCGGGTTGTCGGCACGCCAAGCGAGTGCATCGCCTCGCCAATTAAAAATTCGCGCAAGACGGGGCCGAGGACAGCCTTGCCATCGCCACCACGGGAAAATGGCGTCCGACCCGAGCCTTTGAGGTGGATGTCACGCCTCTTGCCCTTCCGGTCGATCACTTCGCCCAGAAGCAGCGCCCCTGGCGGGGAAGGACAGGCCCTGCGCCGAGGCGGTCGCGGGGATTTGAAGCGCCGATTTTTGCAGGAAGAAGAAACTTGCCGTCGCAAAAAGGCACAGGACGCCGGCAACGAGGAATGCAGGGACTTAGGTGCCGATCGCATCGCGGCTGACGTCTGCACCAAAGGCCATCAGACCGGCCGCTACATGGTGCGAGGCGTAGATCCAGCCAAAGACCGCCGACCCCATCTCGCGCCCGAAGGCGCCGACAGTCAGGCGGATCGTCGGCGGCAGGGTTGCGATGAAGTCGAGGCCGTAGACGATGGCGAAGATAGTCAGCATAGCGAGTGACAATGGCCAAGGCTACGCTTCAAATGCCGCTTCGGTCAACTTTCCAAAATCAATCGGCCGAGAGGTCCGACGATAATGAACGCATGGCTGCGTCTCCTGGGGTAGTGTCATACGGCACGCCTCGTGCGACTTGGAAGAGCGTGGAAATGTGTTGAACCGAGCGCCGAGATTTGGTCGTGTCGCACCGGGGACCTAGGGGGAAACAAGGTTGGATATGGCAGCGGACTGGATCACTTTTACATCCTACGTTGCATCGGCTCTCGTCTTTGTAGCCCTCTTTATCAAATCGCCCTAAACCGTCCCATTGGCGCTGACGTCAGACATACTGCCGCCGAGGATTTCTCGATGGCCGAGTGGGTCTTGGCTGACCTCGGGGCAAAGAACATGGCCACCATCGAGCCGCTTTCGGCCCTCGCCCAGACCGCCTGACCTTTCCTCTTCCCCTAATGGAGTTTCACAGGCACATTAAGAAAAGCTGATATGTTTTGTCGGCTTTGCCTGTGGGAGGGTTGCATGAAACTCAGAGTCATAGATTTCGGGATGGTCTCGGCGTTGCGGAGCCAAGCCGTCTATCACGGCCTTGCCGAAACCATCGGCCCCGATAGCGATCCCATCCTGTCGCTCGTTTCACCGCAGACGCCCTATGTTTGCGTGGGGATGCACCAAGAAGTCGCCAAGGAAGTCGACGAGGATTTCTGCAAGGCCAATAGCCTGCCGATCTATCGCCGCCATGTGGGCGGTGGCGCGGTCTATCTCGACGAGAACCAGCTTTTCACCCACTTCATCTATCCCCGCGACAAGGCGCCGGAGTTTGCGGTCAATCTCTACCCCCTGTTCATCGAGCCCGTGGTGCGGACCTATAAGGAGATGGGGATAAACGCCAACTATCGCCCGGTGAATGATATCCACGTCGATGGCCGCAAGATCGGCGGCACGGGGGCTGCCTCGATTGGCGAGGCGACCGTGATGGTCGGCAGCTTCATGCTCGATTTCGATACCGAGACCATGTCGAAATGCCTCAAGGTCCCGTCCGAGAAGTTCCGCGACAAGCTGCGCCAGACGCTCGACGACTATATGACGACGATGGTCAAACAGCTGGGCCAGTTGCCTGACCGGGCCGATATCAAGGCGCGGTTCCTCAAGCATTGCGCCGATGTGCTCAAGGTCGAGCCGGTCTATGACCAGCCAACCGAGGAAGAGCTGGCCGCCATTGCACGGGCCGAGGCCGAGCTTGCCGATCCCGACTGGACCTATATGAAGGCCCGCCGTTCGGTGGCGCATGGTGTTAAGATTTCCGAACACACGCATATCTCGGAAGGCGGCCACAAGGCGCCGGGCGGGATGATCCGCACGCGGCTGGTGAGCCACGATGGCAAGGTTCAGGAGCTGGATATCAGCGGCGATTTCACCTGCCTGCCGCCCGAAGGGATCGACATGGTGGCCGCAGCGCTCAGCGGCTGCGATCTCGACGAGGCGGCGCTTGCGGCTGTTGCGGACGCAGCCCTTGAGGGCAACGGCATCGAGATGCCGGGTATCACCGGGGCCGATATCGCCAAGGCCGTGATGGCCGCGACCGCGCAGCCATGAAGAACCTCTGCGTTATCCAGCATACCGAGTCGGAATACCTCGGCTTCATGGAAGACCATATGGAAGGGCGCAACGTCCGCTTCCAGTATCGCCGGCCTTTTACGGCGGGCGGGTCTATCCCGTCCGTCACCGGAAGCTTCGACGGCTTGGTGCTTCTGGGCGCAGGCCCGTATGGCGTGGTCAGCGGACATATCTTGCCCAGCCTCGGCCCCGAATTGCGGCTGACCAAGGCTTTCCTTGATGCGGGGCTTCCGGTCTTGGGATTTGGCCTTGGCGCGGTGATCCTTTCGGTGGCTGCCGGAGGAGGGGCGGCCGAAGCTCCCCTGCGCTTTGACGTGTCGCGAATCAATCCGGTGGCCGATTCGGCCTTTGGCGCGACGCTGCCGAGCGATTTTCCGATGGCCTCCTATCTTCGGGATCGCCCCGTTCCGCCAAAATCCGCCGAGATTTCGGCGCTCGGTCCGAACGGCGAGATCATGGCTTTTGCGGTCAATGGCAACAGCCTCGGCATGGTCGGTCACCCCGGCTACAAGCGCGGCATGGCAGAAGATCTGATCATGGAATTCGCTGAAACTCCTGACGATACTGTGTCGGCGCTTGTCGAACTTGGAGACCGGCAGGCCGAGATCGCCGAAGCGCTCAGCAGGCTCATGGTTTCGATCGTCGATCACTGCGGCTGGATGTGACGCGCCCTTTCCTCGGGAAGATGATGGTCATGCATCGGGGCACAGTCTCGTTGACATGCTAAATTTTACATATAAGATTTTGTTGAGGAATGGGCGACACACTCTGGATGGGGAGTCTTGGGTTCGGCGCCAAAGGGAGGAATTATGGCGGAAAAGCTGATTATCGTGATGGTCAATACCGACCCTCGCAACGGGGAAGAGCTGGGTGCTCCGTTCTTTCAGGCAACTGTCGCGGCAGCGATGGATTACGAGGTCGAGGTCATCTGCACCGCCACCGCCGGCCGCCTAATGAAGAAGGGTGAAGCCGAGAAGCTCGTGGTCAAGGAAGGCTCGCCCAAGACTGTCTACGATTTCATCAAGGATGCGCATGAGGCAGGCGCCAAATTCTATTGCTGCTCGCCCAACCTTGATCTCTTTGACATGACCGCCGACGACCTGATCCCCGAATGCGAAGGGATCGTGGGTGGGGCCCATGTGATTGAATCCATCATGGAAGACGATGACGTTCGCGTTCTGACCTACTGACGTCGCCAAGGGAGGCCGAAGCCATGACAGCCCATTCGTCGATCCCGCTACCGCCGATCGCCGATCCGGTCTCAGACGGTGCGCCGGTCAGCCGGGAACAGCTCGAAGAAATCTTCGACGATATCCGGAACCATCCGACCTATAGCCACGAGATTCACGGCTGCCTCAACTGCGGCATCTGCACGGCCACCTGCCCCTCGGCGCATTACTACGATTATAGCCCCCGCGAGATCGTCCAGCTTCTTTGGACCGAGAACCTCGAAGGCATCTATGACGCGATGCAGGAAAAGATCTGGGCCTGCGCCCAGTGCTATACCTGCGCCGCCCGCTGCCCCTTCGAAAACTCGCCCGGCGGCCTCGTAATGATCATGCGCGAAGTGGCGATCAAGCACGAGTTTGAATCGGTCAAAGAGGTGCTCCGGCCCTTCAGCCGCGTGCTTCTCAAGGTGGTTTCCACCGGCAACCAGCTTGCCCCCAACATGATCACCAAAGAGGCCTTCCCCGACTGGGGCCCCAACGTGGCCAAGGTCGATGCGCCTTTGATGATCCTGCGCAAAGCGATCCCGATGCCGACGATGCACACGCTCGACACGGCGTGGGAAGTGAACCTCAAAACCTCGGTCGAACTCTACACCATCTGGGAGGCGACCGGCGTTCTCAAACAGCTGGAGACGGTTGACGAAAACCTCTTCGACGTTGTTGCCGACGTGATGGATGAGAAGCGCGAGGAATGGGAAGACTGGCTCGACGAGCAAGACGACGAAGACGACGACGATTGATACGCCTGTAGCTGCAACTGCACGGACGGAGGACATTATGGCCAACGACACTACCAATGGTTCGAAATCGGGTGCCTACAACGGCTTTGGGGCCGATTGGACGCCGACCAAGCTGAGCACCACCGAAGCCCGCCGCGCGACCGACTGGGTCGAGGCGCGGATCGACAAGCGCGCACTTCTGACCTCGAAAGAGCGCAAGGAAGACGTGCGCGACATCATGTGGCAGCTTGAAAAAGAAGGCGAGATCAAGGTTCACCGCGTGACCGACGTCCACGAGCCGGTGATGGCCAAGACGCTTTTCGGCTGGGACAAGAAGATCCCCACCAACAACCTCTGGCACCACAAATCCTGTGGCCAGTGCGGCAATATCCCGGGCTATCCTTCGTCGATCCTCTGGATCCAGAACCAGCTCGGCCTGAACTATCTCGACGAGACCGACCAAACCTCCTGCACCGCGTGGAACTATCACGGTTCGGGCATCGGCAACGTGGTTTCGCTCGCCGCCGTGTTCCTGCGGAATTTCCATCAGGCCTATGTCTCGGCTAAGTCGCAGGGCCTGCCTGAGGGCACTTATTACCCGCTCGTCCACTGCGGCACATCCTTTGGAAACTACAAGGAAATTCGCGGCTTCCTTCTGCACTCGGCCGAGCTGCGCGAAGAGGTCAAGACGATCCTTGGCAAGCTGGGCCGCCTTGTCGACGGCAAGCTTCTGATCCCCGAAGAGATCGTCCATTATTCCGAGTGGTTGCACGTCATGCGCCACCGCATCAAGGATCGCCAGACGGTGGATGTCTCGAACATCCGCTCGACCGTTCACCCCGCCTGCCACGTCTACAAGATGGTCCCCGAAGACGTCATCTACGACGACACCGTGATGAACGGCGACCGTGTGGCCGTGACCACCGGCCTTCTTCAGTCGCTGGGCACGCAGGTGATCGACTATTCGACTTGGTATGATTGCTGCGGCTTCGGCTTCCGCCACATCATCGGCGAGCGCGAATTCACCCGCTCTTTCGCCATCGACCGCAAGATCAAGGTCGCCGTGGAAGAGGCCCGTTCGGATGTGATGATCGGCCACGACACCGGCTGTATCACCACGCTCGACAAGAACCAGTGGATCGGCAAGGCGGTCGATAAGGTCTATGCGCTGCCCGTCATGGCCGATTGCCAGTTCGCCGCGCTGACCATGGGCGCACATCCCTACAAGCTGGCGCAGCTGCACTGGCACGCCTCGCCCTTCGAGACCCTTCTGGAGAAGATGGGCATCGACTGGGAGAAGGCCAAAGCCGAGTTCGAAGGCTACCTCGACGAGGTCAAGGCCGGCCGCATCGAAACCCTATACGACCCCAAGCGGGCCATCACCTCGGGCCCCGGCTACGTTCGGCCCAAAGCGATCGCAGGAGCATAGTTGTGACGAAACCCGTTCTTATCGTCGGCGGCGGACCCGCCGGGCTCTCGGCAGCACACGCCCTCGCCTCGGCCGGCCAGAAGGTTGTTCTGGTCGAAAAGGAAGACAGGCTCGGCGGCGCGCCCATCCTTGATGGTTATGCCAAGCTCGTCCCCTCGCACGAATGGGCCAAGGACGCCATCGGCGCCATGGTCGACCGTGTGCAGGGCCGCGAGGGTGTCGATGTGCGCCTGAACGCTCAGGTGCAGAGCTTCGAGGGCGAGCCCGGTGCTTTCACCGCGACGCTGAAGGACGGAACCAAGATCGAGGCGGGATCGACGATCCTCACGACCGGCTTCACCCACTTTGACAGTGTGAACAAGCCCGAGTGGGGCTTTGGCACCTTTCCCGATGTCGTAACCACCGTTCAGGTCGAACAGATGATCTCGTCGGGCAAGGGTATCCGCTGCCCCTCCGACGGCCGCGTGCCGGACCGCGTGGCGATCCTGCTCTGCGTCGGTTCGCGCGACCGTCAGATCGGCCGCGAGTGGTGCTCGAAAATCTGCTGCACCGTCTCGGCCAATATCGCGATGGAGATCCGCGAGCTTTCGCCCAAGACCAACGTCTATATCTACTACATGGATATTCGGACCTTCGGCCTCTACGAGGGCGACTATTACTGGGCGAGCCAAGAAGAGCATAAGGTCAAATACATCAAGGCCCGCATCGCCGAGGTCACCTCGGACGGCAAGCGGCTTCTGGTGAAGGGCGAGGACACGCTGATCAAGCGCCCCGTCTCGATCCCCTTCGATATGGTCGTTCACGCCATCGGCATGGATCCCAACGTCGACAACATGACGATTTCCTCGGTCTTTGGTGTCGATCTCAACAAATATGGCTACATCGCCAAGCAATCGACCTATGCGCATCTGGCCGAGACCAACCGCCCCGGCGTGTTCGTCGCGGGCGCCGCGACCGGCCCCGAGACGATCGACGACTCGATCGCCCAAGGCCAGGCCGCCGCGATGGCTGCGCTCAACTTCAAACCTGCTGGAAAGGTTGCGGCTGAGTAATGTTCGGTTTCGCCCGCCAGGCCGAAAAGTCTGCCCCGGTGCCCTCGGCGCCGGTGCTGGACCTATCGGGCCACCGCTTGCGGCGGGCGTTCGAGAACATGGTGCAGTCGGCCGAGCCCACAGGCGGGGTCGAGCGCTATATCACCGCGCTGATGCTGAAGGCCTCGCTCTTTGAGGAACTTCTGGGCAAGGGCCACATCGACAAGCTGACGAAAGAGGAATTCCTCGACCTCGCCGCGTTTGTGACCCCGGTGCGCCGCCGCATCGGCCAATGGCTGGCCGACAATGATTTCTCGATCATGCGCCAGCGTTTGGTCGAGCTTCTCACAGGCTGGTCCGACACCGCCACCGCCGACGAGCGGATCGCCGGATTTGTGGCCTCTTTCCCGGCCGACAAGGCGCACCGCTGGGTGCGCGATCTGGCGGCCGAGGTTCTGCACTTCACGGCGCCTGATCGCTATCCGCTCATGTGCCGCTGGGTCTGGGATGCCAAGGTGAAGACCGGCGTCCTGCGCGAGATCTGGCACGCCGAGGATGTCGACGCCGCGCAGATCAACGCGGATGACGACTACCTGATGCATTCGACCCTGTCGGAAGAGCTTCAGGGCTTTCTCGCCGCCGAAGGCGTCTTTCGCGATCTGCCCTTCTATACCGATCTTCTCATGGCCCATGTCTATGCGGCCTATATCAACGACCGGGGCGGGCAATACCTGCGGACCGACTTCTCGATGGAAGGCGATCCGATGCTGCATACCCGCCGGATGCTCGGCCTTGATGCCGTGGACACCGAAACCGGCCGCACCCGCCTGCGTCTGATCGACGGCCAAGCTCATTTCCTGGGGGGAACCCCAGCACTTCCCGAACCGGAGGCTCCCCGTGCCAATTCATGAAAAGTCCCTGATCCGGAAGGAGAATCTCGTCGAGAACGAGAGCCTCGTCATCGACGGCGTCGATGTGTCCGGCCATTGGAGCACCTTTATCACGGGCCGCTCGCTGACCGATTACAATGACGATATGCAGGACGAAATCGCGGCCCTGCCGGGCGGCGAGAATATCCATCGTTGCTGGCAGTGTGGTTCATGCACAAACGCCTGCACGGTCAACGCCGTGAACCCCGAGTTCAACCCGCGCTACTGGATCTATCTCATCCGCCTCGGGATGGAAGAAGAGCTGCTGCGCGACAAGGACATCATCTGGCAATGCGTCTCCTGCAACAAATGCACCTATGCCTGCCCGCGCGACGTGGTGCCCGAGGGCGTGATGAAGGCCACCGCGCATTGGCTCGAGCTCAAGGGCCACACGCCCAAGAGCCCCTCGACCGAATTTGACGAGGAATTCTCGGGTCAGGTCATCAAGACCGGCAAGATCGAGGAAAGCCGCGTCATCATGAATTTCTTCCGCCGCACCGAACAGCCCCTCGCCCAGCCGTGGCTGGTGGCGCTGATCAAGGGCCTCGCCTTCCGCTTCCCGGTTTTCTACCTGATGCGGATGGGCATGGCGGTCGTGCGGCGCCCGCGCACCCGCAATTGGGCCAAATCGCGCCGGGCAATCAATGAATATGTGCAAGAGGTCGAAGCGGCGAACCGTGCCGCTGTCGGCGCCAAGGGAGGCCACTGATGGACGGCAGCAACGATCTCAAAAAGGTCGCCTATTACCCGGGCTGCGCCCTTGAAGGCACCGGCCACGCCTATAACCGCTCGACCAAAGCGGTGGGCAAATCCTTGGGGCTTGAGCTTGTGGAGCTTGAGAACTGGAACTGCTGCGGCGCGATGGAGGTCAAGAACGTAGACCCCAAGATCCAGACCTATCTCTCCGCCCGCAACCTCTCGATCGCCGAGGATATGGGCTTCGACAAGGTCATGGCGCCCTGCAACGGCTGCTATCATAACCTCAAGAAAGCCGAGTACGATCTCGCCAACGATCCGAAATCGGTCGAGGTGAACGAGCGCATCAGCGCCAAGGCCGGCCACGACGCCTACAAGCCCGGCAAGGTCGAGACGATCCACGCGCTCGACTGGATCAAGAAGGCCGTGGGCGAGGAAGAGCTGGCCAAGCGCGTCCAGAACTCGCTCAAGGGCATCAAGGTCGCCAACTACTACGGCTGTATGTACACCCGCCCGCGCCACATCTTCCCTGAAAAGGACAAGGGCCCGGGCACCGAGTCGACCGCCAAGCCGCATTTCATGGATGATATCCTCGCCGCCGCCGGCGCCGAGAATGTCGAATTTCCGCTGAAAACTGCCTGCTGTGGCGGCGCGCATTCGCTCTCGGACAGCGATATGTCGACGAAGCTCGTTCTCAACATCATCGAAACGGCCGAGGCCTGCGGGGCCGAGGTGATCGCCACCGAATGCCCGACCTGCCACACCGGCCTCGAGATGCATCAGGTCCGCGCCGAGAAGGTTCTGGGCCGCAAGACCAACGTGAAGATCCTCTACTTCACCCAGCTTCTGGGCATGGCGCTGGGCCTCTCGGCCTCGAAAGTGGGCGTTCAGGAAAACCTGTCGGACTCGCGCGCCTTCCTCAAGGAAAAGGGCCTCGGATGACCTTGCAGGCGCCCCTCGATCTCGATGGCGCGATCGCGCTGGCCGATGCCGTGGCGGCTTCGGCAGCCTCCGACTCTGCGCCTCTCGAAGCTGCCAAGCGGCTCCTTGGCGCAGGTGAGGTCGTGCTCGAGGCTTGGGTCGAGGCCGCAGGCAACGTTCCAACCGACGAAGAGGTCGAGGGCTATCGCCTTCTGGCGCTGCATCGTCAGGGGGCAAAGGGCAATCCCTCGTTCAACGCCTGCCGCGAGACCTGCCGTGAACTTGTGTATTTGCGGAACGTTGTCGAGATGTCATTATCCGAGGGCGACCTTGCCCAAGCTCGCCACCACCTGATGCTCGAAGCCCATGTCTTGCGGCATCTGGGATTGTTCGTCGGAGGCAAACTCCATGAAAGTGGCTTGGGCGATTTCTGCTGCTCATCGCGTCCGCTGCACAGTGCGGACAGCACCATAACGAATTGAAGAAGACGAAGGAGTCGACCGATGCCAGTGGTACGTGGATGTAATCTTCCGGACGATCTGTTTTACGACGTGCCGAACAACCTGTGGTATCGCCCCGAAGGCGACGGCACCTATACCGCCGGCATGACCATGATCGCGACCGGCATGGCCGGCCAGCTTGTGGCCTTTACCGGCAAGAAAGCGGGCAAGACGATCGAGGCCGGCAAAAGCTGTGCCACCGTCGAAAGCGGCAAATGGGTCGGTCCGGCCAAACTGGGCTTTACCGCCGAGATCGTCGAGGTGAACTCGGCGCTCGTCGATGATCCCAAGCTGGCCAACAGCGACACCTACGGCGCCGGCTGGATGGTGCGGGTCAAGCCGGCCGATCAGGGCGAAGCGGATGCGATCCTGACCCCCGGCGCAGCAGTTGCAGCGCCCTATGAGGCCAAGATGGCCGCTGATGAATTTGCAGGATGCGCCTGATCTAAGGGCGCAGATCTAGATCCGGGTCGCCAGGCCCGGAGTATTATGGGAGGGATGTCCCGTGGCGGACGAACAAAACGCAAAGTCGATGTCGATCATCGTAACGAAGGGCACGCTCGACTGGGCCTATCCTCCGTTCATACTGGCCACCACCGCCGCGGCGATGGGCCTTGATGTCACCATGTTCTTTACCTTCTACGGCCTCGGCCTTTTGAAGAAAGACATGAACCTGAAGGTAACGACCCTCGGCAACTCGGCGATGGAAATGCCGATGATGGGCGGCCACATGGCCATGCCCAACATCATGGCCGCCCTGCCGGGCGCGCCGGCGCTGACCACCGCGATGATGAAGAACCTCATCAAGAAGAAGGGCGTCGCTTCGGTCGAAGAGCTGCGCGAGATGGCCATCGAGTCCGAGGTCAATATGATTGCCTGCCAGATGACTCTCGATCTCTTTGAGTACAAGCGCGAAGACCTGATCGACGGTGTCGCCATTGGCGGCGCGGCGTCTTGGGTCGAGGTCGCGACCAAAAGTGAAATTAACCTCTATATCTAAAGGATTACACGAATGGCTGACGTAACTCTCGACGCGAAGGGCCTCAACTGCCCGCTTCCGATCCTGCGGGCCAAGAAGGCACTCAAGGATGTTCCGACCGGCGGCACCCTGGAAATTCAGGCGACCGATCCGGGCGCAGTGAAGGACTTTGAAGCCTTCTGCCGCACCACCGGAAACGAACTGGTCGAGCATCATCAGGACGGGAACGTTTACTTCTTCACGATCAAACACACCGCCTAGGCCCCGAGGCAGGCCAGACGAGAATCTGGTTCGCGTTTGTTTGGCTCAGGCGCACCAAATTACCACAGAGCGCCCGGCGATTGACCGGGCGTTTTTCTTTTCCGTTCTCCCAATGGATCGCATCGAGACTGCGCCGGATTGTGCTATGATCATCTGCGAAGGCGTATTTGCTGACCTATCCCTTTGGAGGACTCCATGCACAGATCAGATGAAATCCGGCACCTGCACGGCCGAGGGCGCGTGTTCGATTCAGTTCTCGATACAGTTGGCGATACGCCCTGCATAAGGATCAACAACCTCGCGCCGGCCGGTGTTCGGCTCTATGTGAAGGCCGAGTTCTTCAATCCCGGCGGTTCAGTGAAAGACCGCCTCGCTCTTAACATCATCGAAGCCGCCGAGAGGGAAGGCCGGATCAAGCCGGGCCAGACCGTGGTCGAGGCGACGAGCGGCAACACCGGCATTGGCCTGGCATTGGTCTGCGCGCAGAAGGGCTATCCGCTTGTTGTCACCATGGCCGATAGCTTTTCGGTCGAGCGGCGCCGGCTGATGCGGATGCTCGGCGCAAAGGTTGTGCTGACCCCGAGGGCCGAGAAGGGCATCGGGATGTATCGCAAGGCAGAAGAGCTGGCGAAGGCGAATGGCTGGTTCTTTGCCCATCAGTTCGAGACCGCCGACAACGCCGATATCCACGAAATGACAACAGGCCACGAGATCCTTGGCGATTTCGAGGGCGACCGGCTGGATTATTTCGTCTCGGGCTATGGCACCGGGGGGACGATCACCGGCGTGGCGCGGGTTCTGCGCCGCGAACGACCCGAGACCAAGATTATCATGGCCGAACCCGCCAATTCCCAGATTGTCGGGCAGGGCGAGGAGCAGAAGCGCAACGCCGACCATTCCCCCGCCGCCAGCCAGACCATCGCCCAGCCGCACCCGATCCAAGGCTGGACGCCGGACTTTGTTCCTTTCGTGCTCCAAGAGCTTCTCGATGGCGCGGGCTATGACGAACTTCTGCCGATCCCCGGGCCCGAGGGTGTCGAATGGGCGCGCAAGCTGGCCCGGAAAGAGGGGATCCTGACCGGTATCTCGGGCGGCGCGAGCTTTGCCGCTGCGATGAAGGTCGCAGCGAAAGCGGCTCCGGGTTCCGTTATCCTCTGTATGTTGCCCGATACCGGCGAGCGCTATCTCTCGACGCCGCTGTTTGAAGGCATCCCCGAGGATATGGACGCCGAGGAACTGGCGATCTCGAAGTCAACGCCAGGCTATCAGCTCGGCTGAGCCGCTAGATTACAGCGTCGACCGCCTTGTCATCCGTCGCTACGGGGCGGCCGTCCGCACGCCAGTCGGGCAGGCCGCCTTCGACCGTTCGGGCATCAAACCCGCGCTGGCGCAGTTCGGCGGCGGCGCGGTCGGCATAAAGGCAATAGGGGCCGCGGCAATAGGCATAGATCGGCGTTGACGGGTCGAGGCTTTCGGCCAGTTGGCCTACCTCGTCCAGCGGTGCGCTGAGGGCGCCGGGGATGTGACCCGCCGCGAATTCCTCAGGCGGGCGAATATCGAGCACCACCACGTCGCCCGCCGCCAACCGCTCGGCCAGAACCTCGCGCGAGACAGGCTCGGGCCGCTCGATCCCGCCGGCGATCCCATCGAGGATTTCGTCGACACGGTCGATGTTTTGGCGGGCGATCTTCTGGATCAGCGCCATCAGGCGCAGCGTGTCGTCGTCGGTCAGCCGATAAATGGCGGCCTTGCCCTCGCGCCGGCTTGTCACAAGCCCGACGCGGCGCAATTCCTGAAGGTGCTGCGAGCAGTTGGCAAAGCTCAGCTCGGTTTTCTCGGCCAAAGCATCGACACCTTTCTCGCCTTGGGCCAATTGCTCCAAAAGGCGCATCCGGTGGGGCGAGGCGAGGGCGCGGGCGATAGAGGCGTATTCGTCGATCAGGGCGAGTTTGTTGGACGTTGACATCGAGGGGGCCGGTTCGTAAGTATCATTCAATAAATCTCTTGAATGATATGCTCCTACGGCCAGAAGTGCAACCGGAATCGACGAAATGACCACCGTGCCAACCCGACCTCTGGGCCTGCGAGAAAACCTCGGCCCCTTCCTGCAACAGCTTTTGCAGGTGTTTTTCGTGGGCCTAACCATCGGTCTGCAGCGGACGGTGATCCCCGCGCTTGCAGAAACGGAATTTGGCGTCGCTCAAGGGTCCATTGCCTCGCTCTTCGCCTTCGTCGTCAGCTTCGGCCTTGTCAAAGGGGCGATGAATTTTGTCTCGGGCCGCCTGTCCGACAGCGTGGGCCGAAGGAAGGTCTTGATCTGGGGGTGGCTCGTCGCCCTGCCGATCCCCTTCGTCATCCTGCTGGCGCCGAGCTGGGGTTGGATCGTCGCGGCAAACGTGCTTTTGGGCATCAATCAGGGCTTCTGCTGGTCGATGACCGTGACCGCCAAGTTCGACATCGCCCGCCCCGACCAGCGCGGGCTTGCCACTGGCGTCAATGAATTCGCGGGCTATGGCGGCGTGGCGATCGCGGGTCTTGCGACGGGCTATCTTGCCAGCCAATTCGATCCGCGCACGGCGCTTTTCGCCTTCGGCCTGATCGTCAACCTTCTGGCGCTGGCGGCGGCGATCTTGGCCTTTGCCGAGACGCGGCCTCCGGTTGGCGCGGCCAAGGCCTCCGCAGTCTCCGCCAAGAGCATCTTTGCCTTGGTCACATGGAAGAGCCGCGATTTTCAGGCGCTGTCGCAGGCGGGCAGCGTAGAGAAGTTCGTCGACGCGCTGATGTGGGCGCTGGTGCCTGTCTACCTCGCGGCGCAGGGCGTGGCCCTTGTCACCATCGGCTGGATCACCGCGACCTATGGGCTTGTCTGGGGTGCAAGCCAACTCTGGACCGGCCCGCTTTCCGACAGGGTCGGGCGCAAGCCGCCTATCGTCGCAGGCTTTGCCATTTGCGCCGTGGGGGTCGCGGCCTTCCCGCTCCTGTCCACACCGCTCGCGTGGGCGGGTGCGGCGGCGGTGACGGGCGTCGGCATGGCGCTCCTCTATCCCAACCTCATCGCCGCGGTCGGCGATCTGGCCAAGCCCGAATGGCGCGGCTCGGCGCTGGGCGTTTACCGCTTCTGGCGCGATCTCGGCTATGCCTTTGGGGCATTGGCGATCGGCCTTGTAGCGGATGCCTCGGGACATCTTGAGGCGGGTTTTTGGGTGACGGCAGGGGCGATGGCGTTGTCGGGCCTATGGCTTCTTCTTGCCCTCAAAGAGACCCATCGGCCGGAAAAGGGCTAGGAAAGGGCTATCGTGTCGGCTTCGGGTGGGTATGATCCCTACAAAGGAACAGAACCGGACGAGACCCCATGTTTGCCACCGAGACCGAGCTTGACGAGCTTCTGCAAGAGCATCCCTTCATCGAGTATATCGACGCGATAGTGATCGACCTCTGCGGGCGGGCGATAGGCAAGCGGCTTCCCGTTGGCCATGTCGCAAAAATGCTCAAAGCAGGGACGCCGGTTTGCGCGGCGATGCAGCTTGTCGATGTGCGCGGCAACACTGCCGATCCGATGGGCTTTGGCTTTTCCGATGGTGATCCCGACGGCATGGCGCGGCCCCTCGCCGGCACTTTCGCACCGATCCCGTGGAGTGGTGGCAAGGGTGGGCAGGTGCTCTGTCAGATGACCCGCGCCACAAACGGCGAGACTTTCTGGTATGAGCCGCGCAAGATCCTCGCGGATGTGACCGAAATGGTGCGTGGCCTTGGCCTAAAGCCTGTGGTGGCTCTGGAGCTCGAGTTCTATCTCACCGACCTCGGCCGCGCCGAGGACGGCGCGCCGATCCCCGCCGCCTCGCCCGTCACCGGCGAGCGCGAGTCGCAGGGGCAGGTGCTCTCGCTCGCCAAGCTCGATGAATATAGCCCGATCCTGAACGCCTTGCAGGAGGCCTGCCGGGCGCAGGGCTTGCCGGTCAGCACAGTCATCTGCGAATACGGACCGGGGCAGTTCGAGATCAATCTCGAACACCAGACCGATCCCCTCCGCGCTGCTGATCATGCCGCCCTTCTGCGGCGGGCGGTGCAGGGCGCGGCGCGGGCGCAGGGCTTTGACGTGACCTTCATGTCCAAGCCCTTTCCCGGCCTCTCGGGCAATGGCCTGCACATCCACATGAGCCTTTTGGACGATGAGGGCCGCAACATCTTTGATCCCGCTCGTCCCGATGGAGAAAAGCTCCTCGGCCACGCGGTGGGCGGCCTTCAGGCCACCCTGCACGAGGCGATGGCGATCTTCGCGCCCAACATCAACGTCTACCGCCGCTTCAAGCCCGACGAGTTCACCCCAGTCACCCGCGACTGGGGCGAGAACAACCGCTCTGTCGCCTTCCGCCTGCCGCCCGTGACCGATGGCGCCGCCCGCAGGCTCGAACATCGTGTGGCGGGGGCCGAGGCCAATCCCTATCTCGTCACGGCTGCGGTTCTGGCCGGCGTCCACTATGGCCTCACGAACCGGCTCGATCCCGGCGCCAAGCATACAGGCAACGCGGGCGCAGAGCTGGACGAGACCCTGCCCAATACCTTCTGGGATGCGCTGGCGGCGCTTGGGCGGGCCGAGATCCTGACCGACTATTTCGGCGAGGACTATCTCGACCTCTACAGGCAGGTGAAAGCGGCCGAGCTCGAGGCCTTCATGGACACGATCTCGCGGCAGGAATACGACTGGTATCTCTGAGGGCTACTGGTCGCTGCGGAAGCCGATCTTGAGGTGGGTATTGTCGCAGAACGGCTTGTTCTTCGATCCGCCGCAGCGGCAGAGCCGCACCGACTGAACCCGATCCACGTTGCGCCCGGTGCCGGTGCAAATCTCAAGGTTGCCGGTCACCTGCAGGGGGCCATTGACCTCGGGATCAATCCGCAATTCGCCATTGCGGACTTTTAGGGGATCCGAGGGCCGTGTCTCCGGCTCTCCCGAGGCGCGGAAGCCGATGGTGTTGTGCGAGCCGTCGCAATAGGGCTTGTTCTTCGAGGCGCCGCAGCGGCAGAGCGTGGCGCGATAGCCGTCGGGTTTGCCATCCATGAGGATCGTCGCGTGGACCGCATAGGGGCCGTTTTCGCGGGGCTTGAGCGAGTTGACCAATGGCGCAGGCTCGGGCGGGGTATCGCCCTTGGGATCATAGGTGATCGCGCCCGAGGGGCAGGTGTGACAGATGCCGCGCAGATCGGCGGTGAGCATCTTGTCGGGGAAGAGCCATTCACCCACGACATTGGCCAGGAACACATCCGGCGCCCCCAGCACGCAGCGCCGCGAATGGATGCAGCGCTTGGTGTTGAAGTGCAGCGTCATATCCTTGCCCTCGGCGCTGCCGAAGGGGTCGTCCTCGCCATCCGGCACAGGTGCGCCGGGCTTGTCGTTGACGATGGGGGCTGCGACCTGTTTCGGCTCGGCCCCCGGCACCTCGATCTTGCGTGCCATCTTGCGAACGGCGGCAGGGATTTTGCAGAGCTCATGCCCTTCTGGGAAAAGGCGTTCGGCGTGTTTGGCAATCTCTTCCATCCGCTCGGAGAGGAAGAGCATCTCGCCGCGACCCTCAGGCAGGCTTCGCACATCCTGCAGGGTCGAAAAGGAAAGCCCCGCGTGCAGGCCCGGATGCTCCGGCCCTGCCGGAAGCGAGGCAAGGTATTCGCCCACCGGCACGAGCGCCCACATCGCCTCGCGGGCGAGGGTGACCATCAGTTGCTTGGTCACCGCCTCGCCGGGCGCACGGCCCCAGGCTTGGGCAAGACAGCGCAGCATGAGGTTATAAAGCGAATTGCCGAGGTCGAGCACCTGTGCTGCCTCGGGGTCGGTGATCTGGATGCGGTTGCTGCCGGGGATCGGCGCCTTGGCGCAGGGGTTGCGGGCCACGGGCCAGGCGGGCTGGAAGGTCGGATCCTTGGCAACCATCTCTTCAAGCTGCGCCTTGACCGCAAGGAAACGGGCGTAGTGCGAGTCTTCGGAATGCTGCGGCGCCCCTTCGCCTTGTTCGACGATAGTCTCGATGGCGTCACGGGCGCTGGCAAGGTCTTTGATAACGGAAAGGCCGGGCAGGGGGGCATCGGCGGGGGTGATCTGATCCTCGATGGTGCCGCAAAAGAGATTTTCTTCGCCATAGCGGCGGGTCAAAACCTCGAAGCCATGAAAGATGCCGCGATAGAGATGGCCGATGGTGCTATAGTCTTGCGATGAGGGCATGATCGTGCCTTTCGGCGCGGCACGGGTATATTCCGCAGGTGGCACAAAGCCGGGCGCATCCGCCAGCTCGACGCCCTCGGGACGCTCCAAAAAGATCGCGTGGTCCAGAAGGGCATGGCAAAAGCCCGCGAGTTCAAGGTCGATTGCTGCCGGATGTTCGCCCGAAGGGATCGGGAATTCCGGCCGCGACAGATGCGGCGCGCCCCCGATGGAAATCGCCAGATTACCAACCAGCGTCAGGTGGGTCATCTCCTCGATGGCGACCTGTGTGATGAGCCGCTTCCATTCGGTCACAATCTTGGCCTGATCAGGCGTCAGCCCGTCACGCTCGCCGCGCTTGAGGCTCCAGGCGCCGTAGAGATAGCCGCACATGACGTTGTGTTCGATAGCAGCAGCTTCGGCGAGCATGAAGACAAGCTCTTCCCGGTCGCCGATCCGGATTTGTGGTTCCTATCCCATGAGGCTCTCCCCCTTCGCTATTTGAATTGTGTCAGGAATCCGCATTTTGGGCAAAGACATCCTGTTCAACCCAAATGAGTTGTTTCATTGTTGCGAAGACAAAGTAGGAGCCCCGCCCATGCCTCAAACCGACAGCCGCGATACAGCTTTGGTTGTGTGCTCGGACAGGAACTGGGCGTTTCAGTCACTTTTTCTGCTATCGACGCTGCGCGCTTCAGACAGGGACGGAAAGCTGGACTTCTATTATTTCAGTCCGGACGCCCCGGGTGGACGGTTGGGTGAATTGATCGACGAAGTGGCCAGTTTCGTTCAATCCGAACTGCCGGATGCTGCCTATCCCACAAGTGGCCACATTCCGTCTGCCGCGTATCTTCGATTGGCTGCGATCCAGAACCTTGCACAAAGCTATCGCCGGGTCATCTATCTCGATGCAGATATCTTTCTCGATCACGGCTGTATCGCTGAGCTCACAGAGGTGCCGCTCGCTGCGCGGCCCTTGGCGGCTGTGAGAGATTGGATACAATGGCGTAGCGATGGCCCGAAATGGTTTCGGCATTCCTATTACCCTCGGATCGTTCCGTCGGGTGGGGGCTATTTTAATAGCGGCCTACTTGTGGTGAACAGCGAGGTCTTTCGGGAGCGTGGCATTGGCGATGCCGCATACCGATTCCTCTCCGATCATCCCGAACTCTGCAAGTACCACGACCAGACCGCGCTCAATGCGGTCGTCAATGGCGAATGGGACGAGCTGTCACCGCTCTGGAACTGGCAAATTCGGCCAAAGAACGCATTTGCCATAGACAGCCGCAGGCCGCGTTTGATCCACACAGCGGGAGCGCTCAAGCCCTGGAACGATACATTTCGGTTGCTGCCGTCAAGATTTGATCTGACCATGCGCGCCTATTTTGCCTCGGTTGGCCTTGGCGATGAATATTCCGCTGCTTGGCCAGACACCTATAGCCGCCCAGCTGAATTTCAGCGAGCAAAGAAACTCAGTCGGCAACCGCATGACTATCAAGTCTTGAACGAAAAGTTGGCAGCCTATCTCGACCGAACGGACTTCGTTGGACCGCAGTAAGCGCAAGCAATTCCCTAACGTCAACGTCAACCCCGCCTTGACATTCGTATTTGAGGTCGGCTTCCGTTTTCCCAAAGGGAGTTGGTTCATGAACAGACATATTGCAGCCGTCGCCGCTATTCTTTGGGCGCAGTCCGCCATTGCAGGCAACGAATTTCATATTTTCCCCGGTGATGCGGCCGAAGAGCAGCTGCAAGAAGCGCTGATCCTTGCGGAGCCGGGCGACACAATCATTCTCGCGGATGGGGTCTATGACATCCGCAATGGCCTCTCGCTCGACAATCCTGATGTAACAATTGTCGGCGCCGGCATGGATCGCTCGATCCTGTCCTTCAAAAACCAGAGCGGCGGGGCCGAGGGCCTTTTGATCACCGCGGGCGGCGCGATCCTCAAGGATTTCGCGGTTGAAGACACCAAGGGCGATGCGATCAAGATCAAGGGTGTCGATGGCATCGCTATCGTGCGGGTGCGGACAGAATGGACCAACGGCCCCGACGAAAACAACGGCTCCTACGGCCTCTATCCGGTGCAGACCAAGAACGTCTACATCGACGGCTCGGTCGCCATCGGCGCGTCGGACGCGGGCATCTATGTCGGCCAGTCGGAAAACATCATCGTTCGCAACAGCCGCGGCGAATACAACGTGGCGGGCCTCGAGATCGAAAACAGCTACTATGCCGATGTCTATGCCAACGAGCTGACCAACAACACCGGCGGCATCCTGATCTTCGATCTGCCCAACCTGCCGCAGCAGGGCGGGCATAGCATCCGTGTGTTCGACAACAAGAGC
The DNA here is from genome assembly GCA_009920775.1 of Paracoccaceae bacterium. Classification (GTDB taxonomy): domain Bacteria; phylum Pseudomonadota; class Alphaproteobacteria; order Rhodobacterales; family Rhodobacteraceae; genus RFZI01. The sequence goes on along the minus strand of RFZI01000014.1, from coordinate 6,177 downwards.
TATGCCAACAACACCGACAATTTCGCCCCGCAGGGCAATATCGTCGGCCTCGTTCCGCGCGGAACGGGGATGCTCATCATGGCGAACAGGGATGTCGAGGTTTTCGGCAACGATATGCGCGACAACGACACGGTGAACGTGGCGATCATGAGCTATGTCGAGGGTTTCGAGGACGAGAATTACGACCCGACGCCCAAGCGCATCCATATCCACGACAACGTCTTTGGCGCCTCGGGCGGCAATCCCGACACCAGCGAATTTGCCGAGATCGTCACCGGTGCGCTGGGGACGCCCCTGCCGAATATCATCTGGGATGGCGTGATGCCGCTGCCCAACTTCTTCCTCTGGGGGATCGAAGAGGGCGGACGCCATTCGATCCACGACAACGTCTACGAGGCCAATCCGCCTTTCGGAAATGCCAACCTGATCATGTATTTCGCGGCGCGCTGGCTCCATAATCCCAGCCTCAGCATGAAAGACGCGTCCGAGACCTATCCGTCTCTCGCGCCGGTCAGTGTTGTCATCCGCGGGGTCGATGTGAATGACCAGACGTTCTAAGACGCTTGCCGTCGCGCTGGCCCTCCTCGCAGGGCCGGTCGGGGCAGAGGTGAACGATACGGCTTTGGCGGCTGCAAGGCCGCCCGCCAACCTCTCGGAGATAGGCCTTTTCGACGATATGGCCGCGATGACGCCCAATGCGGCGGTCGTGCCTTATACGATCAGCGCGCCTCTCTTTACCGATTACGCGCTGAAATACCGCTTCGTCTATGTGCCCGCCTCGGCTGGTCCGGCGGCCTACCAAGGCGAGGATGTGCTCGATCTTCCGGTGGGTTCGGTCTTGGTCAAGACCTTCGCCTACCCCGACGGGGCGGGCGGCATCCACCGTGTCGAGACGCGGCTCTTGATCCATCAGGAGGCGGGCTGGAAAGCCTGGCCCTATGTCTGGAACGAGGCGCAGGACGAGGCAGAGCTGAAGGTCGCTGGCAAAGACTTCGCACTGACGGCCACGCGTCCAGATGGCAGCACTGTCGATGTGGCCTACCACGTTCCCAACGTGAACCAGTGCAAGGGCTGCCATGTGGGAACGGATGGCGCCTTCCGTCCGATCGGTCCGAAGGTTCGCAACCTCAACCTTGCCGAAGAGGGTGGCAACCAGCTTGATCGCCTTGTCGCCTCAGGGATTATCGCCGCGCTTCCCGAAGATCGGGCGAGCGTTCCAATGACGCCTTCCTACGAGGGCGAAGCCGTGCCTCTTGAAGCCCGCGCCCGCGCCTATCTCGACGCCAACTGCGGCCATTGCCACGCGCCGGGGCGGCCTGCGGATACCTCGGGGCTCTATCTCAACTGGGAAGAGGACCGTGCCATCCATCGCGGGATCTTGAAGCCCCCCGTGGCGGCAGGGCGCGGCTCGGGAGGGTTTGCCTATGACATCGTGCCGGGCGATCCCGATCATTCGATCCTTCTCTACCGCCTCGACAGCACCGATCCGGGAATCATGATGCCCGAGCTTGGCCGCTCGACCATTGATCAAGCGGGGGTCGCGCTGATCCGCGCCTATATTGAATCGCTCGGTGGCTGACGGTCGGGCGAAAACGGCAAGGAAATGTCGTCTGAGCGAAGATTGCATCACTCGCTTGCCCTAGCACTTGTCCTACACCTTTTCCCGACCGGAGGCCCCTTTGCCACGTATCGTCAAACTTGAAACCTTTGCGACCGAATTCGTCTGCTTCGTAAAAGCGACAACCGAAGATGGGCACTTTGGCTGGGGCCAGACCTCGACCTATAACGCCGATATCACGGCGCAGGTGTTTCACCGGCAGCTGGTCCCGTGGGTTCTGGGCAATGACAGCGAGGATATCCCCCGCTTGATCGACGTCGTGCAGCGGCGCGAGCACAAGTTTCCCGGAAGCTATCGGGCGCGGGCGCTGGCGGGCCTTGATACCGCGCTCTGGGATCTGAAGGGCCGGCGCGAGGGCAAGCCGGTGGTTGCGCTTCTGGGCGGCACGCCGGGCAAGCTCCGCGCCTATGCGAGCTCGATGAAGCGCGACATCACGCCGAAGGACGAGGCCGCGCGTTTGTCGCGGCTTTGCGACGAAAAGGGCTTTGATGCGGTCAAGTTTCGCATCGGCGCCGAGTGTGGCGACAACATCGACGAATGGCCGGGCCGGACGGAAGAGATTATCCCGACCATGTCCAAGGCCCTGCGCGGGCGGGCCGATCTTCTGGTCGATGCCAACTCGGGCTTTCATGTGAAGCGGGCGATCGAAGTGGGCCATATGCTTCAGGATCACGGCATCAGCCACTATGAGGAGCCGGTCGCCTATTGGGATCTTGAGGCCACCGCCGAAGTCACCGCCGCGCTGGAGATTGACGTCACGGGTGGCGAGCAGGACTGGGATCTTGCCACTTGGAAACGGATGATCGCCATGCACGCGGTCGATGTGGTTCAGCCGGACGTGATGTATATGGGCGGCATCTGCCGCACGCTCGAGGTGGCGGCAATGGCGGCCAAGGCGAGGATGCCCTGCACGCCGCACGCGGCCAACCTGTCGCTCGTGACCATGTGCACGATGCACCTTCTCAAGGCGATCCCGAACGCGGGCAAATACCTCGAACTCTCGATCGAGGGACCGGACTACTACCCTTGGCAAGATGGCCTCTTCCTCGGCGATCCCTATGCGGTCGAAGGCGGCTGCGTGACCGTGCCCGATGCGCCGGGCTGGGGCGTCGAGATCAATCCCGAATGGCTCGATAAGGCCAGCTATGCCGTGGCAGAGCTTGGCGACTGGAAGCCGAGCGCCTATGGCGCCCTCTATGATACCAACAAGCCCCGGTAGGCCATGACCCAGACCTATGACTATGTGATCGTCGGCGCCGGCTCTGCCGGATGCGTTCTGGCCGACAGGCTTTCGGAAAGCGGCAAGCACACGGTGCTGGTGCTCGAGGCGGGCGGGTCGGACCGGCGGTTTTACGTCACCTTGCCCTTGGGCTATGGCAAGCTTTTCTACGACAAGCGGGTGAATTGGGCCTACGAGACCGAGGCCGATCCCGGCCTTGGCGGCAATCGCGATTACTGGCCGCGCGGCAAGATCCTTGGCGGATCGAGCTCGATCAACGCGATGGTCTGGGCGCGGGGGCATCGGACGGATTACGAGGATTGGGGCCGGATCGCGGGCGAGAATTGGGGCTGGGAGGCGGTGCGCGAAGCATATCGGGTGCTCGAGGACAACGAGGCGGGCGGCAGCGCCTATCGCGGCAAAGGCGGCCCCTTGTTCATTTCGGCCAACAAGACCGACCTGCATCCCTTGGTCGAAACCTACCTCGCCTCGGCCGAGGCGGCAGGCCACAAGCGCAATCCCGATTTCAACGGCGAGGATCAGGAGGGGGTCGGCATCTATCAGATGACGATCAAGAACGCCCGCCGCAATTCCTCGGCCCGCGCCTTCCTGCGCCGCGCCATGAAGCGCCCGAATGTGACCGTGATCACCCGCGCCCATGCGACCCGTGTTCTGATCGAGGGCAAGAAGGCCGTGGGCATTGCCTATCGCAAGGGTGGGCGCGATCTTGAGGTGCGGGCCACGCGCGATGTTATCCTTGCCGGAGGGGCGGTGAACTCGCCCCAGCTTTTGATGCTATCCGGCATCGGACCCAAGGCCGAGCTTGCGCCTTTGGGAATCGAGGTTGTCGCCGACAACCCCAACGTCGGGCAGCACATGAATGACCATGTGGGCATCAACTACACTTGGGAGGTCAGCGTTCCGACCTATAACAACATCCTCCGCCCTTGGTGGGGCAAGCTTTGGGTCGGGATGCGCTATTTCCTCGGCGGGCGCGGGCCTTTGGCCAAGTCGATCAACCACGGCGGCGGTTTCTTCCGAACGAGCCCTGATCAGCCGCGCCCGAATATGCAGCTCTATTTTCAGGCCTTCTCGACGCTGGTCCCCCGCGTGGGCGAGCGCCCGCTTTTGACGCCCGATCCCTTCGCAGGGCTTTCGATTGGCCTCTCGAACTGTCGCCCCACGAGCCGTGGCTCGCTCCACCTCCGCAGCGCCGATCCCTTCGCCCCGCCCAAGATCGTCGCCAATGCGCTTGCGACCGACGAGGACGTGACCGAGATGCTCGCGGCGGTGAAGGAGCTACGCCATATCGCCAGCCAGCCCCCCTTGAAGGATCTCATCGTCAAAGAACTGCGCCCCGGCCCCGAGGTGCAGAGCGACGACGCCCTGATCACCGATTTCCGCAATCGCTCTGGCACCGTCTATCACCCTTCCTGCACCGCGCGGATGGGGCAGGATGCGGCGACCTCGGTTGTGGATCCCGATCTCAGGGTTCACGGGATCGAAGGCCTGCGGGTCTGCGATGCTTCGATCTTCCCGACGCTGATCGCCGGAAACACCAACGCTCCGTCGATCCTTGTGGGCTGGATCGGGGCCGAGCGGATACTGGCCGGCAGTTAATCGCCCGTTTTCCGGCGATCTGCACTATACAAAGCCCAAAGAGGGGTATAGGCGCACCGATCCATGGTCCGGTGCGCCCTTTTGCCGTTCCAAACCTTGCATGAGACCGAGAACCGCCATGATCCAGCCCCTTCTCGATGCGCTCGCCGAGCGCGGATACGACACCATGACCGCCGTTCAGGAGGCCGTGACCAAGCCCGAATTGGCGGGGGCCGACCTTCTGGTTTCGGCGCAGACCGGATCGGGCAAGACAGTGGGCTTTGGCCTTGCCATCGGCGACACCGTTCTGGCCGGTGAAGAGCGCCTTGGTGCAGCGGGGGCTCCGCTTGCCCTGATCGTCGCGCCGACCCGTGAATTGGCGCTTCAGGTGATGCGCGAGCTCGGCTGGCTCTATGCCAAGACCGGCGCTGTCGTCGCCTCCTGCGTGGGCGGCACCGATATGCGCGACGAGCGCCGCGCGCTCGACCGTGGTGCGCATCTCGTCGTCGGCACTCCCGGCCGCCTGCGCGATCATATCCAGCGCGGCTCGCTGCAGATGGGGTCGCTGCGGGCCATCGTTCTGGACGAGGCCGACGAGATGCTCGACCTCGGCTTCCGCGAAGACCTCGAGTTTATGCTGGCCGAAGCCCCCGAAGATCGCCGCACCCTGATGTTCTCGGCCACCGTGCCGCCCGCCATTGCGCGGCTTGCCACCCAGTATCAGCGCGACGCCGTGCGGGTTCAGACGACCTCGAGCCGCGAACAGCACGCCGACATCGCCTATCAGGCGCTGACCGTCTCGCCCATCGACGCCGAGCACGCGATCATCAACACGCTTCTCTACCACGACAGCCAGAACGCCATCGTATTCTGCAATACCCGCGCGGCCGTGACCCACCTGACCGCCCGCCTGTCGAACCGTGGCTTCCATGTGGTCGCCCTCTCGGGTGAACTCACCCAGAAAGAACGCACCCACGCCCTGCAAGCGATGCGCGATGGCCGTGCCCGCGTTTGCGTGGCGACCGACGTTGCCGCCCGTGGCATCGACCTGCCGAACCTCGAGCTGGTGATCCACGCCGAGCTTCCCTCGAATGGCGAGACCCTCCTGCACCGTTCGGGCCGCACCGGCCGAGCCGGTCGCAAGGGCGTCAGCGCGCTGATCGTGACGCCCAAGCTGCGCAACAAAGCCGACCGCCTGTTGAAAACCGCCCGCGTGGTGGCCGACTGGCGCCTTGCCGCCACCGCCGACGAGATCGCCGCGCAGGAACAAGAGCGTCTGCTCAACGATCCGGTCTGGACCGACGAGGTCTCCGACGAGGTGGCAGAGTTCGCCGCCCAGCTTGCGGGAATGCACAGTGCCGAGCGGATCGCCGCCGCCTATCTCAAGCTCTACAAATCGCGCCGCTCGGCCCCCGAAGAGCTGGCCCCTGTCGACACCCCCGCACCCCGCAAGGAAAAGCAGGAGTTTGGCCCGAGCCGCTGGTTCTCGCTCTCGGTCGGCCGCGACGCCAAAGCCGAGGCGCGCTGGCTCTTGCCGATGCTGTGCAAGGCCGGTGGCCTCGATAAGACCGCCATCGGCGCGATCCGCATCCGGGATAGCGAGAGCTTTGTCGAAATCGCCGAAGGCGCGGCCGACCGCTTCGTGGCCTCCATCGGTGCGGGCATGACGCTGGAAGACGGGATCGCCGTCACCGCGCTCGACGCCGCGCCGGATTTCGGCCCCGCCAAGCCCCGCGCCCCA
>RFZI01000130.1 GCA_009920775.1 Paracoccaceae bacterium | reverse complement strand
TTGAGAAAGCTGAAACATCCCAGCCGCAGTCGAAAGCTGCGGAGCTTCTTGGATCAGTAAGTATAAGGCGCCCCTCGGGGCGCCTTTTCATTTGGCGAAAAGCTGGTCGCCAAAGCTGACCAGAACGGCGCCAGCCAAGACCAATACCGTCCCTGAAAACTTGACGGTCGAGATCGATTGCTCGGGAACGCCCAATAGGCCGTAGTGGTTGATAACCGCCCCGATGATGATTTGGCCGGCGACCAGAAGCACAAAGAGCGCCCCTGTCCCGATACGCGGCACCAGATAGGATGATCCGAAAATCATCAGGGCGCTCACAACCCCGGCAATGAAAAGCCAAGCCGGAACCTCGGCAAGTTTGGCCATTGTCGGAAGTTTGTGACCGGTCACAAAAACCAGAACAACAGACGACAGAAAGGCAATCGCAAAGAATGGAACGTTGCCAAGAACGGGTGCACCCAGAATGCGTGCCGATTGAGAGATCATGGGAAGATAGATAGAAATCGCCGCTCCCATTCCCAGAGCGAGAAGAAAGTTGAAGATTGTCATTTTGGCCCCCACCAGAAAGAACTGTAACGGCTCTTGATTGACCGCATGGTTCTGGCAAGAAGTTTGTGATGCACACCAAATTCATCATTCCTACCTCTGGCCCTGGCCTCTACGAGTTCACCCGCGAGGTGGCGCGATGGGTTTCGGGCGATGGTTTGCTGACCCTTTTCGTTCGCCACACCTCATGTTCGCTCCTCATCCAAGAGAACGCCGATCCCGAGGTGCAGACCGATCTGACCGAGTTTTTCCACAGGCTCGTGCCGCCCTCGACCGATCCCAAGATGGCCTATCTGACCCATACCTACGAGGGCCCCGACGATATGCCGGCCCATATCAAGGCCGCACTCCTGCCGGTCAGCTTGTCGATTCCTGTTTTTGGCGGGCAGCTGGCGCTGGGAACTTGGCAAGGAATTTACCTTTTCGAACATCGCACCCGTCCGCACCAGCGCGAGGTTGTGGCGCAAATGATTCACTCGGGCGCCCCCTCTATATAGGGGTCGGGAAATCGGGCTACCCAAACTGTGCCAGCCCTCCTATAGTGCCTGTGGATAACTGGGGACCAACACCCAACAGGCGAAAAGAGGACAGACCATGCGTTGCCCGTTCTGTGGAAACGTCGATACCCAAGTGAAAGATTCACGCCCCGCCGAGGATCATGTCGCGATCCGGCGCAGGCGCTTTTGCCCCGCTTGCGGCGGCCGCTTCACCACCTACGAGCGTGTGCAGCTGCGCGATCTGATCGTGATCAAGTCGAACGGGCGGCGCGAGGATTTCGATCGTGACAAGCTCGAACGTTCGGTTCGGATCGCTTTGCAGAAGCGCCCTGTCGATCCCGAGCGGATCGACCAGATGATCTCGGGCATAGTGCGCCGGCTTGAAAGCCTTGGTGAAACCGACATTCCGTCAAAGACCATAGGCGAGATCGTGATGGAGACTTTGGCCCGGATCGACACCGTGGCCTATGTCCGTTTTGCGAGCGTTTACAAGAACTTCCAGGCGGCGGGCGATTTCGACAAATTCGTCAACGAGCTGCGCCCGAACCAAAAATCCGACACGTGAGCGCCGGGGCCGACCGCCGTTTCATGGCGCTGGCCCTGAGCCTTGGCCGGCGTGGGATGGGGCGTGTCTGGCCCAATCCTGCGGTCGGCTGCGTTATAGTCAAAGAGGGCCGGATTGTCGGCCGTGGCTGGACGGCCGATGGTGGCCGCCCCCATGCCGAGCCGCAAGCTCTGGCCGAGGCGGGCGCGGCGGCGCGTGGGGCAACGGCCTATGTCACGCTCGAGCCTTGCGCCCATCATGGGCAAACGCCGCCTTGCGCCGAGGCGCTGGCGGCCGCAGGCATCACGCGGGTGGTGATTGCCGCGGGCGATCCCGATCCACGTGTGGCGGGGCGGGGCGTTGCAATTCTGCGCCGCGAGGGGATCGAGGTCGAAACCGGCGTGATGCAGGCCGAGGCGGAGGCGGATCACGCCGGGTTCCTCGCGCGGATCACCAAGGGCCGCCCCTTTGTCACCCTCAAGATCGCCTCGAGCCTCGATGGCCGGATCGCCACGGCCACCGGCGAAAGCCGCTGGATCACCGGCCCTGAAGCGCGGCGGGCGGTCCATGCCCTCAGGGCGCGGCACGATGCGGTGATGATCGGCGGCGGCACTGCGCGGGCCGACGATCCGATGCTGGATATTCGCGACCTAGGGATCACGCGCCAGCCGGTGCGCGTCGTCATCAGCCGCCGCCTCGATCTGCCTCCCAACGGGCGGCTGGCGCAGACCGCGAAAAGCCAGCCGCTCTGGCTTTGCCACGGCCCGGAAGCCGAGGCACGGCGAGATGAATGGCAGGGGCTGGGGGCGGAATGTCTCGCTTGCGAGGTTTCAAGCGGGCAGATCTCACCCGCCTCGGCCCTTGCTGCGCTGGCAGACAAAGGCCTGACCCGCGTTCTGTGCGAGGGCGGTGGGGCGCTGGCGGCGAGCCTTCTGCGCGAGGGGTTGGTGGACGAGCTGATCGTGCATTCCGCGGGCCTTGCGATTGGCGCCGAAGGAACGCCTTCGCTTGGGGCGATGGGCATCGACCGGCTGGGAGCTGCGCCACGGTTTGATCTTGTCGAGGCAAAACCGCTTGGTGCCGACGTGCAAAGCATCTGGCGGCGCGGGGCCTAGCGGCGTAGCCCGAGCATCGCCATAAGATCCTGAATCTCTGAGGCTATCCGTGTTCTGAGCGGCGTCGCTGGGATCTCGCCTGTCTCAAGCCGTTCCAGAGCGACCTCGACCGGACAGGCCATGCCCGTCACGGGGTCGAAATAGCGTGGATAGGCGATCAGGGCGGCATGGGCGAGCGCCACGATATCAGGCCGTGCCTGACGGCGCGGGATCGGGCGGGCGCGGTCGTCGGTCAGGCCCCAGCCTGCATAGAAGGGTTGGCCGAGGCAGGTGACGCGCTTGCCGCGCAGGAGCGCCTCGAAGCCGAGGGTCGAGGTGATGGTCCAGATATCGTCGGCCAGATCAATGGCGTCGGCGGCGGAGACATCGTCGAGCACGGCATCGGCAAAGGCGAGGGGATCAGGAACAGCGCCCTTGCGTAGCCCCGCCACCACATCGGGATGCGGTTTGTAGAGGATAACGGCGGCGGGATTTGCGGCCCGTGCCTTGGCAAGGAGTGCGGCGTTGGTGCGAACCTCACCCGCGCCGAGCCGGACCGAGGCATCGTCCTCGACTTGGCCCACCACGAGGATGCGCCGCCCCGCAGGCAGCCCTTGGGGGAGCGCCCCTGCGCCGGTGTTGTATTTGCTGATCCGGTGGCGGGTGAGCCGCGCGATCAGACGCTCTGCCCTTGTCCGATCGGCCTCGGGCAGGACTTCGCTTACGTTGATCAGGTCTTCGAGGTCGCTCGGGGCGGTCGGGTCGTAATAGATCCCCTGCCGGTCCAGAACGAGGCTCAAGGGCGGGACGAGCCGCGCGCCAAGGCCGCGTGAGCGCAGGAAGCCATCCTCGACCCGCACCGCGCCCGCCGCCTTCGCCGCCTCATCCATCCGTCCGGCCCAAGCCATGAGCGGCGTGCCATCCGCTGGCGGGCTCTTGCGAAAGCTGATCCCCTTGGCGCCACCGAACATCGCCCGCAGATGCGGGTGCTTCCAGCGGCTCATGCCCACCGCGGTCCAGCCCTGATGATCGTCACGCCAGGCGCGGGCCAGCGCCTCCATCGTGTCGAGCGTGGTTTCAAAGCTGCAGAGCCGGTCGCGGTAGGGGTCGTACCAGACCGGATAGAGGATCATCGCCGCGGCAAAAAGCTGGGCGCGGGTGAGCGTGCGCTGGCGGCGGTCAAGCGGCTGGCGGTCGTCGGTTAGGCCCCAGCCCACGTAGAAGGGCTGGCCCAAGACCACGGGCTTGTGGCCGGCAAGGATGGCCTCGAAGCCAAGTTGCGACGAGACGGTGTAGACCGCGATAGCCCCCTCGAGAAGCGCCCAAGGCGAGATCGGTGTATCGCAGATCTCGATCCGCCCTTCGCTTTTCATCCCCGAGAAATAGCCCTCGCGCAGGCCATGACGGCTTTCGGGATGGGTCTTGATGATGATCCGCGCGCCGGGGTTTTCCTCTTGGGCAAGAAACAGCATTTCCTTGAAGCTGTTGCTATCGGCGCGGCTCGCCTTGATCGAGGCGTCGCCGATATCGGCATAGAGATCTGTCAGGTCCCAGGTTGGGCAGCTGTCAGGCATGGCTTACTCCGCATGTATCGCAGCTGTCGTGCACCTTCTCGCGCTGCCCCCCGGATATGGGGTCAGGGCCGGGCCGCCGCAAGCGGAAAAACCGAATCCCGAGCATGGGACCGGATGCCGCGCCTCACGCCCTGTCACGCCGATGTGAGGCATTTGACCTTGCACATCGGCGTCACAATACATAACATCATATGGCTCGATACAGTGTGGGGGAGAGCGCTGCGGCTTCGACTTGCCGTGGCCACCGAAGGAGCAACCGCCCGGGAAACTCTCAGGTACCCGTACTCTACATTGTGAGCACTCTGGAAAGTGGCACGGCTGTGCCCACCGACGGGGAAAGCCGCCAGATCATGCGTCCTTGACGGACGCGAGGCGGGAAATCTCTCAGGTTCGACGACAGAGAGGGCGCATTCGGACAATCCGTTCCGGACAATCCGAATGCCCTTTTGACGCGTTTGAACAGGAGACACCCCGTGGAGACCAATTCCTCTCTTCACGAAACCGTACTGGCAGATTTCCACGTCGCGCATGGCGCGCGCATGGTGCCGTTCGCCGGCTGGAACATGCCGGTCCAGTATGCCGACGGGATCAAGGCCGAACATCTGGCCACCCGCAATGCCGCCGGCCTGTTC
>RFZI01000129.1 GCA_009920775.1 Paracoccaceae bacterium | reverse complement strand
AGCCGCGCAAAGGCCAGAAGCCCCGCCCGCGTCAGCGGCACGTTGCGCAGGATATAGGTGGCATTCTCGGGCTGGCGCTTGGCGCGATGGGAGGCGATGCAGAGCGTGGTGAGCCAGCGGGCCTCGGTCAGGACCGGGATCAGGCGCACCTCGGCCTCGGTCAGCGGCAAGACCTCGGTATAGGCGCTGACATAGTCGGCAAGGCTGTCGGCGGGCGCCTCGGGATCGACCTGATAGGCCGCCGCCACGCCCAGATCACAGGCGCGCGGCGTTTCGACCATATCGCCGAAATCGAGAACGCCGGTGACCTCAAGATGGTCGGCGGAAACGACGACGTTATGGGGGTTCAGGTCAGCATGGCAGACCTGCCGGGGAAGGCTGGGAAGAAGCGGCAGCGCCTCGTCGACAAACCGGGCGAAGGCCCTTTCCGCCAAGGGCCGCAGTTCTTCCGACACATCCGGCAAAAGCGGCGCGAGCTTGGCGGCGTGCTGGATGTCCCATTGCAGCTCGTGGCGAGCGGCCGGGTGGGTGAAGCCTGCAAGAGCCGCCGTCAGCGCCGCATTCATCCGGGCGACCGACCGGCGCAAGGGCGCGGAGGGCGCGGCGCGGTGGAGCATCTCGCCGTCAAGATAGGTCAGAAGCCGCAAGCGGCCCTCGGGCACACGCGCCTCGGTCTCTCCGACAAGGGTCCGCACCACGCGCGGCACCGGAAGGCCCGCAGGCTCCAGATGCAAGAGCGCCCTGATCTGGAAATCGGTGACCTCGGCGGCCTCGGCGGGATTGGCGAGCTTCAGAACATATCGGCCCGCCCCTGTGTCGATCCGCCAGTTCACATCCCGCTCTGAGGTCAGGGCCGTGAACCGCCCCTCGATCCCCCAGACCCGCCGCGCCGCGGCCCTCGCCAAGGCCTCGTCGAAGACGGGCGGCTCGGTCGAGAGGATCGCCCCAAGGAGGGAGATACCCGCCATAGCCCTAGCCCAGATCAATCCGCAGACCGTCACGGCCCATGAAAAACGGGCCGCTCCAGTGCGGGCGCACAGCGGTCTGCCAGTGCTCTTCGGTAAAGGTCGGATCGTCGGATGGGATCATGTGATGGACGGCGAGCGCGCCCACCTCCGCCATCGCGGCGATCTTGGCCGCCTCGGGAGCGAAGCTGTGCGAGCGGAGAAGGTGCGTCCGCAACCGCCCGTCGGTATTGCCAACCCGCGCGATCAGCGCCTCGACCGCCTCTTCCAGCATCGCCTCATGGATCAGAAGGTCGGCGCCGTGGGCGAAATCGGCCAGCGGCGGGAAGTAGGCGGTATCGCCTGAGAACACGACCGCTTTACCCGCGCCCTCAAAGCGCAGCGCGAAAGTATCGACTAAGGGCGGATGAATATTGCACAGGGCGGAAACAGAAAAGCCCTCGGCCTTGTAGAAGGCGCCCGCCTCGATGGTATGGATCGTGACCAAATTGCGCAGATCGGGGCGCCCTTCGTCGGCGATCCGAAGGTCGATATCGGCCTTCATCGACTGAAGAAACGCGCTCCAGTAGTCGGCCAGCCCTTTCGGCCCCCAGACCTCGACCTTGGTCTTGAGGCCCGCGGTCCATGCCGTATGCAGAAGCGGGCCAAGCTCGAGATAGTGGTCGGAATGCAGATGGGTGATGAAGATGTGTCGCAGATCGGCCAGCGCCATCCCCTGATCTACGATCCCGCGCGTCACCCCCAGCCCGCAATCGACGACGATCCGCACGCCGCCGAGGCAAAGGAGGCTCGATGTCGGCATGGTCGAGCCGGGCCGGATCGCCGGGCCGCCCTTGGTGCCGAGGAGTGCCACCCAATTTGCCCCTTGCTGTCGGCCCGCGTATCGGCAATTCTTTGGCGAACCGGGCAAGCCCATGACCCAACGAAAGCGACCGACCGATGTATTCTGAAGGCAAGATCACCTACCGCGCCCTGCCCCTGCCCGACCATGTCCGCAAGGAGCCCGAGGCCACGCTTGAGGCCGCGGAGGCCTTTCTCGCCATGATGCGCAAGCGGCATTCGATCCGTAATTTCAGCGATGATCCGGTCGACGAGGCGGTCATCCACGCCGCCATCGCCACGGCGGGCACGGCGCCTTCGGGGGCCAACCACCAGCCCTGGCATTTCGTCGCCATCCGCGATGTCGCGATCAAGGCCAAGATCCGCGAGGCGGCCGAAGAAGAAGAGCGCGCCTTCTATGCAGGCGGCGCGGGCGATGAATGGCTGCGCGCGCTTGAGCCCATCGGAACGGGCGTAGAAAAGCCGCACCTGACGACCGCGCCTTGGCTGATCGTCATCTTTGCTCAACGCTATGGCCTGACCCAGACCGGCAACCGCTACAAGAACTACTACGTTCCCGAAAGCGTCGGCATCGCCACCGGCTTTCTCATCGCGGCGCTGCACAATGCGGGGTTGTCGTGCCTGACGCACACGCCCAATCCGATGAAATTCCTAAATGGTCTGCTCGGGCGTCCCGACCACGAAAAGCCGGTGATGATCCTGCCCGTGGGGTACCCCAGCGAAAAGGCTACGGTGCCGGAAGTGGCGAAGATCAAGAAGCCTCTGGACGACATCCTGTCGGTCTTTTGACCGCTAGTCTGCGAAGCGCTCGGTGTGCTGCGGGCCTTTATCGGCGCCAAGGTCTGCACCCGGCAAGACGCCTGCGCACCACGCGGCAATCGCGCCGGCTTGCGGCCCGACCTCTTCCGCCAGATCTCCGGCGAAATGGAGAAAGGCTTCGAGGTTGAGCGGGTTGATCCCCAGCAACACGGGAATCCCCCGCGACAGCGCCTCGGCGATGGTCTGGCGAAAGCCGCGACCCTCGGCCTCGTGCTTGCCGAACTTGTTGAGGATGAGGATGTCGGGCGCGTCTTGCAGCGCCCTGTCGACCAGCGCCACCCCCGCTTCGAGCATCGCCGGATCAAGCCTGCAACCTCGGGCACCGGGGCCGCGATCTTGCTAGATGCGGAAAACTTCGCCGCTCGGCAAAACCTTGACATCCATATCGCAACGGCAGCCATCGCCCCGCTCGGTATTGGACTGAACGAGGCCCACAACGCTATGGCCAATCGCCACCAAACGCTCCGCAGCTTCGGCGATAACCGGATCCGTTCCGGCAAGTCCGCGGTTGACGATGTATCCGATTTTCATTGAAAAATCCTTTTCTCGCAGCGTGGCAAGCCTCGCCAAGGTCCGCTCATGTCGTTTCTATGTTCATGACCCGATCCAGACCGCGTCGGGCGAGCATTTCTTTGTAGATCTCTTCAAGATCCGCTTTGTTCAATCGCGCTCGGGCGATAGGCAAAACGATCGCATTCTCGACGACGAGCTGTCGCCGCTCGGAGGCCGCGAAGAACCTTGCCCGACAAGCACCTCAACTTGCCGTAGCTTCGTGACAATTTCTTCCGGCTTGTGTCGCTTCGTAGCCATTCTGATCCTCCGTTTTCCTAAACATAACGGCGGACCAGAATTCGCTTCGCTTCAACGTGGGCCTTCGCGCGGACGACCGGCTTGACACAATGATCAACAGCTCGGTTTCAAGACGGGTTGGCAGCACATATCAGCACAAACTTGATAGCGGGATAAGTATCTCTCTGCGGCTTCTCGGCAGTGAAATCCGATCGGAGTCAGCACTTGTGGACCGATCTCAGATCGGGGCCGGTATCTCGATCGGCGGGATCGAGATTGGGCCGTTTGATACATCCATCAGCTTGGAAGGCACATTTGCCGACTATTCGAAATGGACCCTTACCCCCGGCGGCCGCCAAGACATTTCGGTTGATGCCCGTATCGAGGCCGCATACGGCGCGATTTCGTTCTTGGGCTTCAGCCCGATCTTGACACTCAGAACACTGCAGACGGACTCAAATCTCGACATCTTTGATCGGAGCCAGACCAGTCTAGGGCTTTCATTTAGGTCGAACTTCTAGCACCGAAGCGGGCCTCTTTTGGCCTCAGCAACTCTTGGAAAGACTTTTGAGTTTGACCCGCCGAGGAACGCTGGCCGGTCGTGGCCTTGGAGGCGCGAAAATCGGCGCCCTGCCTGCTCCAGGTGAAGTTCCTTTGGCAAGGCCGCGCCTCCGGCTCTCCTCGAAACGCATAGACAATTTGGTCCGCGACTCCGGCATATCCGGACAATTTGTCTATTTTGAAGCTCATCTCGGTCTGCTAGCCATTGAAGGGCAATTCAGATCAGGCGCTGATTTCCCGATGAATGACATACTCGCCGGACTGGCGCAGGCGCTGCGTCTTGTGGTCGGGTTCGACCCAACGCTCTACGAGATCACGCTGCGGTCGCTCGCGGTGACCCTCTCTGCGACGCTGATCGCTTCGCTGATCGGTTTGCCGCTGGGCGCCTGGCTGTCGGTCAACCGCTTTCGCGCCCGCCGCTTTGTCATCGCCACGCTGAATGCCCTGATGGGCCTGCCGCCGGTCGTGGTTGGCCTCGTTGTTTTCGTGATCTTCTCGCGCTCGGGCCCGCTTGGGGTTTTGGGGCTTTTGTTCACGACCAAGGTGATGGTCATCGCGCAGGTGATCCTGATCACGCCGATCATCGCCTCGGTCGCGCATCAGGCGATCCGCGAGCTTTGGGCGGAATATCACGACCTTCTGATCTCTCTCAACGCCACCCGATTTCAGCGGATCAAGGCCCTCCTTTGGGATAGCCGCCGCGCCCTTATGACCGCCTCGCTCACCGGTTTTGGCAGGGCCGTGGGCGAGGTGGGCGCGATCATGATCGTCGGCGGCAATATCGATCACTCAACGCGCGTGCTGACTACCGCCATCGCGCTCGAGACCGGCAAGGGTAATTTCGCCCTCGCTTTGGCGCTTGGCTTTGTCCTCATCGCGCTTGCGCTTGGGGTCAACTATGCGCTCCACTTCCTCTCGCGCACAGAAAGGAGCAGCCGATGGTAACCCCGCTTCTGCCCCTGTCGGTGCGCGATGCCGAGGTTTG
>RFZI01000128.1 GCA_009920775.1 Paracoccaceae bacterium | reverse complement strand
GCGAGATCAGCGCTCTTTGACATAGGGCTCGCCTCCGGCGCGTGGCGGGATAGCTTTGCCGACAAAGCCGGCGAGGATCACGACAGTTAGAATGTAAGGAAGGGCGTCAAGAAGCTGGACCTGAACCTTCACGCCGATGGCCTTCTCGATAATGTCGGGGCGCAGGGCAAGCGCCTGCAAGTAGCCGAAAAGAAGGGTCGCGCCCAAGGCCTGCCAGGGCCGCCATTTCGCAAAGATCAGCGCGGCGAGGGCGATATAGCCACGCCCGGCCGACATCTCGCGGACAAAGCCCGCCTGAAGCGCGGTCGACATATAGGCGCCTGCGATACCGCAGAGCACGCCTGCGATGATGATCGCGCCGAAGCGAAGGCGCACGACCGAGATACCGGCGGTGTCCACAGCGGCCGGATTCTCGCCAACGGCACGAAGGCGCAGGCCGAAACGGGTGCGGTAGAGAACCCACCATGCCAAGGGCACGGCAAGGAGGGCGATGTAGACGATGATCGCATGGCCCGAGATGATCTGGCTGTAGATCTTGGTCGGCAGGTTCGCCTGCAAGAGATCGCGGATACGGGTCAGCGCGCCGGGCCAGATGATCGGATCGAACCGGGCCGCCCCCGAGAGCTGGGGCGTCCGCCCGCCCTGACCGAACCAGCTTTGCGCCGCGACGACCGTGATCCCCGAGGCGAAGAAGTTGATCGCCACACCGGAAATCAGCTGGTTGCCGCGGAAGGTGATCGAGGCGAGGCCATGAACGCCTGACAGCATCAGAGATCCGGCAATACCGGCCAGAAGGCCGATCCAGACGTTGCCGCTTGTGTAGGCCACAGCGGCCGCCAGAAAGGCCGAGAGGAGCATCTTGCCTTCAAGGCCGATGTCGAAGATCCCCGCGCGTTCCGAGAAGAGACCGGCAAGGCAGGCCAGAAGGAGCGGTGTCGCCATGCGGATCGTCGTGCCGAGAACCGAGGTGTCGAGAAGAAGTAGAAAATCCATATCAGGCCTCCTTCCGCCGCAGGGCAAGGAAGATGCGTTCGACCGGGCTGCGGACCATATGATCGAGCGCTCCGGTGAAGAGGATCACCAGTGACTGGATCACGACCACCATCTCTTTGGGGATCTGCGCCTGAATGGAAAGCTGGGTGCCACCTTGATAGAGGAACCCGAAAAGGATCGCGGCCAGCACGATTCCCACCGGATGGTTGCGCCCCATCAGAGCAACCGCGATTCCGATAAAGCCCGCGCCCTCAGCGGAGTTCAGAACCAGACGCTCGGCCTCGCCCATCACGTTGTTGATCGACATCATGCCCGCGAACATCCCCGACAGGATCATCGAGATCATGATGATCTTGGTGGGCGATACGCCGGCATAGCGGGCCGCGCTCTCGCTCTCGCCAAACTGGCGGATCTGATAGCCGATGCGGGTGCGCCAGATCAGCGCCCAAAGGAACAAGCAGGCCAGAAGGGCTACAAAGAAGGCGAGGTTGGCAGGCGCATCCATCGCAAAGTCGATGCCCACAAGGCCCAAAATATCGTGGAAGTTGGGCAAATGGGTTGCCTCGGGAAAGCTCGCCGTGGCGGGTTCCATGACGCCTGCGGGCTTCATCACGTTGACCAGAAGATGGTTGATCAGCGAATAGGCGATGAAATTGAACATGATCGTGGTGATCACGATGTGGCTGCCACGTTTGGCCTGCAGGAAAGCGGGAATGGCGGCCCAGATAGCTCCGAAAATCCCGGACAGAACCATCGCGCCCAAGAGGGCGAGGGTCCAATGCGGCCAAGGGATATAGAGACAGGCCACAGCAACGCCGACCCCGCCCAGAAGCGCTTGCCCCTCGCCGCCGATGTTGAACATCCGCGCATGGAAGGCCACGGCCACGGCAAGGCCGGTAAAGATAAAGTTGGTCGCGTAGTAGAGCGTATAGCCCCAAGCCCGGCTCGAGCCGACGGCGCCGTCAAACATAATGACGAGCGCGTTCAACGGGTCTTTGCCCGTTGCCAGCAGCACAACGCCCGAGATGATCGCGGCCAGAAGGATCGAGATCGCAGGGATCAGGATCACGTCGGCCCATTTCGGCATTTTTTCCATCAGGCGGCCTCCCCGCTGATACCGGCCATCAACAGACCCAATTCCTTGACCGAGGTATTCTCGGGATCCCGCTCACCCATAATCCGCCCGTCGAACATGACGGCGATGCGGTCCGAGAGCGACATGATCTCGTCAAGCTCGACCGAAACCAGAAGGATCGCTTTGCCGGCATCGCGCAGCGCCACGATCTGTTTGTGAATGAACTCGATCGCCCCGATATCGACGCCGCGCGTGGGCTGGCCCACGAGCAGGAGATCGGGGTTCCGTTCGATCTCGCGTGCGACGACGATCTTTTGCTGGTTGCCGCCGGAGAAGCTCTTGGCTCTGAGCTCTGGCAAAGGCGGCCGCACATCGAAGCGCGCCATCTTTTCTTCGGTGTCTTTGCGGATGGCCGGGTTATCCATGAAGAGCGCGTTCTTCTGGTATTTCGGGTCGTTGTGATAGCCGAGCGCCACGTTTTCCCAAGCGGTGAAATTCATGATGAGCCCCTCGGACTGGCGGTCCTCGGGCACGTGGGCGATGCCACGCGAACGCCGGGTCTGGCCGTCGGAATGAAGCCCCGTGAGGTCGATCGCCTCGCCGTTGAGGATCACTTCGCCAGTGGCCTTCTGATAGCCGCCCAAGACCTCGAGAAGCTCGGATTGCCCGTTGCCGGCGACGCCTGCGATGCCGAGGATTTCACCGGCGCGGATGGTCAGCGACACTTCTTTGAGCCGCTTCACCCCCCATTGGTCTGTCACGCTGAGGTTCTTGACCTCAAGGATGGTGCGGCCCGGTTTGGCAGGGGTCTTGTCCACCTCGAGAAGCACCTTGCGGCCGACCATCATCTCGGCCAGCTCGGCGGGCGAGGTCTTGGCGGTCGCCACATGGCCCACCATCGTGCCGCGACGCATGACGCTCACCTCGTCGGTGATCTCCATGATCTCGCGCAGCTTGTGGGTGATCAGTATCACGGTCTTGCCCTCGTCCTTGAGCCGCTCGAGGATGCGGAACAGCTGGTCGGCCTCGGCCGGGGTCAGAACCCCGGTGGGCTCGTCGAGGATGAGGATTTCGGCCTTGCGATAGAGCGCCTTGAGAATCTCGACGCGCTGCTGCTGGCCCACGCCGATGTTTTCGATGATGGCATCGGGATCAACGTTGAGGCCGTAGTCGTCGGCGAGCTGCTTGAGTTGCGCGCGGGCCTTGCGAAGGGAAGGGGTCAGCATGGGGCCGTCCTCGGCGCCAAGGACGATGTTTTCCAGAACCGTGAAATTCTCGACCAGCTTGAAGTGCTGGAACACCATGCCGATGCCCGCGGCGATGGCGTGCTGGCTGTCGGGGATCTCGGTCTTGTTGCCGTTGATAAAGATCTCGCCGGCGTCGGCTTTGTAGAAGCCATAGAGGATCGACATGAGCGTGGACTTGCCTGCGCCGTTTTCGCCGATAATGCCGTGGATCGTGCCGGGCATGACCCGGATGTTGATATCTTTGTTGGCCTGAACGGGGCCGAAGGCTTTGGAAATGCCTTTGAGTTCAATGGCGGGTGTGGTCACGCGTCAGGCTCCTGTCCCGTTGAAGCCGACCAGATGCGCAAGCTGTCCGCCATGCGCAAACCGGCCGTAATATTGTCCCTGCATCATGGTCTTGCCGTCCTTGAGGAAATTGACGGTCGCCCGCGCATGGCCGTGATGTTCGGTGAAATCGGCCACCTCGGCGGTCGCACCGGGCATCATCTGAGCAAACATCGCCACGTAGGCGTCGAGGGCGTCAAAATCCTTCAGATGGCCGGGCGCATTGGGATCGACGTAGCTGAAGTCCGGCGAAAGGGCCCGCTCCAGTTTTTCCCGCCGACTTTCGGGATCGGTATCCCCCCAAGCGGAAAAGAAGACTTCCATCGCGTCGTCCATTCCGGTGCCCCCCAGCACAGAGTTTGCAAAAAGGGCCGCGCCGATGGTTCAGCGCGGCCCAATCTAGAATTGCCGCCTGTCTTAGAACGACAGGGCGTCGCAGCTCTCGTCGCTCATGTAGTCGTGGACCGACAGAGCGCCCGAGGAGATGTCGGCAGCGGCCTGATCGACAGCGGCCTGCATTTCGGCCGAAACGAGCGAGGCGTTGTTCTCGTCGAGGGCATAGCCCACGCCGCCGTTGGCCACGCCCATCACGTTGAAGCCGGGGGCGAGATCGGCGCCGGCCGAGAAGGCTTCATAGACGGCGTTGTCCACGCGCTTCATCATCGAGGTCAGAACTTGACCCGGGTGCAGGTAGTTCTGGTTCGAGTCGACACCGATCGACAGGATGCCCTGGTCGGCCGCGGTCTGAAGAACGCCGACACCCGTACCACCGGCAGCCGCATAGACCACGTCAGCGCCCTGGCTGATCTGGGCAAGGGTCAGTTCCGAACCCTTGACCGGGTCGTTCCAAGCCGACGGGGTGGTGCCGGTCATGTTCGAAATGACGGTCGCATCGGGGTTCACGGCCTTGACGCCCTGTGCGTAGCCGCAGCCAAACTTGCGGATCAGCGGGATGTCCATGCCGCCGATGAAGCCGACGGTGCCCGACTCGGACGCCATCGCAGCCATCATGCCGACGAGGTAGGAGCCTTCATGCTCGTTGAACACGACCGAGGTCACGTTCGGCAGATCGACGACCATGTCGATGATCTCGAACTTGAGATCCGGATAGTCTTTGGCAACGGTCTCGAGCGGGGTCGCCCAGGAGAAGCCGGCCATAACGATCGGGTTGTTGCCGGCTTCGGCGAACTGGCGGATCGCCTGCTCGCGCTGGGCGTCAGAGGTAATCTCGAACTCGGCGAAGGAACCGCCGGTTTCATCGGCCCAACGCTGAGCGCCGTTGAAGGCCGCTTCGTTGAACGATTTGTCGAATTTGCCACCAAGATCGAAAATGATCGCCGGGTCGGCGAGCGCGGCGCCTGCCGAAAGGGCGAGGGCGGCCGAAGCGCCAAGGAATTTCGTCATAAGGGTCATTTCA
>RFZI01000127.1 GCA_009920775.1 Paracoccaceae bacterium | reverse complement strand
AGAAACGGATAGTCGAGCTGCAGCTCGGCCGCGACAGCCATCGTCCCGCCAACCGGAAAATTGCCCCCCGGCAATGCCTCGCGGCGGGTCCAGCCCCCGGACTTGCCCGGAAAACTCGGCGCCAAGAGTTCGAGCGCGGCCTCGGCCAGTTTGCGATAGGTGGTGATCTTGCCGCCAAAGACGTTGAGAAGCGGGGCACCCGTATCGTCGAGCCGCAAAGTGTAGTCGCGCGAGGCCGCGGTGGCAGAAGCCTCACCATCCTCGTGCAAGGGGCGGACACCGGAATAGGTCCAGACGATATCCGCGCGGCTGATATCTTTGGCAAAATAGCTGTTGGCGAGTCCGATCAAATAGCTGATCTCGGCCTCGCTACACTCGGGGCGCGTTTCGGGGTCGGGGTGATCCTGATCGGTCGTGCCGATCAGGGTGAAATCCTGCTCGTAGGGGATCGCGAATATGATCCGGCCATCCCCGCCCTGAAAGAAATAGGCTTTGTCATGGTCGAACAGTTTGCGGGTCACGATGTGGCTCCCGCGCACAAGGCGCAGCCGATCCCTTGATGGCAGCCGAGCAACCTCGTCGATGACCTGACCAGCCCATGGGCCCGCCGCATTCACGAGGGCGCGGGCGGTATAGACCTGATCGCCTTCCGGCCCCACCGTTGCAATCTCCCAACGGTCGCCGACCCGCCGCGCCGAGATCACTTTGGTTCGCGTCAGGATCGTCGCGCCTTTCTCGGCTGCATCGCGGGCATTGAGCACGACAAGTCGCGCGTCATCCACCCAGCCGTCGGAGTATTCAAAGGCACGCTTGAAGCGCGGCTCAAGTGGCAAACCCTCGGGCTCCCGGTCAAGCCGAAGGCCCCGCGTGCCCGGTAGAATCTTGCGCCCGCCCATCCAGTCGTAGAGGAACAGCCCCGCGCGGATCATCGCCACAGGCCGCCGCCCTTTGGTCCAGGGCATGAGGCGGGCGAGGAGCCTTGAGACCGGCGTCATGCTCTCGAACCGCATCTCGGGCGAAAGCGGCAGGACAAAGCGCATCGGCCGGCTGATATGCGGACAGATCGAGAGTAGGATCTCGCGCTCGATCAACGCCTCGCGCACCAGACGAAACTCCAGAAATTCGAGATAGCGCAAACCGCCGTGGAAAAGTTTGGTCGAGGCAGATGAGGTCGCCGAGGCCAGATCGCCCATCTCGGCGAGCCCCACGCGCAAGCCCCGCCCCGCCGCATCGCGGGCGATGCCACAGCCGTTTATGCCGCCGCCGATGATGAAAAGGTCGAAGTCTGCGGCCATGGTGGCCTCCGATTGAGTCGGGGAATATTAGGCGGTATTTCCAATAGAGAAAATGATTTATGTTCGTTTTTTTTCGTTTTAAAGTTCCTGTTGCGAAATTCCGCCAAAATGCGACTATGCCCCCATGTCAGACAACCTCCGCCACGCCGATATCCTCGCCCTTGCCCGCACCGCGGGAAAAGTCACTGTAGATGGGCTGGCAGCACGCTTTGGCGTGACGGTTCAAACCATCCGGCGCGACCTCACTGCGCTTGATTCCCTGGGTCAGCTTTCCCGTGTGCACGGTGGCGCGGTGCTTCCGACAGGCACCGCGAATATCGCCCACGCAGAGCGCCGCCAGCTTGGCGCCGCCGCAAAGGCGCGAATGGCCGAGGCCGCCGCGCAAGAGGTGCAACCGGGGATGACTGTTTTCGTCGGGATCGGGACATCGACAGAAGCGCTGGCCAAGGCGCTTTTGCACCACTCGGATCTGCAAGTGCTGACCAACAATTTCCACGTCGCGGAAATCCTTGCCGCCAACTCCGGCGCAAACCTGATCCTGACCGGAGGCAGCTATCGGCGCAGCGATGGCGGCCTCGTCGGCCCGTCCGCCATCGCCACGATCCGTCAGTTCCGCTGCGATCTGGCGGTCTTTGGCTGCTCGGCGCTCGATGAACGGGGCGATATGCTCGATTTCGATATGGCCGAGGTCGAGGTCAACCGCGCGATCCTTGATCACGCCCGCCGCCGCATCCTTTTGGCCGACCATTCCAAACTGGACCGCCGCGCTCCGGTGCGTGTGGGATCGCTCAGCGATGTGGATCTGCTGATCACCGACAAGCCCCTACCCGCCCCGCTGGCCGAGGCCTGCGCGGGCTGGGGCACCGAGGTCAGGGCCGTCTGATTATTCGAGCCGCGCCGGGAAGCCGGGCGCGCGCAGATCGGTGTCGAGGAGGTCTTCGAGGAGTTTCGCGATCATCGGCGATTGCGCATCGCCCCCGTAGGCAGCTTTCGCGGCCACATAGGTCTGGTTGGTCATCGACGCCAATTCCAGCGGCACGCCAAACTCCTTGCCGAAGCCCAGCGCAAAGCCGAGGTCTTTGAGCGCGAGATCGAGGCTGAAAGCGATGTCGTAGGAGCCGTTGAGGATCAGCGCGCCCTCGGTCTCGTGGACGAAGGAATTGCCCGACGAGGCCGCAATCGCGTGCCACGCCTGCCCAAGGTCGAGCCCGCCGCGCTTGGCCAGCATCAGGGCCTCGCCACAGGCCTTGAGGTGGATGAAGGCCAGCATATTGGTGATGACCTTGATGATCGACGACGACCCCAAAGGCCCCATGTGGAAGATACGGTTGCCCATCGCCTCGAAGGCCTTCCAGTGCAGATCGACGAGATCCTTGTCGCCCCCCGGCAGCATGGTGATCTCGCCGCGATAAGCGAGGTGGACACCCCCTGTCACCGGAAGCTCGAGCATCCGCACGCTCGCCTCTTCGGCAACCTTCGCCAGCGCGAGCACATCGTCGCGCCCCAGCGTCGACATCTCGATCCAGCTTGCGTCCTTTTTCATCGACGGAAGGATCTGGCGCAGCACCTTCTCGGAAACGGCGGGCGAGGGAAGGCAGGTGATAACGTGATCAACCTGCGCCGCGACCTCCGCCGCGCTGTCGGCCCATTTCGCGCCCGCTGCGATCAGCGGTTCGGCGAGGCTCTTGTTGAGATCAAAGACCGTGACCTCAAACCCCGCCTTTAGCAGGCAGCCAGCACAAGCCGCGCCGAGGTTGCCCAGACCGATATATCCGTAATGCATGAAAATCTCCTCCAATTTTTCACGACCCTAGGCGCAATCTTCACGTCACTCTGCACATCCGCGGCATGGGATGGTCAACAGGCGACGTTTTTTGCCGGCTCTAGGGCCGGATCAGGATGCCAAGATCGGCCACGTTGGTTCCCGTGGCATCGGTGATCAGGAGATCACCCGCAAGGGCCAGCGCGGCATTGCTGTCGTTGTTCGCCAGAAGTGCCTCGGGATCCCCCCCCTTGGCGCGGATCCGCCCGAGCGTCCCGCTATCGACAAGCCCGCCCGCCGCCTCGGTCGGCCCGTCGCGTCCATCAGTGCCGCCTTGCAGGCAGACCCAGCCCTCGGGCCAGCCGCGCCGTTCGGCCTCGAGCGCGATGCGAAGCGCCAGCTCCTGATTGCGCCCGCCAAGGCCCGTGCCCTTGATCTGAACCGTGGTCTCACCGCCCCAAAGGGTGACGCCCTGCCCCGCCGCGTCGCAGATCGCCTTGGCCGCTTCGGCCACATCGCCCACGATGGGCGCAGGGATGGTCCTTGCGCTATGGGAAGCCGCCGCCATTGCTGCGAGGCTCTGGCCGTTCGATCCGACAAGACGGTTGGTCACAGGCGGCAGGGGCGCTGGCGCAGGCGCGGCCCCAAGATGCGCGCGGACAGAGGCCGCAACCTTATCCCAAAGCCCCCGCGCCTTCAGCCGTGCGATAGCATCCGCCGCCGTCCCCAGAGCCTCGGTCGTCGGCCCCGAGGCGATGGCCCGCAGATCATCGCCGATCACATCCGATAGGATCAGCCCCCTCACCGGATGGGGCGCGGCGAGCCGTGCAAAGCCGCCGCCCTTGAGGCGCGACAGCTGCTGGCGGATGAGGTTCATCTCGGTGATATCGGCCCCCGAGGCGAGGAGCAGGCGGTTGACCTCGGCCTTTTCGGCAAGGGTGATCCCCTCCGCAGGCGCCGGCAAAAGCGCCGAGCCGCCGCCCGAAATGAGCGCCAGAACGGGCCCGCTTGCCGCCTTGAGCGTGGCAATCACGGCCTCGGCCGCCGCCGCGCCGTTTTCATCCGGCACCGGATGGCCCGAGGCCAGGACCTCGGCGCCCGCAAGCGGCTTTGCGTTCTCATAGTTGGTCACGACAATCGCCCGCACGCCGGGGTATGCCGCCAGCGCCGCCTCGGCCATGCGCCGCGCCGCCTTGCCCACGGCGACGATCAGCGCGGGCGCGTCCCCACCCAAAGCCCCTGCCATCGCCCGATAGGGATCGGCTGCGGCAACGCCCGCCTCAAAGAGGCGCAGCACTTCGGTGCGGCGGTCGGTCAGGTCCATGATGCCCCCTTCGTTCCCCTTGGCTTATCGCCGCCTACCGAGGCCGAGGCAAGCCTTCGGACCATTTGACGGAAGCGCGATTCTAGATTAGAACAAAATGAGAACATTTAACGAGTCACGCCGATGCAAAGCGCCCCGCCCGCCCCGAAAACCCATACCGAGATCCTCCGCGACCTTGGCCGCCCCGAGCGGCGCGAGGCGCAGGCCACCCTAAGCGAGGTTTTCGCCGAGACGGTGATAGACGCCGCGCCTGTGGGCTTTGTCCTCGCCCGCCTCGGGCCGGTGAGCAAGCCGATCCTCTGGATCCAAGACCGCCTCTCGCGGCGCGAGACGGGGCGGCCCTATCTCGCCGGCCTGCCCGAGGGGACCGAGATCCTGCACCTCGAGGTGAGCCGCCCGCTCGATGCGCTCTGGGCGATGGAAGAGGGGCTGCGCTGCCCCTCGCTCGGCGCAGTGATCGGCGAGATCTGGGGCGATCCGGCGGTTCTCGATTTCACCGCGACCAAACGGCTGGCGCTCCGCGCTGAGGCGCATCGGGTTCCCGCCTGGATCATCCGCCGCGCCGCCACCGCGGGCCTCAGCGCCGCGCGGGATCGCTGGCGGGTCAAGTCCCTGCCTGCCCTGCCCGAGCCCGACGATCTGCGCGCCCCCGGTGAGCCCCTCTGGCAGGCCGAACGCTTCCGTTCGCGCTGGAGCCGCACCGGCACATGGGTCGCCCGGCCTGAGGCCTCGGGCCTGATCCTCGAACACGGCATTGCCGCGAACGAGG
>RFZI01000126.1 GCA_009920775.1 Paracoccaceae bacterium | reverse complement strand
AAGGCCGAGAACCGGGCCGCTCCGGTCTGGGTGGCTATGGAGTATCGCTATATGCCGCCGGTTCAACGCCTCCTTGCCGAGATCGGAAAAGGGGCGACTGGGACGCCGCGCATGATGGCGATCCGCGAGCACCGCTTCCCGTTCCTGCCCAAGGTGGGCGACTGGAACAGATTCAACGTTCGCACCGGCGGCACGTTGGTCGAAAAATGCTGTCACTTCTGGGATTTGATGCGCCTGACGCTCAAAAGCGATCCGGTGCGGGTTTTTGCCTCGGCGGCGGCCGACGTGAACCACCGTGACGAACGCTATGACGGCAAGAAGCCCGACATCATCGACAACGCCTTCGTGACGGTCGAGTTCGAAAACGGCGCGCGGGGTATGCTCGATCTGTGTATGTTTGCCGAAGGTTCCTATTGGCAGGAGGTCATTTCCGTCACCGGCGAAAAGGGCCGTGTCGACGCCAAAGTGCCGGGGCCTGCCCGTTTTTCGGTCGATGGCAAAGAGCGCGCTTCGGAAATCGAAATCTCGCACCGCGCCAGCAAAGAGGTGATCCGCGAAGAGGTCGAGGTGGATCACAGCATCCTCGCGGCAGGCGATCATCATGGCTCGACCTTCTTCCAGCATCAGCGGTTTAGGGATCTGGTGCAAACTGGTCGCGGCCGCCCCGAGGTGAGCCTGCATGACGGGCTATGGTCGGTCGTCGTGGGTGAGGCCGCCGAGGAAAGCGCGCGAACCGGACGAGCCATTGATATTCGGGGTGCTGCATGACCGCATTTGGTGCGCTTGCGGATGGCCGGGCCGTCGAAAGGCTCAGGATATCAGGCGGTGGTCTGACGGCTGATGTGCTGACCTATGGAACGGTCATCCAAAACCTCTGCCTCGAGGGCCACGACAAACCTCTCGTCTTGGGCTTTCCCGAATTTGCCCCCTATCTCACCCACTCGCCCTATTTCGGCGCAACAGCGGGCCGCTGTGCCAACCGGATCCGCGATGGGCATCTCGAGCTTGCACGCAAGACTTATCAGCTTGACAGAAATTTCCTTGGCAAGCATTCGCTCCACGGCGGCCTTGTCAGCATGGGCAAACGCCTGTGGGCGGTCGACAATCATAGCGCCGCCTCTGTCACATTCGCCATTACCCTCGAAGATGGCGAGATGGGCTATCCCGGGAAGCTCGACGCGACTGTGACCTATTCGTTGCTGGATGGTGGGGTTCTTGATGTCGTGATGCGCGCTCGGACGGACGCGCCGACCCTGTGCAACATGGCCCACCACAGCTATTTCAACCTCGGCAGCGATCATGTCGGCACCTACCTGATGCGCATCGCCGCCGATGCCTATCTGCCGGTCGACGATGAATTGATCCCCACGGGCGAGATCCGCCCGGTTGACGGAACCGGGATGGATTTTCGCGAATACCGGCCCGTCGGCGATGGCAGCCCGATTGACCACAACTTCTGCCTTGCCAAGGCTCGCGGCGCCATTCGGCCAGTGGCATGGCTTGCGGATCAGAAATCCAGCGTCTCGCTCGAGGTGCGTACGACCGAGCCGGGGCTTCAGGTCTATGACAGTTCGCGCGTCAATATCGCCGTCCCCGGCCTTGTTGGCGCCAAGATGGGCGCCTATTGCGGCATCGCCCTTGAGCCGCAGGTCTGGCCCGACGCCAACCACCATCCGGCGTTTCCGCAGGCGGTTCTTTTGCCGGGCGAGGACTACGTCCAGCACACCCAATTCGTTTTCACAAAGGACACCCTATGAGCAATTTCGGCGGCTTCTTGATCGAGGCCAATCTGATCGGCGGCCAGTGGGCCGCCGCAGATAGTGGCAAATCCATCGCCGTGACAAACCCGGCGACCGGACAGGTGATCGGCCATGTTCCCGATAGCGGCGCCGACGAGACGCACCGCGCCATCGCCGCGGCCAGCGCTGCGTTCAAAAGCTGGTCGAAATCAGACCTCAGCTTTCGAGTTGGCCTATTGCACAAGCTCCATGATGCGATCTTGGACCAGCAAGAGACGCTGGCCGCCCTTCTGACCGCCGAGCAGGGCAAACCCCTTGCCGAAGCCCGCGGCGAGATCGCGATCGGCGCGGCCTATATCCGCTGGTTTGCCGAGGAAATCCGCCGTGCCAAAGGCGAAATCGTTCCGGCGCCGACTGGCGATCGGCGGCTTCTGGTAACGCATCATCCCGTCGGCGTCGTCGGTGCGATCACGCCGTGGAATTTCCCGTCGTCGATGCTCGCGCGCAAGCTGGGGCCCGCGCTTGCCGCGGGCTGCACCGTGGTTGCCAAACCGGCGACGGCAACGCCCTATTCGGGCTTGGCCTGGGGCAAGTTGATCCAGGACGTCGGCTTTCCCGATGGTGTGGTCAATATCCTGACAGGATCGGCCCGCGCTATTGGAGGCGCCATCATGGCAAGCCCCGATGTGCGGAAAGTGACCTTCACCGGCTCGACCGAAGTCGGCAAGACCTTGATCCGGCAATCGGCCGACACCGTGAAGAAACTGTCGATGGAGCTTGGCGGCAATGCGCCCTTCATCGTTTTCGACGACGCCGATCTCGATGCGGCGGTCGAAGGGGCGATGATCGCCAAATACCGCAACATGGGGCAGACCTGCGTTTGCACCAACCGGTTCTATGTGCAGGCAGGGATCCACGATGCCTTTGTCGAAAGGCTGAAAGCTGCAACTGCGGCGCTTGTTGTCGGCAACGGCGCCGAGCCCGGTGTGCAGCAAGGGCCGCTCATCGACGATGCCGCGGTTGAAAAAGTTGAAGCCATGATCACCGATGCGGTCGCCAAGGGGGGCCAGATCGTTCAAGGCGGGCGGCGGCACGGCAATGGCGGCACATTCTTCGAACCAACCGTGATCACCGGCGCAACCTCGGCCATGCAGTTTGCGACCGACGAGATATTTGGTCCGCTCTCGGCCATCTTTAAATTCTCGACCGAAGAAGAGGCCATCGCAGCCGCCAACGCGACCGAATACGGCCTTGCCGCCTATGCCTATACGCGCGATCTAGGGAGGGCATTCCGCCTTAATGACGGCTTGGAATATGGCCTTATCGGCATCAATTCGGGCCTCATCACCACGGTCGAGGCACCGTTTGGTGGCCTGAAAGAAAGCGGAATGGGCAAAGAGGGCGGCAGTCAGGGCCTCGAGGATTACCTCTCGACCAAATATGTTTGTCTGGCGGGGCTCAAAGCATGATCCTGATCACCGAATTCATGGATGAAAGCGAAGTGGCGCGGCTGAGCGCCGCGCATCCGACAACCTACGCGCCCGACTTGGCCGACCGCCAGGCCGATATCCCAGCCCTCATGGCTGGCGTTCGAGCGCTTGTTGTCCGCAACCGGACAAAAGTTACCTCCGCCCTGATCGCAGCCGCGCCTGATCTGCGGGTCGTCGGGAGGCTTGGGGTCGGCCTTGATAACATTGATCTCGACGCCTGCCGCGGTGCGGGGGTCGAGGTTATTCCTGCGACAGGGGCCAACACGCTATCGGTCGCTGAATATGTGGTGACGAATGCGCTCGTGCTTCTGCGCAACGCCTATCAGGCCCGTGATGCGATGGAGGCCGGCGCATGGCCGCGCACCCAGTGCTCGGGCCGCGAGGTGGCCGGACGAAAGCTCGGCCTCGTCGGATTTGGTGCCATTGCCCGCGAAACCGCGCGGTTGGCAAAGGCTCTCGGCATGGAGGTTTGCGCGTTCGATCCGATCGTCTCGCCCGATGATCCGGCATGGGCCGGTATCGAGCGCCTGTCTTTCGACGAGGTGCTCGCAGGCTCGGACGTGATCAGCCTGCACGTTCCTCTCACACCCCAGACCCATCACATGATCAACGCAGCCCGCCTTTCGCAGATGCGCGAAGGCGCTGTTTTGATCAATGCGGCGCGTGGTGGGGTGGTGGATGAGGCCGCGCTCGCCTCGGCGCTGCGCGAGGGCCAACTTGGCGGCGCCGCGCTCGACGTATTCGAGACCGAACCCCTCACCGCGGAAGCCGCACAGATATTCCGAGGGATCGGCAATCTCATTCTCACCCCGCATATCGCGGGGGTCACCGATGACAGCAATACCCGCGTCAGCAAGATGATCGCCGATCTCGTGCTGGACCGGCTACAATAGGAGACATCATGGCCAAAACCATAGACAGACAGATCATATCCGACCTCACCGGGGCCGGAATAGATTTCGTGACCTCGGTGCCCTGCAAACAACTTGCAGGGGTGATCGAAGTTCTCAACGAAACGCCGCAGATCCTTCATGTTCCGTCAAACAAGGAAGACGAGGGCATGGGTCTTTGTGCGGGGGCCTATATGGGCGGCTCCCGGCCGGCGATCATCATGCAGAACACGGCGCTGGGGGTTGTCGTCAACACGCTCGCAACGCTGATCCAGTTCTACCAGAT
The DNA here is from genome assembly GCA_009920775.1 of Paracoccaceae bacterium. Lineage (GTDB taxonomy): Bacteria > Pseudomonadota > Alphaproteobacteria > Rhodobacterales > Rhodobacteraceae > RFZI01. The sequence continues at coordinate 1,146 of RFZI01000126.1, read as the reverse complement.
CCCGCTGCCGATGTTGATTTCCTATCGCGGCGAGGTCGGCGAGCCGGTGGCCTGTCAGGTCGAGATGGCGCTTCACACCAAGGCGATCCTTAACCAGCTCCATATTCCAACCTATCACTTCCACATGGCATCCGATGTGGAAGAGCTGCCTGGCATTCTGAGCTACACCCAGATGTGCAGCAAACCCGTTGCCATCCTGACCGACGCCACTTTCTGGAGGACCGCGCAATGATCCGCTACGAGGTTTTGAAAACGCTGCTTCCGGTGATCTCCGACGAGCTGGTGGTCTGCAATATCGGCTCTCCCAGCCAGGAGCTCCATGCGCTCGATGATCGTGCCACCAATTTCTATATGCTCGGGACGATGGGCCTGGCCTCTTCGATCGGCTTTGGCCTTGCGCTTGTGCAAGACAAGCCGGTTATCTCGATTGATGGCGATGGCTCGGTTCTGACCAACCTCGCGACTCTATCGACCATCGCCAACAATCCGCGCGACAACTTCATCCTGCTGATCATCGACAACGGCTCCTACGGGTCGACGGGCGATCAGGCCACCTATGCCGGGAAGAAAACATCGCTCGCCGCTGTTGCCACCGCTTGCGGGTGCGAAAATGTGGTCGAGGTATCAGCCGAAGAGACCGCGCAAGCTGTCAAAGAGGCGCTTGCCGCGCGGCGCATGACCATAATCGTTTCCAAGTGCCAAAGCGGAAACGTGCAGGTGCCGGTGATCACAAAGAACCCAATCGTGATCCGGGAGAGGTTCATGGAGGCGGTCAGGGGGTGATCTTGGCACGATCCCCGTTGCCCGAAAGCAAAGCCCTGCGCTCCCTCGTCGCTCTTTAGCTCGGCTTTTTGCCGAGGATAGGATGACCTAAATAGGCGAAATCAGCGCGCCCGATCGAAGAAGATCGGGCGCGCGTTTGCATCTCTCGGATTGTCGACCGAAACAGCGATGCGACCGGTTCAACACGGTGCCTGTCACGCAACAATGGAGTCGACGGGGGAAACGAACTTTGATCCGATACAGCGCTCCAAATCGTATCTAGCTCAAACAACCAAAGTGCGAGACTACGATGAAAGAGCTATTCTTGGCGGCGACCGCCGGTCTTTTGGTCCTTCCTGCGGTTGCGCAACAGATGGACCATTC
>RFZI01000125.1 GCA_009920775.1 Paracoccaceae bacterium | reverse complement strand
CGAGATACGGGGGGCCGTGGATGGCCGGCTTTATGCCACCGGCTCGACCACCTGCCTCATCATGCAGCCGAAGGTCGGCTAGGGCAGAAACCGCAGGTGCCGCGCGCGGCGGTGGGTTTGGGCGGTGAAATGCACCCGCTCGGTCACATCGCGGCCCACTTCGCGGCGATGACGCAGGAGGAAGAGCTTGGCCCAGCCCCCCCATGTGCCGACCGAGGGCGCCTCAGCGTCGGTCGGAAAGCGCAGCCGCCATTTGTCAGGGAGCGGCAGGCCGGAGCGTTCAAGCTGTTCGAGCATCCAGACGAGCGGGATATTCGACAGGGGCCGCGCTTCGATCTTGTCGTCCACCTGCCCGCCCACGTCGCCATGCGCCCCCCGAAACCACATCTGGATCATCTCGCCTGGCCAGCCTGCGGGGCGGCTCCAGAGAACGGGATCATAGGCCTGCCGTGTCTCGTCGATGGCGAGCGCATGGAAGGCGTGGCGAACGTGGCGGACGACATCTTGATTGTGAAACCTGTATTTGCTCTCGGTAAACCGCCACAGGATCGGCAAGCGCAGGCCCAGCGCCTTGACCGTGTCCCAGACACCGATCGCTTCAATCCAGACGTTGTCGTGGCAAAAGAGCTTGCGGAAATCGGCCGTCGCGGGCGAGGCGGCCTCGGCGCGATAGTGCCGATAGGCTTCGCGGATATTGCGCTCGGTCGCCACATCGGCCCGGACAAGCCCCACCCGGTCGATCACGCCGGCGAGCGACCGCACCGCATAGGCGCCACGCGAATAACCGATGAGGAAGATCCGGTCGCCCGGCACATAGCGAGAGGACAAGACCCCATAGGCCCGCTCGATCTGTCGGTTCATCCCCTTGCCGGTCAGAACGCCATAGGTTCCTGACCAGTCGCGCCACTGGATGCCTGCCTCGTAATGGAGCGTCACGTTGTGCTTCGCCCCAAGTTCTTTCAGAAGTTTGAAGGTGATCCCGGCGTTGGTCTCATAGCCGTCATCGAGGGTCGACATGGTGCCGTCGAGGATGATGACGTGCGTCGCGGGCCCGCGCCCTCTCGGGCGGCCTTCTTCCCGTCTGGGTCTGCGGCCCAAAAGGCCAAGAAACCAATCCTGCACAGGCGACATACGACTTGCTCTGCCCGAACGGCGAGCCAATCCCCGCCGACAGCTTCAGCCTAGCGCGTCAAGTCCTAGTGTCCAGTGAAGGCGCCGAACTTAGGGCCAGAGGCTCTGCACCGTGACGGTCTGCCAATCGCCGTAGCCGTTGAAACGGGTGGTCATGCCGGTGAGGTAGGCGCCCATCGAGCGGAACAGGATCCAGTCGCCCTCGGAAAGATCGACGGGCAGCTCAAGCGTGCCCGGCAATTGATCGATCGAATCGCAAGTGGGGCCAAAGACGGTCATCGGCTGGCGGGCGGCACTTCGGGCGGCGCCCATGTGGCCGACGACGGTGTGCTGCGAAATCACCATCGAGGGGAATTCCGCAAGCCCGCCGTAGACCCCATCGTTGAGGTAAACGCGGCCGGCGCGGACCGATTTGACCTGCACCGCATAGGCGAAACTGTCGGCCACCATTCCGCGGCCCGGTTCGCAGACGAGGATCGGGCGGGTTTCGAATGCCTCGGTCGCTTTGTCGATTGCCGCGAAGAACGGCAGGAGGTCGACCGGCTGGCCATCCCGCCCCGCCGGGAATCCGCCGCCGACGTTGAGGCGGCCGATGGTGACGCCGGCTTCCTTGGCGATGCGGGCGGCGGCGGCGATGTAGCTGGCGAAGGCCTGCGGATCCTTGCATTGGGTGCCGACGTGGAAGGTCATCGCCGGACGGAAGCCCGCCTCGGCCACGCGGCGCAGGAGGGCTGTGGCTTCTTCCTCGGTCGCGCCGAATTTGGCGCCGAAATTGTAGGCGCCGCCCGCAACCGGGAGTTTGAAGCGAACGGCGACCTCGTTTGCCTGCGGCACGCCGCAGGAAATCAACTTCTCAAGCTCACCCATATCGTCGACCGACCAGGAGACAACGCCCGCCTCGACACCGAAGCGGATCTCGGCACGGCTGCGGACGGGGTTGTTGTAGTGCATCGCCGCACCGGGGCAGAGGCGCCGGATCAGGGCGATCTCGTCGGGCGAGGCCACGTCGAAGCCGTCGAGCCCACCGGCCCAGAGCTGGCTGATCACGTGATCGGCCGGGTTGGCCTTGACCGCGTAGGTCACCACGCCGGGGAAATGATCCTTGAAGGTCCGAAGCCGCGCCTCGAGCGCCGAGGGGGCAAAGAAATGGACCGGCAATTCGCCCGCCTCCGATGCGAGATGCTTCGCGGGGGATTCGGAGACGACGGGGCGCTGGAGCATGAGAACCTCTGCCTGTTGGTGTTTCTTTTCATCCTAATGCAGACCTACGTCAGATAGACTCGGCACCTTGCACGATTTGTCTGTTACTGTCGGCAATTTGACGTTACTTTCGTCATTATGATCGAACTTGACGAAACCGACCACCGACTTCTCGCGCTTTTGGGCGCGAATGCCCGTGCGCCCGTTGCAAAGATTGGCACCAAACTGGGGCTCGCGCGCACCACGGTGCAGGCGCGGCTTGACCGGCTTGAGCGGAACGGGATCATCGCGGGCTATACTGTGAAGCTCTCGGAAGACGCGAGGGCCGGGCAGATCAGGGCTACCGTTCTCATCCACATCACCCCAGCCGCCCAATCGGCCGTACTGCGCCAGCTGGAGCGCTTGCCGGCGGTTGAGCGGGTTCATACCACCTCGGGGCGGTTCGATCTGGCCTGCCAGCTACGGACGCAATCGACCCTTGCGCTCGACGAGACCCTCGACCGGATCGGCGAGATTGAGGGCGTTTTGGCGATGGAAAGCCTTATTCACCTGTCGACGCGAATAGATCGGGCGGTCTAGGCGGGGGCCAGCCCCCGCGCCCCCGGGATATTTCCGGGCCTCTGAGAGGGAGGTGCGTCTTTTCCTTTCTCTGCGCTTTCGCTAGAGAGCAGCGGGAACGTTTCGAGGATCAGACCGATGGCGATGGACAAGAATTTTGATGCGGCCAAGGCCGAACCGCGGCTCTACCGGATGTGGGAGGAGGCTGGGGCTTTCAAGGCGGGCGCCAATGCCAAGCCGGGGGCCGAGAGTTTCTGCATCATGATCCCGCCGCCGAACGTCACCGGCGCGCTGCATGTGGGCCATGCGTTCAACAACACGCTGCAGGATATCCTCACCCGCTGGCACCGGATGCGCGGCTTTGACACGCTGTGGCAGCCGGGGCAGGACCATGCGGGGATCGCCACGCAGCTGCAGGTCGAGAAGAAGCTGAAGGCGGAGAGCAATCTGCGCCGCACGGATATGAGCCGCGAGGATTTCCTCGGCAAGGTCTGGGAGTGGAAGGCGCAATACGGCAATACGATCATTGATCAATTGAAGCGCCTCGGTTCGTCCTGTGACTGGTCGCGCAATGCCTTCACCATGTCGGGGGCGCCGGGGGCACCGGAGGCGGATGCCAAGGGCAATTTCCACGACGCGGTGATCAAGGTTTTCGTCGATCTCTACGGCAAGGGCTATATCTATCGCGGCAAGCGGCTGGTGAATTGGGACCCGCATTTCGAGACGGCGATCTCGGATCTCGAGGTCGAGAATATCGAAGTCGACGGCCATATGTGGCACTTCAAATATCCGCTCGCGGGCGGCGAGACCTATACCTATGTCGAGAAAGACGAGGAGGGGAACGTCGTCTTCACCGAGGAGCGGGATTACATTTCCATCGCCACGACGCGGCCCGAGACGATGCTGGGCGACGGGGCGGTTGCGGTTCATCCATCGGATGAACGCTATGCGCCAATCGTCGGGAAACTTTGCGAAATTCCGGTTGGTCCCAAAGAGCACCGGCGCCTCATTCCGATCATCACCGACGAGTATCCCGATCCGGCTTTCGGCTCGGGCGCGGTGAAGATCACCGGCGCGCATGACTTCAACGACTATCAGGTGGCCAAGCGCGGCGGCATTCCGATGTATCGCCTGATGGATGTTCGCGGGGCGATGCGGGCGGATGGTGCGGCCTATGAAGAGGCGGCGACGATCGCGGGCGCGGTGGCGCGGGGCGAGCGGGTGCTCACAGAGGCAGAGGCCGATGCTCTGAACCTCGTGCCGGATCACCTGCGTGGGCTGGACCGGTTCGAGGCGCGGGAGAAGGTCGTGGCCGAGATCACCGCCGAGGGCCTCGCCGTGATGACCCGTGCGGACGATCCGCGGCTTGGGAAGGGCCGGGCTGAAGCCCGGCCTACGGAGGAAGATGCGCCGGCGTTTGTGCCGCTTGTTGAGGCCAAGAAGATCATGCAGCCCTTTGGCGACCGCTCGAAGGTCGTCATCGAGCCGATGCTGACCGACCAGTGGTTCGTCGATGCCGGGAAGATAGTCGGCCCCGCTCTTGATGCCGTGCGGTCGGGCAAGATCACCATCATGCCCGAGAGCGGCGAGAAGACCTATTACCACTGGCTCGAGAATATCGAGCCTTGGTGCATCAGCCGCCAGCTTTGGTGGGGACACCAGATTCCGGTTTGGTATGACGCCGAGGGCAATCACTATTGCGCACCGACCGAGGCCGAGGCGCAGGCCAAGGCGGGTGCAGGCGTTGCGCTGACGCGCGATCCCGATGTTCTCGACACCTGGTTCTCGTCGGGCCTCTGGCCGATCGGCACGCTCGGCTGGCCGGAAGAGACCGACGCTTACACGCGCTATTTCCCGACCGATGTTCTGATCACCGGCCAGGATATCCTGTTCTTCTGGGTCGCCCGGATGATCATGATGCAGCTGGCCGTGGTGGATCAGATCCCCTTCCACACCGTCTATCTTCACCAGCTCGTCCGCGACGAGAAGGGCAAGAAGATGTCGAAGACCACCGGCAATGTGATCGACCCCCTGGTGATCGTCGATGAATATGGTGCCGATGCCTTGCGGTTTACCAATGCCTCGATGGCGGCGATTGGCGGGGTGCTCAAGCTCTCGGAAGACCGGATCAAGGGCTTCCGCAACTTTGGCACCAAGCTCTGGAACGCGTGCCGTTTTGCCGAGATGAACGGCGCTTTGGGCGGCGATGGCACGACGCCTGCGCCCACCGCAACGGTGAACCGCTGGATCATCGGCGAGGTCGCCAAGGTGCGTGAAGAGGTGGATGCGGCGCTCGTGGCCTATCGTTTCAACGATGCGGCCAGCGCGCTTTATGCCTTTGTCTGGGGCAAGGTCTGCGACTGGTATGTGGAGCTGTCAAAGCCGCTCCTCCTCGATGGCGAAGGCGCGATCAAGGCCGAGACGCAGGCCACCATGGCTTGGGTTCTCGATCAGTGTCTGGTGCTTCTGCATCCGATCATGCCCTTCATCACCGAAGAGCTTTGGGGCGTGGCCGGCACGCGGGCCAAGATGCTCGTCCATGCCGATTGGCCGACCTATACTGCCGCCGATCTCGTTGATCCGGCGGCCGATGCCGAGATGAACTGGACCATCAGCCTGATCGAGGGCATCCGCTCGGCGCGGGCGCAGATGAACGTGCCCGT
>RFZI01000124.1 GCA_009920775.1 Paracoccaceae bacterium | reverse complement strand
GCTTCTCGCGCTTGGCGTTCGGCGCAAGATCAACCTTCGTTTCAACCGCCACGTTGTCGAGATTGATCGTCGGCGGGCAGACATCGTCGCGCACTGCGAGGATCGCAAAGATCGCTTCGATCGCACCAGCGGCGCCCAGAAGGTGGCCGGTCATCGACTTGGTCGACGACATGGTAACCTTGCCGGCCGCATCGCCCATCATGCGCTCGACCGCGCCAAGCTCGATCGTGTCAGCCATCGTCGAGGTGCCATGCGCGTTGATATAGTCAACGTCCTTCGGCTCAAGACCCGCGTCAGCCAGCGCAGCCCGCATCGACCGCTCCCCGCCTTCGCCATCCTCAGAGGGCGCGGTGATATGATAGGCATCACCCGACATCCCATAGCCCAGAACCTCGGCATAGATCTTGGCGCCACGCGCCTTGGCGTGTTCGTACTCCTCAAGAACCACGATGCCCGCGCCCTCGCCCATGACAAAACCGTCACGGTCCGCATCATAGGGGCGGCTGGCCTTCTGCGGTTCATCGCCCCGCTTGGTCGACAGCGCCTTGCAGGCGTTGAAACCGGCGATGCCGATCTCGCAAATGGCAGCTTCCGCGCCGCCTGCGATCATCACATCCGCCGCGCCGTATTTGATGATCCGGCTGGCATCGCCGATTGCATGGGCGCCGGTCGAACAGGCGGTCACAACCGAATGGTTCGGCCCCTTGAACCCGTAACGGATCGAAACCTGACCCGAGATCAGGTTGATCAGCGCCCCGGGAATAAAGAACGGCGAAACCCGACGCGGGCCTTTTTCCTTGATGAGAATGGCCGTTTCGGCAATCGATTTGAGCCCGCCGATGCCCGACCCGATCAAAACGCCGGTCCGGTTCTGTTTCTCCGGCGTATCCGCAACCCAGCCCGAATCCTCGACCGCCTGCTGCGCCGCGGCTACGCCGAAGAGGATGAAATCATCCACCTTCCGCTGCTCTTTCGGCTCCATGTATTTGTCGGCGTTGAAGGTGCCGTCCGACCCATCGCCGCGCTTCACTTCGCAAGCATAGGTGGTGGCAAGGCCACTCGCGTCAAACTGAGCAATCGTGCCAGCGCCCGACTGCCCTTCGAGCAGACGCTTCCAGCTTTCTTCGACACCATCCGCCAACGGCGTGACAAGCCCAAGTCCGGTTACAACGACACGGCGCATATTCTGCCCTCACCTCGATAGTTTTCCTCAATCCCTGATAGCTTACGCGCAAGAGGTGGGGCAAGGGCAGTTGACCACCCAAAATCCCTCTTCTAGCCGTTCCAACAGCTTCCGCGGTTCTTTTTGTGCAAGGGTTTTGGCCATGACTACTCCGATCCGCCAATCCGCATTTCGCGCGATTTTTGTGTCTTTGCCGGGGATTGCCCTGATCCCGCTCGTGATCACGCCACCCGAAGGCCTCCCGCCTGCGCTTTTGATGGTTAACCCGGCTGTTATGGTCCTGATTCTGGGTTTCCTCGGCGCGGTCACGGCCGAACGCTCAGGTCTCATCGCGGAATGGCTATTGGGGGCGGAATTGTCTGGAAACGCCTCCGGCAGGGCCTCGTGATCGGCCTTGTCGCGGGCGTCATCGCCGCACTAGCCGACCAACTCTTTGCGCCGTATTGGCAAAGCTCTGAGGTCGCCATTCCCACGCTCTTGGAAAGCATGGGCGCTCTACCTCTTGCGGTCGGCGTTCTCTACGGCGGGCTTACGGAAGAAGTGATGATGCGATGGGGCCTTTTGTCCGCCATCTTGTGGGCTCTACTCAAGATCCTACCCCGCAGTCCTGCCGTTTGGCTTGCCGCGATCGTCGCAGGTCTTCTCTTCGCCATGGGCCATTTGCCAGCCGTCATCGCATCCGGGGCAGAGCTGACCACACCTCTTGTCGCCCGGATTTTGGGCTTCAATACGGCTCTCGGCGTTCTCTACGGGCTGCTCTATGCCCGCAAAAGCCTGTTTTCCGCCGCCGCGGCCCACGCCGGCACACATATCGGCGTCTTTTGTCTCAGTTTGATCTGGTAGCAAACGAAAACGGCGCCCTATGGGCGCCGTTTAAAACCGTTCTCAGGAAAACTTACTGGGCTTCGCTGATGAATTTGACCGCATCGCCGAAGGTCTGGATGGTCTCGGCGGCGTCATCGGGGATCTCGATGCCAAACTCTTCTTCGAAAGCCATCACCAGCTCGACGGTGTCGAGGCTGTCGGCGCCCAGATCGTCGATGAACGAGGCGGTCTCGGTGACCTTGTCCCCTTCAACACCAAGGTGCTCTACAACGATCTTACGCACACGGTCTGCGACGTCGCTCATGTCTGTTCCTCACATTTAAGGGCTTCAGCCCGTTATATCATGCCCCCGCGGGGCCGTTAGATTGCCCGAAGCGGGGCGAAACCGACGAGCGCTCAACGCACCTTACGGCAAAAACTTCGTGGCCTATAGCAGAGATTTTCCCGTACGCAAATCCTTTCCCTACCAGCCCTGCCTCATCAAAGAATGGCGTTCGTCCGGGCCGATTTCAAGCCTCCTCGGAGCCGCTGTCCAAGTCTGTGTCGCCATCGTCTTCCGTGGTCGGGCCGCTAGAGCCACTCGCCGAAACCATCGCGAAAAGTGTGTTCAGGATCAGCGGCTTTACCTTATGAAAGCTATGCGGCTCCCCCACATAGCCCGCCACAATCTTCTGTGACAGCTCAAAAAGACCAAGCTGCGCCCTGATCGGATCGAGGCCATTCCGCTCGATGAATCCGGCAACCCGGCCTGCGTACTCCGCGTTTTCCCGCGCAATCTCTGCCTCCAGCGACTCGCCTGCAGCACCCCTCACCAAAACCCGCTCCGGGACACAGAACAAAAGCCGTGCAAGCGCTGGCCGCGCCTCGGCCCAACGCCCTGCGTGCAAAGCGATTCTGCGCATCGGACCTTCACCAAGCCGGCCCAAAGGCCGACCCATCCCAGCCCTATAGCTGCGCGCCGCGGTGAGCCATGCTGTCGCCAGAAGGCCATCCATCGAGCCATAGCGATGATAGATCGAACCGACCGAAACCCCGGTGCCCTTCGAGACCTGCTGCACTGTGACCGACGGCGCCGCGGCCAAATGTCGCCCGAGCCAATCAAAGACCTCAATGTCGGTGAATTGTGCCTTGCGCCCCATAAGGCCTCCGCATCGTTTTGATACGAAGATTCTACAAAAAAGGGGCGGCCTATGGCCACCCCCAAATTTACTTATTTCCCGAGGGATCAGAGCATCGCCATGCCGCCATTGACGTGCAGGGTCGCGCCAGTAACATAGCCGGCCTCGGGGCTTGCAAGATAGAGGACCGCCGCTGCGATCTCTTCGGGCGAGCCCATGCGTGCCGCCGGAATCTGCACGTTGATCTTGTCTTTCTGCTCGTCGGTCAGCTTGTCGGTCATCGCCGTCGCAATGAAACCCGGCGCCACGCAGTTCACAGTGATCCCGCGGCTCGCGACCTCGTAGGCGATGGATTTCGACATCCCCACCATGCCCGCCTTCGACGCCGCATAGTTTGCCTGCCCCGGGTTGCCCGTGGCGCCGACAATCGACGAGATATTCACGATCCGGCCCCAACGGGCCTTCATCATGCCGCGTACCACCCCCTTGCACAGGCGCATGGTGGCCGTGAGGTTCACATCGAGAACGCTCGCCCACTCCTCGTCCGACATCCGCATGAAAAGGTTGTCCTTGGTGATGCCGGCATTGTTGACGAGGATATCGACGCTGCCCATCGCCTCGGCCGCCTGCTTGGGAAGGGCCTCGACCGCCGCGGCATCCGACAGGTTGCAGGGCAAGACGTGAACGCGATCGCCCAGCTCCGCCGCCAACGCCTCGAGCGGCTCGATGCGGGTACCGGAAATCGCCAGCGTTGCCCCCGCGCCGTGCAGCGCCTTGGCAATTGCGGCACCAATCCCGCCCGAAGCGCCGGTCACCAGCGCGGTCTTGCCTGTCAGATCAAACATATTCTGTCCTTCCTCGTTCTATTATCTCGCCGATCAGCCGTTCAGGGCTTCGACCGCTGCCTTCACATCCTCGGGCGTCCCGAGGGCGCGCGTGGCCATCTCCGGCGAGATGCGACGGATCATGCCCGAAAGGGCTTTGCCCGCGCCGATTTCCCATGCCTCGGTCACACCCTTTGCCGCCATCCACGCGACGCTTTCGCGCCAACGAACCGAGCCGGTGATCTGCTGCACCAACAGCGAACGGATCGCCGCGGGGTCGGATACGTCCGATGCAATCACATTGGCCACCACAGGCACGGCAGGCTCGTTGATTTCCACATCGTCCAGAGCTTCGGCCATCACCCGCGCCGCAGGCGCCATCAACTCGCAATGGAACGGCGCGGAGACCGGCAAAAGAAGCGCCCGTTTGGCCCCCTTGGCCTTGGCGATCTCGACAGCACGTTCGACCGCCTCGCGGTGCCCCGAAACCACGACCTGTGCCGGATCGTTGTCGTTGGCGGCCTGACAGACCTGCCCCTGCGCCGCTTCCTTGGCCACCTCGGTCGCCGCCGCGAAATCCAGACCCAAAAGCGCAGCCATCGCCCCCACGCCAACCGGAACGGCCTCCTGCATGGCCGTGCCGCGCGTCCGCAAAAGCCGTGCCGCATCGCTCACCGAAATCGCCCCCGCCGCCGCCAGTGCCGAGTATTCCCCGAGGGAATGTCCTGCCACATAGGACGCGGCACCGATCGCAATCCCTTCTGCCTCAAGCGCACGCATCACAGCGAGCGAGGTCGCCATCAGCGCCGGCTGGGCATTGCGGGTGAGCGTCAACTCGGCAATGTCGCCTTCCCAAATCAGGGAGGACAGGCTTTCGCCCAGCGCTGCATCCACCTCGTCAAAGACAGCTTTCGCGGCTGGATAGGCATCGGCCAGCGCCTTGCCCATTCCAATAGCCTGAGCGCCCTGCCCCGGAAAAACGAATGCCCGCATAGTTATCTCCCTCGTTTGCTTATCCCTGCTCTACCCTGCCCGTTCCCCCACGACAAGAAACCCCGTTCAAAACGGGGCTCTTCAGATGGCTTGGAGTGTTGGTGCGCCCTAGCGCCGCTCTTGAGCCTGACGCTGGGTGACCGCCAAAAGATCGCGGCCAAGTCGATTGCGCAAATGTTCTAGATGTTCGGTCGGGCCGACTGCGACAAGCATTACCTTGGGCGTGTTCAGGAACCGCAGAAGCAAAGCGGTTTCGCCCCTGTCGGCATTGGTGCGGTCGAGAAAGACGCCACCGATCATATCGAAACGAAGTTTGCTGATCAAAGAGGTCCGGCCAGCGCTGTTGCGAACAATCTCGCGGATTTCGCCCAGTTTTGTATCGACCTGAATCTCGGTCCGAACGCCCCGGCTGGCATACCAGATAAGCAAGCTGGCGATCCCGCCCAACAAAGTGCTTAGGCCGAACTTCATTGCCATCACGTCGCTGGCGACACTTGCTCCCGGCAAAAGCCAAAGCCCGATAGCCGCAACCATGAACGCCATGCCGGCGACCCAGCTTGCGGTCTGGCCAACCTCGGCCCAGCGACGGTCGGCAAGCGGAGAGGCGATGATGTATCCCCAATAGGCATCGTTGACCAAGACCGAGGGCGACACAACTCCTCCGTTT
>RFZI01000123.1 GCA_009920775.1 Paracoccaceae bacterium | reverse complement strand
TTGGAATTCGGTGCCTTCGTTGAAGATCTTGCCGAAGACGTCCTGAACGACCTTGATGTTCTCGCCGACGCCGATCTTGCCTCCGAGCTTTTCCTGAATGTAGGGCGCGGCCGAAAGGTGGTCGGCGTGGACGTGGGTCTCGATCAGCCACTCGAGCTTGAGGCCGCGTTCCTGAATGAAGGCGATAATCTCGTCGGCGTGCTCATAGGTGATGCGGCCGGCGAAATAGTCGATGTCCATGACGGAATCGACCACGGCGCAAGAGGTCGAGTTGGGATCCTTGACGACATAGCTGATGGTGTTGGTCGCCGGGTCGAAAAAGGCGGTGACGTCCGGCTTGACGCTGAAGTTGGTGGTCTCTGTGGTCATGGGTCTCTCCAGTCTTGAACGGGGCGAGCGGCGGAGCCTTTACCGGGCAACCGGCTGGGTTTCGTCGACTCTCTCCTAACACATTTCGAAGTTGGAATGTATATGCGAGTGCTATTCGAACTTGTCAACTTATATTCAAGAAAAAAATTGAATGAAAGTCAGGTAATCACATCCGGGCTTGTCCTGCCGGTGAGTGCTGCAAGCCTGGAAAGCTCTCCTGCGGCTTGTGCGACGGGCTTCAGAACATCGGCGGGATCCAGGGCAAGATGATCGGGATCGGTGCGCAGCGCCTCGAGATAGATGCGGATCGTGGCTCCGTCCGTGCCGGTGCCGGACAATCGGAAAACCACCCTTTGACCGCCATCAAAGCCGATCCGCAGGCCCTGACCGGTCGAAACCGACCCATCGACCGGATCCTCATATCCAAACTCGTCGGCCGAGCTGACAGTGAGCCCGGCAACCGTCCGTCCCACCAATGTGGGCAGCGCCATCCGCAAATTTTCGATCACCGCATCGGCCGCGGCCTTGGCGATCCCCTCGTAATCGTGGCGGGAATAGTAGTTGCGACCGTATCGTGCCCAATGATCCCGCATCAGCTCGTCAACCGACTTGCCCGAGGCGGCCAGAATGTTCAGCCACAAAAGAACCGCCCAGAGCCCGTCCTTTTCGCGCACATGGTCGGAACCGGTTCCGGCGCTTTCCTCGCCACAGATGGTCGCGTGGCCAGCATCGAGAAGATTGCCAAAAAACTTCCAGCCCGTGGGCGTCTCGTAGGCAGGGATGCCGAGCGAGACGGCCACCCGATCGACCGCCGCCGAGGTCGGCATCGAGCGGGCGACACCCTTGAGACCCTTGGCATAGGCGGGGGCAAGATGCGCCTGCGCGGCCAGGAGGGCGAGGCTGTCGGAGGGCGTCACATAACAGCCGCGCCCGACGATCATGTTGCGGTCGCCATCGCCATCGCTGGCGGCGCCAAAGTCGGGCGCATCGGGGCCCATCATCAGGTTCATCAGGTCCTTGGCCCAAATCGGATTGGGATCGGGATGGCCGCCGCCGAAATCGGGCAGGGGAACCGCATTGACGACTGTTCCTTGTGGTGCGCCCAGCGCGTCTTCGAGGATCGCTTTGGCATAGGGGCCGGTTACCGCGTGCATTGCGTCGAAGCGCATCCGAAAGCCGCCCGCGAAAAGGGCGCGGATCGCTTCGAAATCAAAGAGTTGTTGCATCATGGCGGCATAGTCGGCGACCGGATCGACCACCTCGACGATCATGCCGGCCAAGGCAGATTGGCCGAGTGTATCAAGATCGATGTCGGTCGTCTCGATAATCTGATAGGTGGAGAGACCCTGACTTTCGGCATAGATGCGGTCGGTGACGTGCTCGGGCGCGGGCCCACCGTTGGGAGTGTTGTATTTCAGGCCGAAATCCTCGTCCGGCCCGCCGGGATTATGGCTCGCCGACAGGATCAGGCCGCCGTCGCTATGGCGTTTGCGGATCAGGTGCGAGGCGGCGGGCGTTGAAAGGATGCCCCCTTGCCCCACGATCGCCCTCGCCGCGCCGCCCGCCGCCGCCATCCGCAGGATCACCTGAATGGCGCGGTCATTGAAATAGCGCCCGTCGCCGCCGATCACGAGCGATTTGCCCTGCACCCCGCCGATCGCGTTGAAGATCGCCTGAACATAGTTCTCGAGGTAGTGCCGGCCCATAAACACCCGCGTCTTCTTGCGAAGCCCGCTCGTTCCCGGCTTTTGCCCGTCAATGGGGCTGGTCGCGACGCTCAAAAGTTTCATCGGCTAAAGCCATCACAAAAAAGGGACACGGTTTGGATCATAGTGGCCTCTGGATTGGTGACGCTGTCAAGCCAACTTGGCTTCAGCTTGGCAATCGCAGACTGGCAAAATCATGTGCCCTCTGGCAGGCTCGTCCTATCGAAAGGGGCCGGAGACCCGGATGAAAATATTGAATCTTTTGTGGGAAGCCTGGCTCGCGGCGGGCCGCGCCAACATCGGCCTTGCGGCTGCGGGGGTTGCTTTCTATGCGCTCTTTTCCATCTTTCCGGGCCTTGCCGCCCTGATCGCCCTATTCGGCCTCATTGCTGATCCCGGCGTGGTCGACAGCCAGCTCGAATTGATGCGCGAATTAATACCAGAGCAGATATTCCTGCTTCTCGAAGACCAACTGTCTCGCCTGCTTTCCGCCCAATCCGGCACGCTTGGCTGGACGACCGCCGTCTCGATTGCCATTGCCCTGTGGTCGGCCCGTGCGGGCGTCGGCGCCTTGATGACCGGCCTCACAGCGGTCCACGGGCGGGCCAATAGGGGAGGGGTTTGGCACGCATTGACAGCCTTGGCCCTGACCGCTGTCCTGATTGCGATGGCCGGCGCGGCGCTCCTACTGGTCGTGGTGACGCCAATTGTGCTTTCTGCTTTTGGCGTTGTGGGATCCTCCGCTCTGGCGCTGGAGATCGTCCGCTGGAGCGCCACGGTCGGGCTTTTGCTCTCCGGTCTCTGGCTGCTTTACCGCTTTGGCCCGGCAGGCGGAGGCGCCAATTGGCCGGTTCTCAGCCCCGGTTCGGTTTTTGCTATACTGATCTGGTTTGGTGCCTCGCAGGGCCTTGCGGTCTATTTGACCAACTTCGCCTCCTACAATCAGGTTTACGGATCGATCGGTGCGGTCGTGGCGCTTTTGATGTGGTTCTATATAACCGCTTATCTGGTGTTGCTGGGTGCCGCGCTCGATGTCGCGCTCGACAGATCGAGTGGCGGGCAGGAAACGGATTAGCCGGGTGCCCTTGAAGCCCCCGCCGCGGGCCACTAAGACTCGGTCAAGACATTCCGTATTACTGACGTGCGCGTCCCGTTTCAGAAGGCTGACCCGATGAAAGACCCGATCGAAACCTACATGAACCTCGTCCCCATGGTTGTTGAGCAAACAGCCCGCGGTGAGCGTGCCTACGACATCTTCTCGCGCCTTCTGAAAGAGCGCATCATCTTCGTCTCGGGCCCCGTTCACGACGGCATGAGCCAGCTCATCGTCGCGCAGCTTCTGCACCTCGAGGCCGAGAACCCGAAGAAAGAAATCTCGATGTATATCAACAGCCCCGGCGGTGTCGTCACCTCCGGCCTGTCGATCTACGACACGATGCAATACATCCGCCCCAAGGTCTCGACCCTCTGCGTAGGTCAGGCCGCCTCGATGGGCTCGCTTCTTCTGACCGCCGGCGAGCCGGGCATGCGCTTTTCGCTGCCCAACAGCCGGATCATGGTCCACCAGCCCTCGGGCGGCTATCAGGGCCAGGCGACCGACATCATGATCCACGCGCAAGAGACCCAGAAGCTCAAGAACCGTTTGAACGAAATTTACGTCACCCATACCGGCCAAAAGCTCAAGGCGGTCGAGGCGGCGCTCGAGCGCGACAACTTCATGTCGCCCGAAGAGGCCAAGGACTGGGGCCTCATTGATGAAATCCTGACCCGTCGCCCCGCGGCAGCGGAATAACCGGGCAAGTCACTCGCGGCGTTTTTGCCGTTGTGGACCTTTTCACCCTGTCCTAGTCTTTATGACCAAGGGTAGGGTGAGCGACCAGCAAACGGCATAACGCCGAGAGGAATAGCATGGCGAATTCGACAAGCGGCGACAGCAAGAACACGCTCTACTGCAGCTTCTGCGGCAAGAGCCAGCACGAGGTGCGCAAGCTCATCGCCGGGCCGACCGTGTTCATCTGCGACGAATGCGTCGAGCTGTGCATGGACATCATCCGCGAGGAGACGAAGTCGACCGGCCTCAAATCCGGCGAAGGCGTTCCGACCCCGCGCGAGATCTGCGGCGTGCTCGATGATTATGTGATCGGTCAGGAACACGCTAAACGTGTCCTGTCGGTGGCGGTCCACAACCACTACAAGCGCCTCAACCATTCGGCAAAATCGGCCGATATCGAGCTGGCCAAATCCAACATCCTGCTGATCGGCCCGACCGGTTGCGGCAAGACCCTGCTCGCGCAAACGCTGGCCCGCATTCTCGATGTGCCCTTCACCATGGCCGATGCGACGACGCTGACCGAGGCGGGCTATGTGGGCGAGGATGTCGAAAACATCATCCTCAAGCTTCTGCAGGCCTCTGAATACAACGTCGAACGCGCCCAGCGCGGCATCGTCTATATCGACGAGGTCGACAAGATCACCCGCAAGTCGGACAACCCCTCGATCACCCGCGATGTCTCGGGCGAGGGCGTGCAGCAGGCGCTTCTGAAGATCATGGAAGGCACCGTGGCCTCCGTGCCGCCGCAGGGCGGGCGCAAGCATCCCCAGCAGGAATTCCTGCAGGTCGACACCACGAATATCCTCTTCATCTGCGGTGGCGCCTTCTCGGGCCTCGAGAAGATCATCTCGCAGCGCGGTAAAGGCTCTGGCATGGGCTTCGGTGCCGATGTGCGCGATCCCGAAGATCGCGGCGTAGGCGAGATCTTCAAAGAGCTCGAGCCCGAAGATCTTTTGAAATTCGGCCTGATCCCCGAATTCGTCGGCCGCCTGCCGGTCCTCGCCACCCTGACCGATCTCGACGAGGCCGCGCTGGTGACGATCCTGACCGAACCGAAGAACGCGCTCGTCAAACAATACCAGCGCCTCTTCGAGATCGAAGACACCAAGCTCACGTTCACCGACGACGCGCTCAAAGCCATCGCCAAACGCGCCATCGAGCGCAAGACCGGCGCGCGCGGCCTGCGCTCGATCATGGAGGATATCCTCCTCGATACGATGTTCGAACTGCCGGGCATGACATCGGTCACCGAGGTTGTGGTCAACGAAGAGGCGGTCGGCCCCGGTGCCAAGCCCCTAATGATCCACGCCGACGGCGCAAAAGCCCCGGCAAAGGCCAGCGCCAGCTAGAATGAAAGACCCGGTCCGCCATATCTCGACCGGGTCACCTTTCGAAGCCCGGATCGGCTATTCCCGCGCTGTCGTGGCCGACGGCCTCGTCCATGTCGCCGGAACCACCGGCTACGACTACGCCACCATGACCATGCCCGAAAGCGTCACCGACCAGTGCCGCAACGCTCTGGGCACGATCGCCCGCGCCCTAAAGGAAGCCGGCACCAGCCTCGACCACGTCCTCCGCGTCCGCTATATCCTGCCCGACAAGGCCGACTGGCCCGCCTGCTGGCCCATCACCTCCGAAGCCTTCGCCACCGCCCGCCCGGCGGCCACGATGATCGTCGCGGGCCTCCAGGAGCCCGAGATGAAGATCGAGATCGAGGTCACCGCCCGCATCCCCGCCTGATCTTCTTTTGGCCCGAAATACTCCGGGGGAGCGCCGCAAGGCGCGGGGGCAG
>RFZI01000122.1 GCA_009920775.1 Paracoccaceae bacterium | reverse complement strand
CGGGAAGGTTGGCAAGGAAGGCGATATCAAAGCTGCCGGCATGGGTCGCGCCATCGGCGCCGACAAGGCCAGCGCGGTCGATAGCGAAGCGGACCGGCAGGCGTTGGATTGCCACATCGTGGACAACCTGATCATAGCCGCGCTGAAGGAAGGTCGAATAGATCGCACAGAATGGCCGCATCCCGCCGGCGGCAAGGCCGGCCGAAAAGGTCACGGCATGTTGCTCGGCGATGCCTACGTCGAAACAACGGCTGGCGTAACGCTCCATGAAACGGGCAAGGCCCGTGCCATCGGGCATGGCCGCGGTCACGGCGCAGATCTTGGGATCCTTGGCGGCAAGGCCCACGAGCGTATCGGCAAAGACGCTGGTATAGCTTGGCGCGTTCGAAGGCGCCTTGGCCTGCTTGCCCGTCACCACGTCAAACCGCGCGGTGGCATGGCCCTTGTCCTTCGCCCGCTCGGCGGGGGCATAGCCTTTGCCCTTCTTGGTGATCGCATGGATCAGAACCGGCCCGTGCGCCCGCGCCTTGACGGTGCGAAGAACGGCCAAGAGCTGATCCATATCGTGCCCGTCGATGGGGCCGACATAGCTAAAGCCCAGCTCTTCAAAGAGCGTTCCGCCCACGGTCATGTGCTTGAGCATATCCTTGGCGCGTTTGGCGCCTTCGCGGAAAGGCTCGGGCAGAAGGCTCACCGCGCCCTTGGCGGCGGCTTTCAGCTCTTGAAACGGCTCGCCCGCATAAAGCCGCGAGAGATAGGACGACATGGCGCCCACGGGCTCGGCAATCGACATCTCGTTGTCGTTGAGGATGACAAAGAGCCGCTTTTTCAGGTGGCCTGCGTTGTTCATCGCCTCAAAGGCCATGCCGCCGCTCAGCGCCCCATCGCCGATCACCGCAATCGCATCGCCAAGCCCGCCCTCGCACTGGCCGCCCAGATCGCGCGCGGCGGCAAAGCCCAGCGCGGCTGAGATCGAGGTCGAGGAATGGGCGGTGCCGAAGGGATCGTAGACCGACTCGGACCGCTTGGTGAAACCGGAAAGCCCGCCTTCTTGGCGCAGGGTGCGGATACGGTCGCGGCGGCCGGTGAGGATCTTGTGGGGATAGCTTTGGTGGCTCACGTCCCAGATGATCTTGTCTTTCGGCGCATCGAACACTGCATGCAGCGCCACGGTCAGCTCGACCACGCCAAGGCCCGCGCCCAGATGCCCGCCGGTTTCCGACACGGCGCTGATCGTCTCGGCGCGCAGCTCGCCGGCCAGCTGTACAAGCTGGGCATCCGACAGGGGCTTCATGTCGGCGGGCGATTGGATCTTGTCCAAAAGCGGTGTGGCGGGTCGGTTGCTCATGGGCGGCCTTGTTACCTATCCCGCGCGATAACGAAACGCGCCACATCCCGCAAGGTTTCCGCGTCGCTGCCATAGTCGGCCAGAGCGTCGCAGGCCTCGGTCACAAGATCCTGCGCCAGCCGTTTCGCGCCATCGAGACCGAGGTGCGAGATGAAGGTCGCCTTGCCCGCCTCCGCATCCTTGCCAACGGCTTTGCCGACCGCGGCGGCATCGCCTTCGACATCGAGAATATCGTCGGCGATCTGGAAAGCACGGCCCAGCGCATCGCCATAGACCTTGAGCGGCCGAAGATCCGAACGGGCCATGCGCGGCCCTGCCAAAGCCGACCAAGTGATGAGAGCGCCGGTTTTGCCGGATTGCAGCGCCTCGACGTCCGCAAGGCTCAGGGGCGTCGCTGCGGTTTCAGCGGCAATATCCATTGCTTGCCCGCCGACCATTCCGGCAACGCCTGCCGCCTTGGCAAGATTTCGCGCCAGATCGAGCCGCGCGTCGGCGCTGCATTCCGTTTCAAGAACCAGCTCGAAGGCGAGGGATTGGAGCGCGTCACCGGCGAGAATCGCGGTTGCTTCGTCCCACTTGCGATGGACTGTCTGGCGGCCCCTGCGCAGGTCGTCGTCGTCCATGCAGGGCAGGTCATCATGGATCAGCGAATAGGCGTGCAGGCACTCTATGGCAGCGGCGGCTGAGATTGCCGCGCCGCCGCCAATCCCGTGGAGCCGCGAAGTTTCCAAAACCAGAAAGCCACGCAGAGATTTCCCGCCTTCAACCGCATAGGACATCGCCCGAGCGACCGGCAGATCAAACTCGGCCAGCGCGGCTTTGACATAGGCATCGACCGCCAAAGAAGTTTGCGCGAGTGCCTGCTGAAGTGGCAGAGGCTTTGCAGCCAGCATGTTGTTATCCGGCGTCGAGGGGGGCGGTTCCGCTCGGGGCGCCATCGGCCCCGAAGGTGATCTTGGCGACCTTCTCTTCCGCCTCTTTCAGCTTGGCCTCGCAACGCGCCTTGAGCTTGGCGCCGCGCTCGTAAAGGGCGATCGACTCGTCAAGCGCGACCTCGCCGCGTTCGAGCCGCGCGACAACGGCTTCAAGCTCTTTGATGGCTTGTTCGAAGGAAAGCTGTTCAACCGGGGTGTCCGTCATGCGGCGCGCTCCTGCAATGTCTTGACGTGGGCGGCCGCACTATCGGCCAAGGCTTCGAGATCATAGCCCCCTTCGAGGGCAGATACCACGCGCCCGTGGCAGACTTCGTCGGCGATATCGCAGATGCGGCCCGTGACCCAGGCGAAATCGGGTGTCTCGAGACAGATGTTGGCCAAGGGATCGGCGCGATGGGCGTCAAATCCAGCGGAGACGAGAATCAGATCAGGCTTGAAGGCGCGAAGGCGCGGAAAGACCTGTGCCTCATAGATCTCGCGGAATTCTTTGGAGCGGGTGCCGGCCTTGAGCGCGATGTTGATCACGTTGTCATGCTCGCCCGTGTCCGAAGGATCGCCGGTCCCGGGATAGAGCGGCATCTCATGCGACGAGATGAACAGAACGCGGGGATCGTCCTGCAAAAGGTCTTGCGTCCCGTTGCCATGGTGCACGTCGAAATCCACCACAGCGACCCGCTTGAGGCCGTGGTGATCGAGCGCGTGCTTGGCCCCGATGGCGATATTGCCGAAAAGACAAAACCCCATCGGCGTTTCGCGCTCGGCGTGATGCCCCGGCGGGCGGATGGCGGCGAAGGCATTTCCAACTGTCCCGCCCAAGACCAGATCGACCGCTTTGACCACGGCGCCCA
Source organism: Paracoccaceae bacterium (assembly GCA_009920775.1). Classification (GTDB taxonomy): domain Bacteria; phylum Pseudomonadota; class Alphaproteobacteria; order Rhodobacterales; family Rhodobacteraceae; genus RFZI01. The sequence continues at coordinate 2,628 of RFZI01000122.1, read as the reverse complement.
CCCCGCGAAAGGCGGCGGCGAGCGAGCCGGGCGACATGAAAGTATCGGGATCGAGCGTCACGATGTTCTTATCGGGCGCCGCGGCGCGGATGTTGTCGAGGTGGGCCTTGGGATGCGCCCGCAGGATATCGGCATCCGCCGCCAGCGGGGCGGAATACCGCTCAAGCGGGATGCCTTCGAGGGCGCCTAGCACGGCATCAAGCCGCGCCACCTGTTCCGCGTGGCCGGGTGGCGTGATATGGCCGAGACAATCGGGGTGTGTGATCAATGCGGTTGCCATGGCGCATTGGAACAGAAATCCTGAAGCAATCACAAGCGAGGACTTCATGCGCGTGGCCCTGTTCTTTCTGTTTGCCCTTCTCGGGACCGGCGCCTTGGCGCAGGAGGCTGACCCTGTCACCAGCCTCTCTCTCGACCTGAACGGCGATGGGCTTGTCGAAGGCTTCACCTTGCTGATCTCGGAAACCGGAGAAGCCGATCTTCAGATCACCAAGACCGGCGGCAATGATATCTATGCCGTAGGCTTGGGCAGCACGGGGCCGGGCGCCGATCAGCCCGAGCTTGCCATCCGCGGTGATGGCCAGATCACCATCACCTCGCACCACGATGCGGAAGGACCGATCCGCTGGTCCGAGATCCTGACCCTTGGCTTTCCCGACGGGAGCTATCGGATCACCGGCTACAGCTATGTCTGGTGGAGCGAGAGCGATCTTGAGTCTTTCGGCTTTTGCGAGCTCGACCTTCGCGCAGGAACGGGCACGATCCAGCAGAACGGCCAACCTGTCTTCGAGCTTTTGACCGAAATCCCCGCCCTGCCGGCAACGATGTGGGCCGCGACCGAGAAGGTCATGCCGATCGACTGCCCCTAGGACAGATCGGGCGCCAGCATATATCCCGCCCCGCGAACGGTCTGTAGATAGCGGGGCTGGCGCGGATCATCCTCGATCTTGCGACGCAGCCGCGTGATCTGGACATCGACAGCCCGCTCCTGCGTCTGCGTGCCCGAATGGCTGAGATCAGCTACCAGCTGGGCGCGGCTCACCGGCTCCGACAGGTTTGCCGTGAAAATCTTCATCAGCTGGTTTTCCGTCGACGTCAACCGCACGAGCTCGTCGCCGCGCCACATCTCACCCCGCTCGACATCGTAGCGGACGGCGCCGAGATGGATCACCTTGGGCTTGACTATCTCTGGTTCGGCCGCGGGGCTCCGGCGCAGGATGGCCGCGATACGTAGGAGAAGCTCTTTTGGCTCGAAAGGCTTGCCCAGATAATCGTCGGCCCCAGCCTCGAGGCCCGCAATCCGATCCGAGGTCTCGGCCCGCGCAGTCAAAAGAAGGATCGGGGTTTTGATCCGCCGACGAAGATCGCGGCAAAGCGAAATCCCGTCTTCGCCCGGCATCATCACATCCAAAACGATCAAATCAAACTCGAGACCCGAAAGAATGCGCCGCGCGTGTTCGGCGTCGCGGGCCGAGGTTACGAGAAAGCCGCTTTTGATCAGGAACTGCTGCAAAAGGCCACGGATGCGTTCGTCGTCGTCGACGATCAGAATGTGGCTCTGGTCGGCTGTCATGCGCCGCGATCCTTAAGCGTGTCGTAGTGGCGGCGCAGATCGTGATCCATCATCGCCTCGAGCACCTGTCGGAAACCGGCCACCGCCACCGGCCCCGCCGCGCGGTAGGCGGCGCGCATCCTGTCGCGCTGGGCGTCGGACAGGGATCGCTCCAGTTCGGCGCCCTTGATTGTCAGATGCAGGTGCCGCTCGCGCTTGTCCTCTTTGCCAACCCGACTTTCGACCAATCCATCCTCGATCAGCGTCCGCAGCACGCGGTTGAGCGATTGCTTGGTCACCCCGAGGATCGACAAGAGGTTGTTCACCGTCGTGCCGGGGCTGCGATGAATAAAGTGAATCGCCCGATGATGCGCGCGGCCATATTCCATATCGGCCAGAATCCGGTCAGGATCGGCGGTAAAACCCCGATAGGCAAAGAACATCGCCTCAATTCCTTTCCTAAGCTGCTCGTCCGTCAGGAAAAGAAGCGACTGGCCGCTTTGGCTTTATCGGGCATTCATACTCCTCCGTCTTGCCGCGAGGATAAGTCAGCCTTGTTGACATTCCAAGACTCAACTGTTAGCGGATTCGGGAAATCGCGCAATATTATGTCCGGTGCGGACCTAGTTGCGTAACAAATGGAAACTGGAAGGGATTATCATGGCTGGTTCCTACGCCGACCGCGACGGCAAGATCTGGATGGATGGCAAGCTGATTGATTGGCGCGATGCCAACGTGCACATCCTTACCCACGCGCTGCACTATGCCTCCTCGGTGTTCGAGGGCGAGCGTTGCTATGAGGGCAAGGTGTTCAAGAGCCGCCAGCATTCCGAGCGTCTGCTCAAGTCAGGCGAGCTGATGGACATGACGATCCCCTACACAGTTGACGAGATCGAAGCCGCCAAGCGCGCCGTTCTCGATGCCAACGGCCTGACCAACGCCTACGTCCGCGTTGTCGCCTTCCGTGGCGCGGGCGAGGATATGGGCGTCTCGGCCCGTCGCAACCCGATCCGCATGGCCGTAACCGCCTGGGAATGGGGCAGCTACTATGGCGATGCCAAGATGAAGGGCGCCAA
>RFZI01000121.1 GCA_009920775.1 Paracoccaceae bacterium | reverse complement strand
CGAGGCCCGCCAGAAGGCCCGCGCCTTCGGCAGGGCCGCAGGCGGCGACGGTGGGGAGGATGCGGGTGCGGAGTTCGGTGAGGACGGCGGCGGAGGCGGGGCCGGGGGCGTCTGCTCCATCGACCAGCCTTTGCGCCAGAAGCTCGAGGCGCTCAACGGTGTCGCCAGCGGTGCGCCAACTGCCCTCGCCCGTTAGCGTTTCGGGTCTTGGCCCTTCCCACGGCGCGCCGAGGTCGGCGGATAGCGGATCGAAACCCAGCCCTAGATCATCCGCCATCGCCCTGAGGAGCGAGGCATTCGCGCCTTTCCCATCACCGCGTGGCACGCGGGCCAGCGCGATGGCGAGATCACGGGCGAGGGTGCCTTGGGGCGACTGACCGAAGATATGCAGGCCATCGCGGATCTGCGCCTCTTTCAACTCGCACAGATAGGCGTCGAGCTTCGCCAGATCGCCCTCGGTCTCGCCGGCAAAGCCTGCATCCACGGCAAGGCCTGTCACATCCGCAAGCGACAGGATCTCGCGGCGCAGGTGGTCGATGCGGCGGGGATCGACGCCGGCGGCTTCGTAGTACTCATCCACCAAAGCCTCGAGATCGCGCAGGGGGCCATAGCTTTCAGCGCGGGTGAGCGGCGGGGTCAGGTGGTCGATGATCACCGCCTGTGCGCGGCGCTTGGCCTGCGTGCCTTCGCCGGGATCGTTGACGATGAAGGGATAGAGATGCGGCAGGGGGCCGAGGATCGCCTCGGGCCAGCAGGCTTCCGACAGGGCCACCGCCTTGCCGGGTAGCCATTCGAGATTGCCGTGCTTGCCCATGTGGACGAGGGCATCGGCGGCAAAGACATTCCGCAGCCAGAAATAGAAGGCGAGGTAGTTGTGCGGCGGTACGAGGTCGGGCGCGTGGTAGGTGTCGGTCGGGTCGATGTTATAGCCGCGCGCGGGCTGGAGCCCGACGACCACGTTGCCAAAGCTGAGAACCGAGAGCTTGAAGCGCCCGCAATCGACCTCGCCTTCCTCGTAGAACGGATCCTCCTCGGGCTTGCCCCAGCGCGCCTCGATATCGCGGCGCAGCTCGTAGGGGAGCTGGCCGTAGGCGATCTGGTAGTCGGCGAAGCTCAGGTCGACCCCGCCGGTCCGCACGGCGCGGTCGGTCAGCCAGTTGGTCGGCCCCGCCATCATCGCGTCCATCAGCGCCTTGGCATCGGTGGGCGGGTTGTAAAGGCGGTATCCGGCATCAGCGAGAAGGTTCAGCACATGAACCGTCCCCGCTGGCGTATCGAGGCCGACGCCATTGGCGAGGCGGCCGTCCTTGTTGGGATAGTTGGCGAGGATCAGCGCCACGCGCCGCTCGGCGGGGGCTTTGCCACGGAGTTTGGCCCATGCGGCAGCGAGGGCGGCCACAAACTCGATCCGGTCGCCCCGCGCCTGATAGGTGGCGATGGGGCATTCGGTGGCCTCGTCGAAATAGGCCTGCCCCTTGAAGCTGATCGCGCGGGTGATGATGCGGCCGTCGACCTCGGGCAGGGCTACGTTCATCGCGATATCACGGGCGGAGAGGCCGGCCTTGCCGCCGCTCCACGCCTCTTCCGTGCCGCCCGACAGGATCACCTGAAAGACGGGGGCCTGATTGGCGAAGGGCGCGGCGAGCGGGTTGTCGGCGGCGGGATCGTCCGCGTGGGGGCTGCCAACGGCGAAGGAGGTGCAGTTGAGGATCACCGAAGGCGGGGTTTCAAGGAAGAGTTGTTCCAGCGTCGCGGCGCTCAGGGGGTCTTTCAGCGAGGCCACGAAAACCGGCAGGGGATTAAGCCCCGCCCGCAGCAGAGATTTCACCAGCCGGTTGACCGGATGCAGGCCCGCGCCCTGCACGAGTGCCCGATAGAAAACCACAGGCACCACAGGCGCCCCTTCGGTCCACGCCTCCCGCGCCACCTCCGGCCCGCCGATCCCCGCGCCCGGCCAATAGACCCCCGCCCGCAAGAGGGGCGCGGCGGCGGCTGGTTTCTCGCCGCCCTCCAGCATCGCCTTGGCATAGCGCAGGAAATTGACGCTGTTCTCCGGCCCGCCTTCAACAAGATAGGCCCAGAGCGCATCGTAATCCTCGGGCGAAACGGTCGAGAGCTGGCGCAACTCGGCATCGGGCTTGTCATCCCCCGGCAGCGCGGCGAAGGGCACGCCCGCCTCGTGAAGCCGCGCGGCATATTGCTCGAGCCCGTATTTCCAATAACCCGCCCCGCCCAGAACCCGCGCGATCACCAGCCGCGAGCGGGTGGCGCATTGATCCAGATGCAGGTCGACCGACATCGGGTGTTGCAGGTTCATCAGGCTGGCAAGCCTGAGGGATGGCGGCGCGTCCATCTCGCCTCGTGCGCCCGACAAAGCGGCCAGCTCGGTGTCGGCGGCCGAGATCATCACCACATCGGCTGGGCTCTGGCCAAGGTCGACCGGCTCCTTGCCGTCGTCGATATTTCCCGGGGTCGCCGCAAGGAGGTGCATCAGATCGCCCCTTGTGGCAGGATGGCTCTTGCGGCAAAGGGCGCGGAAAGACGCGAAAGGACGCGATCATGGATTACGGAAAGTCGGGCAACCCCAAAGGCGGCAAGCACGAGCCGCGCAATGCCTATGGGCAGAGCCGCGGCGCGCCCAAGGACATGGGCCGCAAAGAAGCCGACAAGGCCGCCCTTCTGGCGAAGATGAAGGCCAACGCCGAGAAGGCGAAGAAGAGCGAATAGCCTGCCCACTAGAGGCGCTTTTCCATAAAGACCGAATGCGGCCCTTCGACATAGTCGCCAAAGGGGCCGCAATCCTTGAAGCCAAGCCGGCGGTAGAGCCGGTGGGCGGGATAGAGGTCATCGCCGGTCTCGAGGCAAAGCTTGGTGATCCCCTCGGCCCGTGCGGTGGCATCAAGCGCTGTTACCAGCGCCTCGCCCGCCCCGCGTCCGCGTTTGGCGGGATCGACGAACATGGATTTGACCTCGGCGTATCCATCCTTGCGGGCAAGGGCGACGCAGCCCAGGGCCTCGGCCCCGTCCCAAGCGATCCAGAAGGTGATCGAAGGCACGCAAAGCTCGTCGATCGACAGGGCAAACATATGCTCGGGCGGATAGAGCGAGGCCAGATAGGCATGGCTCGCCGTCAGAAGGGCTGTGCCTTCCTTGGATTTCGGATCGGCGGTGCGAACCTCGATCGTCATGCGCGGAGCGCCTCCTCGATGGCGGCGCGGTCAAGGCCAGCCTCGCCGATCACCACAAGCCGCGTCTGGCGCGGCTGGGCGCCGAAGGGCTGATCGAAATAGGTGTCGATCCGGGGGCCAACGGCCTGAAGCGTCAGGCGCATGGGCTTGCCCTCGACAGCGACAAAGCCCTTGAGCCGCAGAATATCGTGATCGCGGATGATCGCGGCGACGCGGTCGGCAAAGCCCTTGGGATCGGTGATCTCGCCACGGGTGACGACGAAGCTTTCAAACTCGTCATGGCCGTGATCGTGGTGATGGTCATGGTCGTCGTGGTCATCATCCTCATCATCGTCGTGATGGTGGTGATGATGAATCTCGTGCCGCGCTTCAAGGTCGTTCTCGGCGCCAATCCCTTGGCCCAAGAGAACATCCACCGGCAGCGCCCCCATCGAGGCGCGGACCACCTGAACCCCCTCACGGCTTTCGCCCTTGAGGCGGCTTGCCAGAGCATCGGCCTCGTCGGCGGTCAGAAGGTCGGTCTTGTTCACTACGATCATATCGGCACAGGCGATCTGATCCTCGAAGAGCTCTGACAGGGGCGTTTCGTGGTCAAGGTTCTCGTCCATTGCCCGCTGGGCATCGACCGCAGCCACGTTGTGGGCAAAGCGCCCCTCGGTCACGGCCTTGCCGTCGACCACGGTCACCACGCCGTCAACGGTCACACGAGTCGAAATCCCCGGCCAGTTGAAGGCGCGGACGAGCGGCTGCGGTAGGGCGAGGCCCGAGGTCTCGACCACGATGTGATCGGGGCGGTTTTCGCGGGCGAGGAGCTTTTCCATCGTCGGGATGAAATCATCGGCCACGGTGCAGCAGATGCAGCCGTTCGAGAGCTCCATGATATCGTCCTCGGTGCAGGTCTCGGCCCCGCAGCCCTTGAGGATATCGCCATCGACTCCGAGATCGCCAAACTCGTTGATGATGAGCGCGATGCGCTTGCCTTCGGCGTTTTGCAGCATATGGCGGATCAGCGTTGTCTTGCCGGCACCGAGAAAGCCGGTCACGACTGTTGCTGGAATCTTGGCAGGCATGGCGGTCTCCGTTATCTGACCTTGTTCATGTGACCCAAACGGGCCGGAAAGGAAAGACGATGACGCAGCGCATCACCATCTGTTCGGGGTGCCGGGCGGCCGATGGTCAGCCGCAGGGCGATGCGATGGCAGCCGCGCTTCAGAGCCTTGTGGGCGAACTCGCCTCGGTCGGCACGACCGATTGCATGATCGTCTGTGGCCAGCCTGTTACCGTATCGGTCCGCGAAGAGGGCAAGGCTGCCTATCTCTTCTCCGGCGTCGATCCGGCCTCGCAGGTCGAAGAGCTTGCCACCTTTGCCCGTCTCTATGCCGAAGCGCCCGACGGGATCATCGACGATGTGCGCCCCTGCGGCGAGTTGCGCTTTCGCCTGATCGGCCGCATTCCCGCCTAAGCGGGGCGCGACCAGACCGCGCCCGCGACCGTGCCCAAGATCGCCCAAGAGGCAGCGCCCACCGCGAGTGCCCGGGCGGCATAATGCGCCGAGAGCTCGGCCGGAGCCACGCCGTAGTAGGTGTCAAGCTCCGGTGCCCCGATTGCATGGGGCAGGATCAGCAGAAGGCCTGCGATCCCATAGGCGATCGCGCCGCGGCCAAAGGCAAAGAGGCCAAGCCCCCCCATCGTCGCCGCGACCGTTCCCATCCACCAAAGCTGGCGCGTCGCCAGATCGGCGCCAACACTGCCCGGAAGTTCGGGCGGCAGGCCCGCGGCGGGGGCAAGCTGAATGGCGATGAAACCACACAGGCCCCAGATCGCGCCTGACTTGGTGTCGATCCTGCTTCCAGCGCGTTCAGCCATGGCAAAGCCCGCGATCAGGATGAAAGCGAAGCCCGACCATGTGACGAGGTTCATGGCAAAGGTGCCGAAATGGCGCGCAGGCTCAACCCAGATCGACGGATGCCCGACAGGCGATTGCGGTGATCCGGTCGCGCTGAAATGCAGCCGTGCGCCAGTTTCGTAAAGCTCGCCCTCAAAGATCAGGGGAACGACGAAGGCAAGCTGCAACACGGTCGCAAGCAAACCGGCGGCCAGCCCCGCGAAGAGGGCGCTGGTCAGCAAATGACGAAGCATGGGATGTGGCCGCTGCCGTTAGTGGCAGGGGAACGCGATGGCGTGGCGCGTGTCGTGGGCCACGTCATGGGCGCCCGCGGCATGGCTGAAACCGGCGGCGAAAATCAGGCCGAGGCCGATCATCGCGGTCAGGGCGATGGCGTAGACGTCGGTCGACGCGCGGGTCTTGGCGATAGCTTTAATCATCTTGTCTCCTGTCCCGTCACACCCGACGGGGATTGGGTTGCGCTTGCAAGGCCGGTCTCCTGGCTTGCGGGTCTTCGCGCGATGCCTGTCTTCCCGGTTGCCCAGTGGCCTCTTTGGCATCCGCTCGCCGCATACAGTCGCGGGGGCGGCTGCGGACTTGGGCCTCCTGTCTGGATCTGCCCTCACCGCATTCCCATTTCATCCCCAAGCGCTTTGCGCCCATCACGGGGAACCATGCCCCACCCTTGTCGCCCGCGGGGGCCTTAGGCGTCAAGGCCGATTCCGACAGGCGGCGGCGCTGAAACGGCGCGGGTTTGTGCCGGTTTGGAAGCGTTTG
>RFZI01000013.1 GCA_009920775.1 Paracoccaceae bacterium | reverse complement strand
TTCTTGTGCAGACATGGTCTCGGCTTTCGGATCGGCACGAACATTTGTGTTCGTTGGAAACAAGATTGTGCATTCTTGCGGAGTTTTGCACGAACAATATGTTCGTAACACAAAATATGTTCCTGAAGCAATTTGGGCGGCGATGCCAGTCAGAGCATCAGGCTCGAGCCGCGGCAACACAAAGAAGAGGCAAGTAATGTTTAGTACTTTGGAATTCTGGGTTTGGGTGGCGACCGCACTCCTTGTTGTCGGCTACGGCATGGCTGGTTTCATGAAAGGGTTCGGGCCCGTGGCGAAAGTGCAGTCGAGCATGGCTTGGGCCAAGACAAGCTCGCCCGCATTGATCCGGTTTATCGGCATCGTCGAGGTTGCGGGCGCGATCGGGCTGGTGCTGCCAGTTCTGACAGGGATTCTGCCCTGGCTCACGCCACTCGCCGCCGCTGGCCTCGCTCTGATTCAACTTCTCGCCATTCCAGTTCATGTACGTGTCGGAGATATCAAACAGTCATGGCCGATTAACCTCGCCTTTCTGGGGTTGAGCCTCTTCGTACTCTGGGCCCGGTCAGGTTTATTCCATAGCTGACACATCCCATTTTTCGCCTTGCCGGATAGTCGGTGAGCCGGAATAATGCCTGTGTTTGCACAGTGGAGGTATTAATGGCTGGTAAATTTGAGCTCTAAAAAGACAAGGCGGGCGAGTTTCGATTTCGCCTCAAGGCGGGCAACGGTGAGCCGATCCTAGCAAGCGAAGGCTACAAGCGCCGCGCAAGTGCGATGAACGGTATCGCTTCGGTCCAGAAAAACGCGCCCAACGATGCACGCTATGAGCGCAAGGCCAACAAGTCCGGAAGCGAGATGTTCAATCTCAAAGCCTCGAACGGGCAGGTGATTGGCACCTCCGAAGCCTATTCCAGCGCTTCGGCCCGCGACAACGGGATCGAATCCGTCAAGAAAAACGCCCCTAGCGCCAAGGTCGTTGATCTGACCGACGACGCCTGATCGGTACCCACAAACGACAACGCCCGCCTCAATTGGGGCGGGCGCATCGTTTTCGCGGGTCTGAAACGCTTAGCGGCGGATGCCGAGGCGCTCGATCAGGCTCTGGTAGCGGGCCTCATCCTTGCCCTTCACATAATCCAGCAGCTTGCGGCGCTGGGCGACCATCATCAGAAGGCCACGGCGGCCGTGGTTGTCCTTCTTATGGGTCTTGAAGTGCTCGGTCAGGGTCGCGATGCGCGAGGTGAGGATGGCAACCTGAACTTCGGGCGAACCGGTGTCGCCTTCTTTGGTTGCGAATTCCTTCATCAGGCGGGCTTTTTCTTCCACAGTAATCGACATCGGGGTCTCCTTTCGGATCAAGGGGTTATGGCGCAAGCCGGGATGTCGTCCAGCAGGGCCCATGGAGGGGTCCGCCAAGGGATTCCCTTTGCGGATGCGTGAGGCGCTGCGATCTTGCGCCCAGCGGCGCGGTCGGCCTCGTCGAGCGCCCAGTCAAACGTCGCCCCAGCGCGATAGTCGGCGCACATGGCGTGAAGGTGGGCAGGGTCTTTCGCTTGCGCGAGATAGGAGCCTAGCGCCCCCTCCGAAAAGGCAGAAAGGGACTTGGCCCTCGTCCACGCGGCAAGCGACCAGCGAAAATAGGCTTCCGGATCGGCACCGATCAGGTTTTCAGGAACGGTGATCGAGTGCAAGGCGATAGGACACCCGCGCCCCGCGATCGTGGCCGAGGATATGCGCCGAGGGGAGTCCGAGCGCGTCCATCAGGGCGACGATATCCTGCGCCATCTGGCGCTTGGAATAGGTGGTGTGGCGCTCGTCGTCGGCAGGCGCACCGCTGTCGCCATAGCCACGCAGGTCGGGCACGATCACGTCGAATTCCTTGGCAAACTCGGGCGCGGCGCGCTCCCAGCAATGGTGGTTCTGCGGATAGCCGTGGAGGAGGATCAGCGGCTCGCCCGTGCCGCCGCGATGGACAGAAAGCTCAACCTCGCCGCAAGCAACCCGGCTTTGCGTGAAACCTTCGATCATGGGGCAGGCCATTCTTTGGGTTGTTCGGCATAACCGATATAAAGCGGATGCTTGGGGTGGCCGTCTTTGGTCAGGCCCAGCGTGAAAAGTGGCGCGCCGGTTTCTCGCAAGAGGGCCTCGACCGCAGGGCCACGCTCAAGGTGGCTCCCGTGCGTGCCCCAGGCGCAGATCACCTGATCGGCCCAGCCGACCGATTGCCGGATCGCCTCGTCATTCGCTGGCCCCACAGGATCGATTGCCGCCCGCATCTTGCGCGGATCGGTGTCGCGCCAGGCAAAGATATTGGTGACACGGAAGGCACCGAAGCCAAGGGTTCTCGCTCGCCGCTCACAGCGCTCGACAGTGGGGTCGTTCTGCACTTCGGTTGCCGTCGATGGATTAAGCATGACGAAAAGCGCTTTGCGGCCCGCGGGCTCCCAAACGCGGGTCAGGAGATAGCGATATCTTTCACAGTCCGAATAGACGGCCGTCGAATGGGCATCGCCCTTGAGAAACTCTCGCGCAATCATAGGTTCCTTCTGATAAGCCCCGGTCCGCTTGGCAAGTCACTTGCGGCAAAAGCATTCTAACAACAGGACAATCCATGAGCGAGACCCAAGACACCCAGCCCGCAGAGGCGAAATCCGTTCTCCTGACCGGGGCCAACGGATATGTCGGCGCCTGGATTGCCCGCCGCCTTCTTGAAGAGGGGCACCGGGTTCATGCCACGGTGCGCGACGCTAGCGATCGGCGCAAGACGGCGCATCTTGAGGCGATGGCGGCCGAACTTCCCGGAACCTTGCGCCTCTTTTCGGCAGATCTGACCTCACCGAACGCCTTCGACGAAGCGATGCAGGGCTGCGGCACTGTCATCCACTCCGCCGCGCGGTTTACGACGAGCAGCAACGATCCCATGCAGGATTATGTGATCCCGGCGATCGAGGGGACAAAGAATGTCTTGGCCTCGGTAGGCCGGACAGAGACGGTCAACCGAGTGGTGATGACCAGCTCATGCGCGGCGATCTATGGCGATGCGGCAGACGTGGCCGATGCGCCGGGCGGCATATTGACCGAAGAGGTCTGGAACACGACCTCGAACACCGATCATCAGCCCTATTCCTATTCCAAGACCGCGTCGGAACGCGCGGCTTGGCAGATAGCCAAGGCCCAAAACCGTTGGCGGCTTGTGACGATCAACCCTTCGCTCGTTATTGGGCCGGCGCTTTCGGACAAACCCGATTCAGGATCGTTCCAGTATCTTCACAACTTCATCAACGGCACGCTGAGGACCGGCGCACCCGCCCTATTTGTGGGTATGGTCGATGTGCGCGATGTGGCCGACGCCCATGTGCGCGCTGCCTTTTTGCCGGACGCGGAGGGGCGGTATATCCTCTCGGAGGGCAGCTATAGCCTCATGGATACGGCCAAGATCCTCTCGCGACATTTCAAGAACCACTCCCTGCCGCCGTTCGAGATCCCAAGCCCGCTCGCGAGGCTGATTGCGCCGCTGATGAGCCAGTTGATCACACGCCGCTTCGCACGCCGGAATTTCGGCCATGTCTGGAAAGCCGATAATTCAAAATCCCGCGGTGACCTTGGGATAGACTATCGGCCCGTTGAGGCGGCTCTTGTGGAGATGTTCGCCCAGATGACGGGCGAAACTCCGGTCAAAGGTTGAAAACGCGGGAGGGGTGCAATTCGCCCCCGCGATAGCTGCCGACGGCCACGGGCTGGCCTTCAAAGCTCGCCCAGCATTCATCGCCATATTCAAGGCCATGCGCGAAAACCATCGCCGGATTGCCGTTGCGCAGTTTGGCGATGCTTTCCGGCGGGCAGCGCACTTCGGGAAGATCGGCAAGGCCAACCTCGGTCGGGAGGAGGCGGGTATCCAGATCGGGCGTGCGGGCCAGACGGTCGATCTCGTCAAGGCTGATGCCCTCTTCGGCGCGGAACGGGCCGGACCAGATGCGCCGCAGCCACTCAACATGGCCGTAACAGCCAAGCGCCTCTCCCAGATCGCGGGCAATTGCGCGGACATAGCCGCCCTTGCCGCAGGTCATCTCAAGCGCCACGTGATCGGCGTCGGGGCGGTCGGTCATCACCAGCTCTTCAACCCAAAGCGGGCGGGCGGCGATTTCAAACTCTTCGTCGTCGCGGGCGAGCTTGTAGGCACGCTCGCCGTCGATCTTCACCGCCGAGAACTTGGGCGGCACCTGCATGATATCACCGACAAAGGCGCCAAGGGCGGCTTTGATCGCATCGTCGCTGGGGCGAGCGTCGGAGCGGGCGATCACCTCGCCCTCCGCATCGTCGGTATTCGTTGCCTCACCGAGTTTGACCATGAAGGCATAGGCCTTGAGGCTGTCAGTCACGAAGGGCAAGGTCTTGGTCGCCTCGCCCAGCGCCACGGCCAGAACTCCGGTCGCTTCGGGATCGAGCGTGCCCGCATGGCCCGCCTTCTTCGCGTCCAAAGCCCAGCGCACCTTGTTGACCACCGCCGTCGAGGTGATGCCCGCCGGTTTATCGACGATCAGCCAGCCCGAGATATCGCGGCCCTTGCGCTTGCCCATTGTTCACTCCGTTTTCGTGAGAGGCGCTGCTAGCCGAAGCGGGCGGGCGCGGTCAACCTATTCCAGTACACCCACCATCGGCCCCATGCGGAAACCGATGTCAGACCGGCCGAGCGAAGGCGCGTAGAGGCGCGAGATGCGGCCATCGAAATAGAGCGCCTGCGGCAGGCCGAGGTAATCGCGGAAGAAACTGGCGAAGAGGTGAAAATTCACCGGCGTGTCAGAGATGACAAAGACCGCCTCGGAGCCATCCGTGCTTGTGCCAACGCCGTTGCGGATGAGGCGCGAGTTGCCGCTCGCGAGGAAGCGGGGGTGCAACGCACCGTCGATCACCAGCATCGGGCCGGATTGCGTGGCATAGGCGCAGTCGGACGCCTCGGCCTTGAAGGCAAGGGTTTCGATCACGCGCGCGGTCGACTCACCAATACAAAGCACACCGTTGGGCAATAGCCCGAAATTTCCGGGGCCGGCCTGTGTCACCAGCCACATCTTCTCTTCGCCGTTCTCGAGGTAATAGCCCACGGGGCGCAGATCATTGTGATACATCCCCGCATTCATCGCGAAGGCGAGGGTACGGCCCGTCTCGGCCTCGATTCGGGAGAAATCGCCAAGCGGCGCGCCATCGGCACCGGAATGGAAAAGGCGAAGGTCGTCTGTTTCCGGATCAACCCGGCAAATCGAAAAGCGTGCGTCCTGCCATTCAACCTGCTCACAGGAAAGGGCAGCGGCCTGTCCTGCCATCAAGATCAGCAGGGCGGCGAGGCGGAGCATCAGTCGTCGAGGTCCTGCCGGACGTGTTCATCCGCGAAAAGGCGGCGGGTTTCGTCCATCCGGTCGAAGGTCTCGTCGATCTCGAAACGCAGATCGGGCGCAAACTTGAGCGTGATGCCCTTGGTCACAAGGTGCCGGATCTCGGCCTTGTTGCGGCGAAGGGCGGCAAGCGCCTCGTCCTTGCCCTGCCCGCCAAGCGGCAGGACATAGGCGGTTGCCTGTTTGAGGTCGGGCGAACAGCGCACCTCGCCCACGGTGATCGACATCCGCGCCAGATCGGGATCGTGGATATCGCCCCGCGTCAGGACATCCGAAAGCGCACGGCGCAAGACTTCGCCAACGCGAAGCTGCCGCTGAGAAGGGCCGGAGCCCGTGGAAAACCGGTTCTTTGCCATGCGCTGCACATATGCCGGTTCCGCCCCCTTGCCAAGCGAGGCTTTGACGTGCAGGCAGGGACCAGCCGAAAATTGCGGAGACCTGAGATGACGCAGACACCGGGAATCGTGGTTACAGGCGCCTCGGGGCGCATGGGGCAGATGCTGATCCGCACGATCAGTGAGTCGGGGGCCTGCCATCTGGTCGGCGCGGTCGAGCGCAAAGGCCACGCTTGGGTCGGGCGCGATGTGGGCGAGGCGATGGGCGGGGCGCCGCTTGGCGTGATCGTCACCGATGATGCCATCGAAGCCTTCGCCAAGGCGCAGGCTGTCATTGATTTCACCGCGCCTGCCGCGACCGTCGAATTTGCGGGACTCGCGGCGCAAGCCCGCGCCGTCCATGTGATCGGCACCACCGGCCTCAGCGGAACCGACCTTGCCGCCATCGCCGCCGCCGCCCGCCATGCCGTGATCATCCGCGCCGGGAATATGTCGCTTGGGGTCAACCTCTTGACCCAGCTCACCAAAAAGGTCGCTGCCGCGCTCGACGAGGATTTCGATATCGAGATCGTCGAGGCGCATCACAACAAGAAGGTCGATGCGCCTTCGGGCACAGCCCTGATGCTCGGCGAAGCCGCTGCCGAAGGACGGGGCGTGTCGCTTGACGAAGTGTCCGACCGTGGCCGCGACGGGATCACCGGTGCCCGGAAGCGTGGCGATATCGGCTTCTCCGCCATCCGCGGGGGCGACATCGTGGGCGAGCATGATGTGATCTTCGCCGCCGCTGGCGAGCGGATCATCCTGCGCCATGTGGCGACGGATCGGGCGGTTTTTGCCCGTGGGGCGCTCAAGGCTGCCTTATGGGGGCAGAATAAGACGCCGGGCGAATATGATATGGTCGACGTTCTGGGGCTTTGAGCCTTCAGAAGTCGATGGCGATGCCCTTCTTTTCCCAGTCGCCAAAGCGCACGGGATCGGGGCCATCGCGCCCGCCAAGCTCGACAGGGCGCTCTGCCTCTTTTGCCTTCTTGCGCCGTTCGGCCGCTTCGGCCAGCGCGCGCTGGGCGGCAGGGGGCAGGTTGGGATCAATGTCGGTCATGCTGGCGTTCCTTGTCCCGGATGATCCGGTGTTATAGGGCAAGGGGCATCAGCTCAAGAGGACCAGATGACCGAACCCGGACTTGCCGCCCGCCGCGCCGCCCATGATCTTGTCGATCAGGTGACGATCGAGGGCCTTCTCCTGTCCGAGGCTTTGGCCACCGGTACGCTTTCTCGCCTTGCGCCCGAGGACCGCGCCCGCGCCCAACGCCTTGCGCTGCAAACCCTGCGCGGGATGGATCGCGCCGACCGGATGCTCAAGCCCTTCCTGCAAAAGCGCCCAGCCCTGACGGTGCGGAATGTGTTGCGGATGGGGACGGTCGAGATCTGGTCAGGCGAGGCGGCGCATGGCGTGGTGAATGCCTGCGTCAGCATCGTCGGGCAGGACAAGCGCACCCAAGGCATGAAGGGGCTGGTCAACGCCGTGCTCCGCCGCATCTCGGAAGAGCGCCCCGGCGCTTGGGAGCGCCTGCCGGTTCCGCGCCTTCCCGATTGGCTTCGGGGGCCGATGATCGAGGCTTGGGGCAAGCCTGCGGTGGAAGGCATGGAAGCCGCGCATTTCGCGGGCGCGTCGCTTGATCTGACGGCAAAGGGCGATCAGCAGGCAGTGGCCGCAGCCGTTGGCGGCACGGTCTTGCCGACCGGTTCGGTCCGGCTCCAAGGCTCTGCTCAGGTTTCGGCCCTCGCGGGCTATGCCGGAGGCGACTGGTGGGTTCAGGATGCCGCAGCCGCCCTGCCGGTGAAAGTGTTGGCGCCGAAGAAGGGCGAGAAGATCCTCGATCTCTGCGCCGCTCCCGGCGGCAAGACGATGCAGCTTGCTGCGGCGGGGGCGAAGGTTACGGCACTCGATCTCTCCGAACGGCGGCTCGAACGGGTATCCGAGAATCTCGCCCGCACGTGCCTGACGGCCGAGGTCGTGGCGGGCGATGCGCTCGAATTCACCCAAGGCGGATGGGACGCGATCCTTCTCGACGCGCCCTGTTCCGCCACCGGCACGATCCGCCGCCACCCCGATCTGCCCTACGCCAAGGACGGCAGCGAATTCGGCGCCCTGATCGACCTGCAGGCCGAGATGATCGACCACGCGCTGACCCTTCTCAAACCGGGCGGGCGGCTACTTTTCTGCACCTGTTCGCTCTTGCCCGACGAGGGAGAGGTTCAGGCCGACGAGGCGCTGGAACGGCACGAGGGGCTGACTGCTGATCCCTCGGCGCTCGAAATCGACGGCATTGATCCCGCATGGATCACCCCCGAAGGCGGCCTGCGCCTCCGGCCCGATTACTGGCCCGAGCTTGGCGGCATGGACGGCTTTTACATGATCGTGTTGCGAAAGCCTGCGTGACTTGGCCGGCCGGCATCCCTATCATGCCGGCAAAAGACGCAAGCAAGACGCAGCAGAGGCAGTAGATTTGGCCAGACCGCAGACATGGCGTGCCCGGCAGACGGCATTCATGCATCGTTGGCACGCGCGCCGTGCCTCGCGCGCCAAGCTGCCCACGGGCTTTGTGTCTCAGCCCGAGCCGCGGTCGATTGGCCTTTATGCCAAGGGTCGGCAGCTTATCGCCGGCAATTTCCTGTTCTCCGGCTACCTGATCGAAGCGCCGGGGGAGTCGATCTGGTCGATCGGTGCCGAGGCGCCCCACGTGATCGACGAATTGCAGGGGTGCAGCTGGCTTGATGACCTTGCCGCAGTGGGCGACGCCAAGGCGCGGGCACGGGCGCAGGCTTGGGTTTTCGAGTGGATCGACCTCTACGGCAACGGCACAGGCCCCGGCTGGACGCCGGACCTCACCGGCCGCCGCCTGATCCGCTGGATCAACCACGGCTTTCTGATCATGCGTGGCAAGGACCGCGAGGCGACGGATCGCTTCTTTCTCTCGCTGGCCCGCCAGACCCTCTTCTTGTCGCGCCGCTGGAAAACGGCCCGCCCCGGCCTTCCGCGGTTCGAAGCGTTGACGGGCATGATCTATGCGGGTCTGTCGCTCGAAGGAATGTCGGGTCATGTGGATCAGGCGATTGCCGCTCTCGAAGCGGATTGCCAAACACAGGTTGATGCCCAAGGCGGCATTCCCACGCGCAATCCCGAAGAGCTCTTGGATGTGTTCACCCTGCTCACATGGGCGGCACAGGCGCTGAACGAATCCGACAGGCATCCGCCCGAGGCGTTGATCGCGGCCATTTCGCGGATCGCGCCCACATTGCGAGCGCTTCGTCATACCGATGGCGGGCTGGCGCGGTTTCACGGTGGCGGCCGCGGGATCGAAGGGCGGCTCGACCACGCGTTGGCTTCGTCGGGGATCAAGACGCGGCCTGCCGAGGGCTTGCACATGGGCTATGCCCGGCTTCAGGCCGGCCGGACGAATATCATCGTCGATGCCTCGCGCTCCGAGCCGGCTCGATGGATTGAGGGGCGAGCTTTTGGCCGACACGCCTACCAAGGTTCCGGTCGAATTTAGCGCCCTCGACGACGGAACCCGCCTCGAGGTCGCCCATGACGGCTATCGCCGCACTCACGGCCTGACCCATGCCCGGATATTCGATCTGATTTCCGATGGCCGCGGCATTGCGGGAGAAGAACTCTTGGCGACCCTGTCAGACGCCGACCAGCTTCGGTTTGATCGGGCGATGGACACGGCGGGCCTTCAGGGAATCGCTTTTTCCCTGCGGTTCCATCTGCATCCCGAAGCCGATCCACAGGTCGATCTGGGCGGCGCCGCAATTTCTCTAACGCTGAAAAGCGGGGAAATCTGGGTGTTCCGGCATGACGGCACGGCTGAGATGACCCTCGAGCCATCGGTTTATCTGGAAAACGGGCGGCTCAAGCCCCGTGCGACACAACAGATCGTTTTATCTGGCCGCACGATGTCATATGCGACCCGTGTTCGCTGGTCGCTGACCAAGGCGCAGGATACGCCCAATGTCCTTCGGGATCTTGTGGAAGACGACGCGGCGGACGCAGATCAGGACTGACCCGAGGATCCCATGACCGAACAGCTGCCCATCCGTCGCGCCCTTCTTTCCGTCTCCGACAAGACCGGACTTATCGATCTGGCGAAGGCGCTCGATGCCCGCGGGGTCGAGCTTCTCTCCACCGGCGGCTCGGCCAAGGCGCTGCGGGATGCGGGGCTGAAGGTCAAGGATGTGTCGGAAGTGACCGGTTTCCCCGAGATGATGGATGGCCGCGTCAAGACGCTCCACCCCAAGGTCCACGGCGGCCTTCTGGCGCTGCGCGACGATGCGGGCCACGTTCAGGCGATGACCGAGCACGGCATCGCGCCGATCGACCTTCTCGTGGTCAACCTCTATCCCTTCGAGGCCACGGTCGCCGCCGGCGCTGACTATGACACATGCATTGAAAACATTGATATTGGCGGCCCGGCGATGATCCGCGCGGCGGCCAAGAACCATGCGTTTGTGAACGTTGTCACCGATGTCGAGGACTATGAGCGCCTCATCGGCGACATGGACCAGCACAACGGCGCGACCTGTCGCAAGTTCCGCAAAAAGCTCGCCCAGATCGCCTATGCCCGCACCGCCGCCTATGACGCCGCGGTGAGCACATGGATGGCCGGTGCGATCGGCGTCGAGACCCCGCGCCGCCGCGCCTTTGCCGGAACGATTGCCCAGACGCTGCGCTATGGTGAGAACCCGCACCAGAAAGCCGCCTTCTATACCGATGGCTCGAACCGCCCCGGCGTGGCCACCGCGGTTCAGCATCAGGGCAAGGAGCTGAGCTACAACAACATCAACGACACCGACGCCGCCTTCGAGCTTGTTTCTGAGTTCGATCCCAAAGACGGCCCCGCCTGCGCGATCATCAAACACGCCAACCCCTGCGGCGTGGCGCGTGGCAAGACCCTGCTCGAGGCCTACAAGGCCGCCTTCGATTGCGACCGCACCAGCGCCTTCGGCGGGATCGTTGCGCTGAATATGCCGCTCGACGCCGGAACCGCGCGCGAGATCACTGGCATTTTTACCGAGGTGGTGATTGCCCCCGGCGCGAGCGACGAAGCCAAAGAAATTTTCGCCGCCAAGAAGAACCTGCGCCTGCTGACAACCGATAGCCTGCCCAACCCGCAAGAGGCCGGCCTTGCGATCCGTCAGGTTTCGGGCGGCCTCCTCGTGCAGGACAAGGATAGCGGCCATGTCGATCTGGCTGACCTCAAGGTTGTCACCAAACTTGCCCCGACGCCTGAACAAATGGCCGACCTCCTCTTCGCCTGGAAGGTCGCCAAGCACGTCAAATCCAACGCCATCGTCTATGCCAAGGGCGGCGCGACCGTGGGCGTGGGGGCGGGCCAGATGAGCCGCCTCGATTCCGCGCTGATCGCCGCCAAGAAGGCCGAGCGTATGGCCGAGGCTCTGGGCCTGCCCGAGCCGCTGACCAAGGGATCGGCCGTGGCCTCCGACGCCTTCTTCCCCTTTGCCGACGGCCTTCTCGAAGCCGCCGCCGCCGGGGCGACCTGTGTGATCCAGCCGGGCGGCTCGATGCGCGACGACGAGGTGATCGCCGCCGCCGACGAGGCCGGAATCGCCATGGTTTTCACCGGCATGCGCCACTTCCGCCATTGATGAGAAAGGAACACCTATGCGCCTGACCTTCTGGACCGGTTTTTGGGTGTTCCTCTTCGACCAGCTGTCGAAATATCTGGTCGTTCATACACTCGATCTTGCCAATGTTGGCAGGATCGAGGTGCTTCCACCCTTTCTCGTATTTCGGATGGCTTGGAACACGGGCGTGAACTTCGGCCTTTTGTCGGGGGCCGATATGCGCTGGGTCTTGGTTGCCGTGGCGGTGGTGATCACGGCTGCCGTTCTGATCTGGGTCCGTCGCGAGGGGGGCAACCGTTGGGCGCAGATCGGTGCCGGGCTATTGGCCGGCGGGGCGCTGGGCAATGTGATTGACCGGATCATCTATGGGGCGGTTGCCGATTTCCTCAATATGTCCTGTTGCGGCATCGACAATCCCTTTGCCTTCAACCTGGCGGATGCGGGGATCTTCGTCGGGGCGGTTCTTCTGGTGATCTTTGGCGGCAAGGATGAATCGCGCCCAGACCACAAGACCCCGTGACGAGGCTAGGGTCACGCGCTAAACAGGGGGCAGGCTACCCGAGGGGGGAAGGTATGCACGGAGCGAAAATCGCCCTGATGGCACTGGTCGTGATGGCTGCCTGCAGCCGTGCGCCGAATTCTGTCGAAAAGGACGCCATCAATCAGGGCCCCGACGAGTTTTCGATTCTGCCCGCCCGTCCGCTTGAAATGCCCGAGAGCTATTCCTCCCTGCCTGTGCCAACGCCCGGCGGGACGAATATCACCGACCCCAACCCCGGCGCCGACGCGATTGCGGCCCTAGGTGGGCGTCCGTCAGCGGCGAATGCCGACGGCCTACCTGCCTCTGACGCCGCCCTCGTGGCTGCGGTCTCGCGCTATGGTGTGCCGGCCGATATCCGCGCGGTTGTGGCCTCCGAGGATGCTCCGCTATTGAAGCGCGCAACCGATGGCGGCTTCATCGGCTTCATCACGCGCAGCTCCTATTTCAAGGTCTACGCCCAGCAGGCGCTCGATGCCTTTGCCGAGCTTCTCCGGTTCCGCGCGGCCGGTGTGCAGACCCCTTCGGCGCCACCCGCCAACTAGCGCCCTAGAGATTTAATCCCTCGCAGAATCGGCGGGGGCCATGCTACTGGTAGTAGTATGGCCCAGACCGACCTCAAGATGCGCCCGCGCCCGATCATCCGGCAGCTGGACGATGCCGCCGTCAACCGCATCGCGGCTGGCGAGGTGGTGGAGCGACCTGCCTCGGCGGTCAAAGAGCTTGTCGAAAACGCGCTCGACGCGGGGGCCACGCGGATCGAGGTGGTGATCGCCGATGGCGGCAAGACGCTGATCCGGGTGACAGACAACGGCTGCGGCATGGCGCCGGACGACCTTCCGCTCGCTTTGTCGCGCCACGCAACCTCCAAGATCGACGGCTCCGACCTTCTCGATATCCGCTCCTTCGGCTTTCGCGGTGAGGCTTTGCCTTCGCTCGGCGCAGTCGGGCGGCTGACGATCACGAGCCGTGCCGAGGGAGAAGAGGCCGCGGTGATCGCGGTCACGGGCGGCCGGATCGAGCCGGTGCGCCCTGCGGCCCTTTCCGGCGGAACGGTGGTCGAGCTGAAAGACCTCTTCTTCGCCACGCCCGCGCGGCTCAAATTCCTGCGAACCGACAGGGCCGAGGCGCAGGCGGTGGCCGATGTGGTCCGCCGCCTTGCCATGGCCGAGCCGACCGTGGGCTTTATCCTGCGTGATGCATCGGGCGGCGAGGCCCGCGATGTGATCCGCCTCAACGCCGAGCAGGGCGATTTCTTCGGCGCGACCGAGGCGCGGCTGGCCGAAATTCTGGGCCGCGAATTCTCCGACAATGCCGTGCCGGTCGATGCCCTGCGCGAGGGCGTTCGCCTCACCGGCTATGCCGCCCTGCCGACCTATTCGCGCGGCTCGGCGGTGACCCAGTTCCTCTTCGTCAACGGCCGCCCCGTGCGCGACAAACTTTTGATCGGCGCACTCCGCGCGGCCTATATGGATGTGCTGAGCCGCGATCGGCATCCCGCCGCCGCGCTTTTCATCACCTGCGATCCGCAGCTTGTTGACGTCAACGTGCACCCCGCGAAATCCGAGGTCCGCTTTCGCGATCCAGCGCTGGTGCGCGGCCTGATCGTCTCGGGCCTGCGCCATTCGCTCGCCAGTGCGGGCCACCGCGCCTCGACCACCGTTGGCGCGGCCACGCTTGATGCCCTCCGGCCCGAGTCCGCCTCTGCGCGTATCTACCAGATGGACCGTCCCTCGCAGCTGGGCCGCGCCGCCGCCTATCAGGCGCAGACCCCCGGTTTTGCCGAGATGACCGCCCCTTCGGCGCGGTTCGAGCCTGCGCCCTTTGAAGCTGAAGTGAGCGAAACGCTCCCCCTCGGTGCAGCGCGGGCGCAGGTGCACGAAAACTACATCATCGCCCAGACCGAAACCGGCATCGTCATCGTCGATCAGCACGCGGCGCACGAGCGGCTGGTCTACGAGCGGCTGAAGGCGCAATACGCCGAGAAAGGCATCGCTTCGCAGGCGCTCCTCATTCCAGATATTGTTGAGATGTCGCCTGCCGATGCAGGGCGGCTTCTCGATCTGACCGATGATCTGGTCCACCTTGGCCTCGTGATCGAGCCCTTCGGCGGCGGCGCGATTGCCGTGCGCGAAACACCCGCGATGCTGGGCGAGGTGGATGCCAAGGGCCTCTTGCAGGATATCCTCGACGAGCTTTCCGACCTTGAAGAGAGCGGCAACCTGCGGTCGCGGATCGACGCGATCCTGAGCCGCGTGGCCTGTCATGGCTCGATCCGCTCGGGCCGGCGGATGCGGGCCGAAGAGATGAACGCGCTTTTGCGCGAGATGGAGGCCACGCCGCTGTCGGGCCAGTGCAACCACGGGCGGCCGACCTATGTGGAGCTGAAACTTTCCGATATCGAGAGGCTTTTCGGGCGGACATGATCCAGATCGGCGATCAAAGCTATTCTTTCAGCGATCCCGTCGTGATCGTCGCGCTTGGCGGCGCGGGCGGGCTTCTTCTGTTGGTCCTGCTCCTTCTGTCGGTCATGCGCCGCGCCGGGCGCTCGGCCGAGGTGGCCGAAATCCTTGCCCAGCAGATGGGTGGCATGGCCCAGCGGGTGCAGGCCTTGTCGGACGGCCAGCATCAGCTTTTCGGCGGGCTCACCTCCGTTTCCGAAGCCCAAGCGCAGCAGCAGGCCAAGACGATCCAGCTCATGGAAAAGCGGCTTCAGGCGGTGACCGAGAGTCTCAACCAAAACCTAACAAGCTCGGCCCGCAACACGGCCCAGTCGCTCGGCGAATTGCAGCAGCGGCTCAAGACCATCGACAAGGCGCAGGAGAATATCACCAAGCTGTCGGGCGATGTTCTGTCGCTTCAGGACATCCTGTCCAACAAACAGACCCGCGGCGCCTTTGGCGAGATCCAGCTCAACGATATCGTCTCCAAGGCGCTCCCCTCCGACAGCTATTCCTTTCAGCACACGCTTTCCAACGGGCGGCGGGCCGATTGCCTGATCCACCTGCCCAACCCGCCGGGGCCGATCGTGATCGACAGCAAGTTCCCGCTCGAACCCTACGAGCGCCTCCGCGCGGCCAAGAGCGAAAGCGATCTGGCCGCCGCCGCGCGCGAGCTGCGGGCCGCTATCAAGGGCCATATCAAGGCCATTTCCGAGCGCTACATCATCGAAGGCGAAACGGCGGATGGGGCGCTGATGTTTCTGCCGTCCGAGGCGGTCTATGCCGAGCTCCACGCCAATTTCGCCGAGCTGGTGCGCGAGGGCTTTGCCGCCCGCGTCTGGATCGTTTCGCCCACCACCTGCATGGCGACCCTGAATACCATGCGGGCGATCCTCAAAGACGCGCGGATGCGTGAACAGGCGGGCGCGATCCGCACGACATTGCGGCTTTTGCACCGCGATGTGGAGCTGGTGGCGGAGCGGGTCGACAAGCTGAATACACATTTCGGGCAGGCGCGGGCCGATCTTGAAGGGATCAGCACTGCCGCCGAGCGGGCCGGTAAACGGGCCGCCAAGCTCGACAACTTCGATTTCGAGGAACTGGCGCCCGCAAGCGATAGCCTTCCGCAACTCGACCCCGAGGCCGCTGAATGAAGCGGATACTCGGGCCGGAGGATTTCCGGCCGATGCCTTGGGCCAATGGCAAAGGCGTAACCACTGAATTGGCCCGCGAGGATCGGGATGGGCGGATGCTTTGGCGCCTGTCACGGGCGAGCGTGGACGAGGATGGCCCGTTCTCGATCTTTCCGGGCGTCGAGCGGAATCTCACCGTGCTGACCGGCCCCGGTTTTGTCCTCACCGGACAGGGAATTTCCCTTGAGGCGCGGCCCTATTACCCGGTCGCTTTTGCGGGGGATATTCCAGTCGTTGCTTCGGGCGTTGTGGCCCCTTCGGACGATTTCAACGTGATGACCGACCGGAGCCTGCCGAAACCAAGGGTCGAAGTGATCTTTGGTCGGCAGTTGCTTGACCCAGATACCGGACGTCTTGCCGTCTATTGGCCTGAGGTCGCTCGCATTCTGATCTCCGACGAAGCGGTAGAGGTAGCTGAACTTCCTGCGATAGCCGTCTGGCTTCCTAGATCCTGAACAAGGGCTGAAGCATCCGCGGAATCATGCTGTTGAACTTCAGCGGCGCGTCGGTCGCGGCAAGGCAGATGCAGGCCACGCCCGGTTCGGCGACCGGTTTATGCTCAAGATCCTCGGTCGCGACCTCGATATCGCCCACGCCGAAACGGTCGGTTTCATCGCGGAACGCGCCTTGCAGGACAAGCGTCAGCTCGGTTCCGCGGTGGCCGTGATCGGGCACTGCCGCACCGCCGGGGATATAGAGAAGGCGCACGCTGGCATCGCTCGAGGAGGGCAGGATCATCTGCCGGACCCCGCCGCCGAGGCGCTTCCATCGGATGGCATCAACATCGCCACCCACATAGTCCTGCAATGGCAGCGGGAAGGTCGAAGGCGCCCGGCGTGTTGAGGGCGCACGAGGCTCGGGTGCCGCACCCCCGATTAGACGGAGGGTGGCGGCAAGGGCGTCGTCCGACAGGGCTTCGCCAGAGGCGCTGTCGAGAAGCTGGCCACCTACGGAATCAAAAGATCCGGCACGGGCGCGGCACTCGTCGCACATGGAAATATGGGTCGCGACAACAAGGCTGAACGCTTCAGGGAGCGTGCCGGCCGAATAGGCCATCAAGAGCGCGTCGGTGAGGTGATGGTTGATCTGGGACATTGGTGCTACTTCATTTCATGGCGCAAGCGGTCAAGCGCCAAACGGATACGGGATTTGATTGTGCCGAGCGGGAGGCCCGTTTCCTCGGCGATTTCACGGTGGCTGAGGTCGCCGAAATAGGCGCGCTGAATCAGGTTGCGCTGTTTTTCGGGCAGAGCGGAAATGGCTTTGCTCAGCCTTTCGGTTTCCTGCTCAAGGGCGAGGGCGTCTTCCTGATCGGTCTCGGCTTCCGGCCCCCAGGGAAGGTCTTCGGGCTCGGGCCGACGTTCGCGACGGACGACGTCGATCCTTTTGTTTCGGGCGATCGTAAAGATCCAGGTCGATGCACTGGCGCGGCTGGGATCAAACAGCGCGGCTTTGCGCCAGACCGTTGCCATGACCTCTTGGGCACAGTCCTCGGCCACATCGGCTGGGGTGCCGGACTTCATCAGAAAGCCTTTGATCCGCGGCGCGAAGTGTTGAAACAGCCGGGCAAATGCAACCTGATCCTGTCTGTCACGGATGGCCAAGATCTCGGCGGCCCATTGGGGCGACGCGCTCTCATCCTTTTTGGTCAATTGAACCTTCCCCGGCACGCGAACACATACATGATGCGTCGAACTATAGGCGCCCAAAGCCGCCTGTGCATCCGTTTTGCCAGTGATGTTCATCTGAATGTTCATGGCCTCTATACGCGGCATCATTGAGACTGGATCACCCGCGCTGGCCGTTTTGAGTCGTGTTTTCGACAAATCCTGTCAGACTATTCATTGGGTCGCTGCGATTTGCGCTGAGTCAAAGTGCGCCTCCAGCATTTGTACAAAATGCTCAAAGCTGTCGTTCGAAAGAGGTCAAAATGCTCGATATCACTGCTGACAAGGTTGCTGAGGTCATTATCCTCGCCCGCGAGTTGGACCGAGCCGAGGCCGAGTTCGACGCCTTTATCGAGCGTCTGAATGTCGAAGAGCAGGCCTGTCTCGTCGCGATTTTCTGGATCGGCCGCGGCACCTATGAGCCGGAAGAGTTGCCCGACGCGATCGAAACGGCGCTGAACGAGGCGACAACGCCGACCGCCGAATACCTAAAAGGCTCACCGCATTTGGCCGATCACCTTGAGGCTGGCCTCGAGGCGCTTGGCATCGACAGTTCTGACGAAGAGGACGAGCTTTACCGCAGGTGATCGTCGAAGATCGCCCGCGCGCGGCCCCAGACGCCTGCATCTAGGGCATCCAGTGCCAGAAGGTGCGGCAAGAGCTGGCCTGCGAAATCCTCTGAGCTTTCCTTGGGAAGAAGCGACGGCAGATTGTCGATCGCTGTGACGTCAAGCACCGGATCATCGCAGACGCGCAGGGCCGGGCTTTCCCAATCCGTCACCCGATCATAGACCTTGATGGGCGAGAAATCGCTGTCGGGATCGCAGGCGATATCGCCGATCACCCGCAGATCGCGCGGCGCGGTTAGGGCGGATTTCGGCACGAAAACAGGGGTGCCGGGGCGGGCGAGGATGCAATTCAGGAAGATGCCGTGCGCCAGAACCTCGGGGAAAGGCCCACCGCTTTGGGTCTCGGCCATGTCCCATTTGGTGACTGGCAGGCCGATCCGTTCACACAAGTCAGCCGCGCCCGTGCCAACCCGGCCCAGAGCGCCGATGATCAGAACGTCCGGCCGACCGGTGCCGATCGCCTTGGCGACATGGGCGACCAGCGCATCCGAGCTTGAAAAGGTCGAAACTGGCGCAGCGATCCCGCCTTTGGCTTGCGCCGCCCAGCACAACGCTGCTACCGCCGCGCCGGCGAAACCGGCCCAGTAGCCGAACGCCGCGACACGGCGTCCGCCATCGTCGGTCAGATACTCCAAATCGTAGAGTGCCCCGCCGCCTGTGCGGAACCGTTCCAAAAGAATCTTGCCCGCAGGCTGCCCCTTGTAAGCGTGTCCAAACATGATGTGGCGGTGTGGCAGGGGTGTGCCGTCGTCGGGAAGCTCTTTGAGGCCAAAGATGATCGCGTCCCGCGGCGCGGTTCGCCAGCTTCCTTCCGGTGCGAGCGCGGCTCCCGTTGCACGGTAGCCATCGATCGGAATGGCCCTTTGGCTGCTCTCCTCGACGGTGACCTGATATCCAGCGGCCAAGAGCCTTGCGACCCCTTCAGGCGTTGCCCCGCAGCGTTCTTCGTGCGGGCGCTCTTCAGCGCGGACCCAGATATGCGTCATGGCTTTCTCCTAGAAATGCGTCCGCGCGGTGCGCCGCTCGTGATCTTCGAGATGCGGGATTGCGTTGAACCCTGCGAGGATCGGGCCGACCGGGCTGACGTGAACGCGGTGCAGCGAGGTGTTGTAGATCGGCAGGGCGATATGGGCCATGCGGCGCGGGTCGAGTTCGAGAAGGTGCCGCACCATCATCGAGATAACCCCGCCTGACGTGATGCACAGGATGTTGCGCCCCGGTTGCACGGCCTCCTGCAAAACACCTACCACCCTCTTTTCAAAATGGGCAAAGGTCTCGTTGCCCATGATCTCGGCCCGGTGCCAGGCCTCCATGACCTTTGGCATATGCTGCGCAAAGCCATCGCCATCGGGCATCGGGATGCCGTGGTTGTCCTCAAGTGCTTTGCCGAGGTTGAAATAGTCGAGCTCGTTCAGGCGCGTGTCGATCTGGGGCGTGTTGTGCCCCATGCCTTCGGCGGTCTCGATATGGCGCCGCAGGCTGCCGCTTCGGTCTTGGCCGAGGAATTGGCCTGGCCGTGCCGGACGAGGGTGATCGTGCCCATCTGATGCTCCTTGTTCGAGCCTCTGACCTAGGATGAAGAGGGGCAAATGACAACGTATTCATCCCCTGATTGGGCGATGTTATTGAATATCGCCCTATCCATGCGAGACTGTGCCCGTGGGGCCGAACTTTCGGCGGCCGTACCTTGCCCCTTGGGGTGCAATACAGGAATGTATCAATGCGACAGCTGCTTCTCTCCACCGCTCTGACCTTTCTTTCGGCGGGGGCGGGCCTGGCTGATGGCGCCGCGTTGATCCTCGGCAACGAACGGTATGACGATCTCGACCGCGTGAGCCGTGGCGACGATGTGCTTGAGGTGGGCGAGGGGCTCGTCGATCTGGGTTTTCAGGTATTCGCGCTAAGTGATGGCGAGGCTGGCAATACGGCCCGCGCACTTGACGATTTTTCCGAGGCGGCGGCCGAAGCCGATGCTTGGTCATTATTCTGACCGGGCATTTTGTGACCGATGGCGCAAGAAGCTGGCTCTCGACCACAGACGCCCGCGATCCGGGGCTGTTTTCGCTTGGAGGCACCGCTGTCTCGATTGAGAGCCTGCTACGCCTTCTGGCGGCCGCGCCCGGCAGGGCCATTCTGATGATCGGCAGCTTCGACGATGATGCCAGCCTGGATCCCTGGCTTTCGGAGGGGATCGGCGCGATCGAGATTCCCCAAGGCGTCATGGTAATCCGCGGCGAACCGCGCGAGCTTGCCAATTTTGCCGAGGATTTCCTGATCGAACCCGGCGCCGATATCGCGGCGGCGGCGCGGGAAAATTCCTCATTGAGCCTGACAGGCTTTGCGCCCCTTTCCTGGCGGATCAGTGCAGGCGCGTCGGAAAACGTCGTGGTTCAGCAGCCGGTTCAAACGCAACCGCAAGCCCCGGCGCCGTTGCCGCAACCCAATCTTTCGGACCCCAAGTCGATTGAGGATAGCCTCGGCCTGACGCTGGATGCCCGCCGCGAGATTCAGCGCGACCTAACGATCCTTGATTACAACACACGCGGTATCGACGGCATCTTTGGTCAGGGAACCCGCCGCGCCATTGCCAATTGGCAGCAGGTCAACGGCTATCCACAGACGACCTATCTTAGCGCCGATCAGATCCAGCGCCTTGACGCGCAGGCGAGTGTTCGCGCCGCCGAACTTGAAGCCGAAGCTGAACGCAAGCGGGCCGAGCAGGCGCGGCTTGACGAAGCCTATTGGGAAGAGACCGGCGCACGCGGAACCGAGGTCGGCCTGCGGGCCTATCTTGAGCGCTATCCCGACGGGATACATTCGGAACAGGCGCGAGCCGCCCTTGAGGAGATCGCCCTCGCCAAACGTCAGAACGTTTCGGTAGAAGAGCGGGCCTCGTGGGATGCGGCCCGCGCGATCAATACAGTCGCTTCCTATCAAAATTATCTGACGCTCTATCCCAATGGCGCTTTTGCAAGCGATGCTCGGGCAAATATTACCGAACTCAACCGATCGCAGGCGGATGCCTCTTCCATCGCGGCGGCGGCCGAGGCGGAGCAGCGGCTCAAGCTTAATCCGATTACCGCTCGCCATGTTGAGGCGCGTCTGAAAACCCTTGGCTTTGATCCGGGTGTGGTTGACGGGCGGTTTGATGATAGTACCCGCCGCGCCCTGCGTCGGTATCAGGCCTCACGAGATCTCTCGGTGACCGGCTATCTGAACGAAGCGACGCTGATCCGTATCCTCGCGGACACCGGCATCACCATCAACCGCTAGACTATTCGGCGGGAACGAAACGCTCGAGCGCCAGACGCACCGGAACCGGTGCGGCGCTGGCGATATCTTTGACCCCGAAGAGATAGGTGCCGCGATTGAGCCGCGCAGCGACCATCGAATCGAGCCCCTCGCCGGTGTCGTCGTTCTCGGTCAGCTTGCGTCCCAGATCGTCAAAGAGGACGAGGTGCGGATCGCCACCTTCCGAGGCGGCAATCGCCTCGACGACGACAAGGCCATATTCCGGCACGTCAAAGCTGAACCAGGTGGTCGCACCGTCGATCATGGCGTCTTGGCGCAGACGGGTCTGGAGGGCTCCGGCGTTGATCACGGGATAGCTGCCGTCGAGGGGCGGGGCCATGTTGCCTGACTCGAACTGGACCTGCATCGCACCTGTGGCATCAAAATCGCCAACTTGCACAGTGATGGGGGCGCTTGCATCGGAGAGGGCCTGAACAGCGATGCAATAGCTTCCGGGGGGTAGAGGATCGGCGAGGTCGATCCGCGAGTTGAGGCCAATTGCATCGTCATTCTCGGCGACCCAACTGCCGCTCTCATCAAAGAGCGTGATCAAGGGATCGGCGACCTCATTCTCGGCGGTGATCGTCAGTGCGCCGCCCTCTGGAAGATCAAACCGCCAATAGGGAACTTCCGCGGAGGAGGCGATGCCTGGAACACCAAGCGTCAGGGTTTCGGCGTAGGTCTCTGAATCGCAGGGGCGGACGCTGTCGTCGATCGAGATTTCCTCGCCGCTCGCGCCTTCGGTGAGCGGCTCGTGTTCGCTCCGGCCGACCCGGACAAAGGCTGTCATCGGCGCATTGTCATAGGACCGCACAACAGCGCAGTAGAATCCCGGCTCGAGACTGGTTTCGATCCTTGCGGCCCCATTGCCGCCCGAATCGTCGTCGGTGGCGACGAGAGCGCCGGCCCCGTCGAAAAGATCCATCACGGGATCAGTGCCGCCACGGCCTGCGGCTTCGATGCGAAGATCGGCCGGCGACGACAGGGTGAAGAGGGCCGTGTATTCGCCGCCACCCAGAACCAGGGCCATCTGTTCCTGATAGGTGCCGGCATTCGATAGATCCGACGACGCCTCAGCGCCACCGATCCAGACCCCGTCCCCGCCGATTCCCGCGCAGGTGCTTTGGGCCGCCAAGGGGGATGCAGAACCGAGCAGAAGCGCCAACATTGCCCCGGCCCGAATTGTCTTGGTTGTCATGTCGCGTCCCTCCGAAAAAGCGGTTGGCCAAAGACTACGCCCTCGGCCAACCGCCTGGCCAGACCCGAAACCGGAAAGATCAAGAATCCCTGACGAAAAAGATAAACCCCGCCGGTTAGGGCGGGGTTTGAAACCTTCGGCCTTGTGGGGCCGGCGCTCGTTAGCCCTGACGGGCTTTGAACCGGCGCTGCGTCTTGTTGATGACGTAGACGCGGCCCTTGCGGCGCACGATGCGGCAATCGCGGTGGCGCTGCTTGAGCGAGCGGAGCGAGTTACGGATCTTCATGTCCATCTCTCCAATGTCGCGGCGCGGCGATTGCGCCTTGGGTTTCGGTTCAGGCCTTGCGGCCCGGTGAATTCATGGTGGGCGGTACTGGGATCGAACCAGTGGCCACTACGATGTCAACGTAGTGCTCTACCGCTGAGCTAACCGCCCATGACCCTAACAAACAGCGCATCCCTAAACGAATAAGGACGCGGGCTGATCCGCGTCGGGTGTGGGGTCTATAGAAGGAGTCGGAGGGGTGATCAAGGGCTTTTGGAAAATCTCTTTTGTGTTCTATCGTAAAGGCAAAGGAGACAGCATTTGACGCATCCTGCCTACAGGATCGACCTGCCGGAACGCCGCCTGACGAGCGTTGTCTTTGCCACGCCACATTCGGGCGCAGACTATTTGCCGGAGTTCCTTTCGAGATCCGATCTTGATGAGACCGAAATCAGATCTTCAGAGGATGCCTTTGTCGACAGGCTTTTTGCCAGTGCGCCAAAGCGAGGTGCGGCGCTTCTCAGGGCGCGGGCCCCAAGGGCGTTTGTCGATTTCAACCGGGCACCCGACGAGCTTGATCCCGCGCTTATCGACGGAGTTGGCAAAGGCTCGAACAACCCGCGCGTTTCCAGCGGACTTGGCGTCATCCCCCGCGTCGTGGCCAATGGCAGAGCGATTTACAGAGGCAAACTGTCGATCGACGAAGCCTTTGGCCGGATCGATGGCTATTGGCGGCCCTATCACGATGCGCTTCAGGCGCTGCTTGACGAGAATCACCGCAGCTTTGGCGAGGCGATTCTGATCGACTGTCATTCGATGCCCCACGAGGCGCTTGCCCAGCTGGGAGCACGCCCAACCGGCCGCCCGGAGATTGTCTTGGGTGACCGGTTTGGATCGACCGCGGCGCGGCATCTGGTTGACGAGATCGAGGCCATCTTTCGGGAGGCCGGGCTGCGTGTGGCACGGAACATTCCGTTTGCAGGAGCGCATATACTTCAGACCTATGGCCGCCCGTCGCGGGGCCAGCACGCGATCCAGATCGAGATCGACCGTTCGCTCTATATGGATGAGGTCACCATCGCTCCGCGTACCGATTTCGGGGCCTTTCAGGCGCTTATCGAAAAAGTCGTCGAGCGGATCGCGCAGATCGGCCAACCTGAGGCCGGCTGGCTGGCCGCCGAATAGCTAGCGCAGCGCGCGGCCCTTCACGATGGCATCCTTACCGAATTTGGCGCGAATCTTGTCTGCCGCGCGTTCGGCGTCTGCCCGCCGTCCGGCGCCCGGATCGAGAAGATCCCCCTCGCGGTCGGCGTCTGCCGAGGGAACCAGATCGGAAATGCCAACCCCTAGGAGGCGGTATGGCCCTTCCGCCCCGACCTGATCGAAAAGGCTGCGGGCTGTTCGATAGATAGTGTCGGCCAGTTGGGTCGGTTGGTGCAACGCCAGCTGGCGCGACAGCAAGCGGTGGTTCGCCCGCTTGAGCTTGAGGGTCACCACGTTCCCCGCGAGCTCGCGGGCCTTGGCGCGGGCGCTGACTTGCTCGGCCAGACGCCAGATATGGCCGTCGAGGATGTCGGGGTCGGCGGTATCCTCGAAGAAGGTCGTCTCGTTCGAGATGCTCTTGATCGGCGTATGGGCCGAGACCCGCCGCGCATCCTCGCCCCGCGCCAGATGCCAGAGCCGCTCGCCCATGCCGCCGAACCGCTGGCGCAGCGCGTCGACCTCCCAGCGGGAGAGATCGTCGAAAGTGCGGATGCCAGCCGCTTCCAAAGATTCCTGCGCGGCGGGGCCGATGCCCCAGATCAGGCGCACGGGTTTGTGCCGGAGAAATTCGACCGTTTCCGTCTTGCCGATCACCGAGAAGCCGCGCGGTTTGTCGAGGTCGGAGGCGACCTTGGCGAGGAATTTGTTGTGCGAAAGGCCGATCGAACCGGTGAGGCCCAGCTCGCTCTGCATCCGCTTCACCAGCCGCGCCAGCATCACGGCGGGCGGTGCGCCGTGCAGGCGGGCGGTGCCGGTGAGGTCCATGAAGGCCTCATCAAGCGATAGGGGTTCGACCACTGGGGTAAGCTCGTCCATCAGCGCCCGCACGGCGCGGGAGGCTTCGGCATAGGCTTCCATCCGGGGGCGGATAACGATGGCCTCGGGGCAGAGCTTGAGCGCCTGAAACATCGGCATCGCCGATTTCACGCCTTTGATCCGCGCCAAATAGCAGGCGGTCGAGACCACGCCGCGCTTGCCGCCGCCGATGATGATCGGCTTGTCGCGCAGTTCGGGATTGTCGCGCTTTTCGACGCTGGCATAGAAGGCATCGCAGTCCATATGCGCGATGGTGAGGTCGAAAAGCTCGGGGTGCGAGGTGACGCGCGGGCTGCGACAGGCCGGGCAGCGTGTGCCGGCATCAAAGGTGGTCAGGCAGTCGCGGCAAAGGGCTGGCATGGCCTTGCTAGGATACGCCCTACGCCCTGTGCCTTCAATGGATTGACGCTCTAATGGTTCAGGCGTTTCGCCTGTGGCGAGTTGATCTCGGCCACGACAGCCTCGGCCGCCGCGCGGGGATCGCGGGCGGTCCAGATCGGGCGGCCGACGACGACGTGATCGGCGCCAGCGGCAATCGCTTCGGCGGGGGTCATCACGCGCTTCTGGTCGCCAAGCGCGGCACCTGCGGGGCGGACACCCGGCGTGACGATCAGCTTGCCTTTGGCTTCGGGCAGGGCGCGGATCATCGCGGCTTCTTGCGGCGAGGCGATGACGCCATCGGCGCCAGCCTCGAAGGCGCGGGCGGCGCGTTCGACGACGAGATCGGCCAGCGCGCCCTCTTTGATGAGGCTGGCGTCAAGGTCGGCGCGGTCGAGCGAGGTCAGGATCGTCACGGCGAGGATCTTGAGGTCTTTGCCGCCCGCGCCTGCCTTGGCCGCACGGACCACATGAGGATCGCCGTGCACGGTCAGGAAATCGAGGTCGAATTGGGCAAGGCCGCGCACGGCGGCCTCGACAGTTGCACCGATGTCAAAGAGCTTCATGTCGAGAAAAATCTTCTTGCCCATCGTGTCCTTGAGCTCGTTGGCCAGCGCAAGCCCGCCGCCGGTCAGCATCCCAAGGCCGATCTTGTAGAAGCTGACAGCATCGCCCAGCTGCTCGGCCAGCTTCAGCCCCTCGAGGGCATTGGGAACGTCTAGGGCAACGATCAGGCGGTCGTCGGCAAGCGGCTTCGACATCTTTAGTCCTTTCTCGGCGGGGTTCGGGGGCACATGATCCCGCGGGGCGGCCCTGTCAAGGGCGGGGGCCGAATGGCCCTGATTGGAATCGGTTTTTCGGCTTCTTGCTCTTGCGAGAGACAAACATTCTTCCCATCTCAGAGTAGAGGCCCGGAACAGGGTGTGCCGCAAAGTCGGGCACTGGCAAACAGGGCGCTTTGAAAAGGAGAATGCGATGAACTTAGAGAAGTTCACGGAGCGGTCGCGCGGGTTCGTTCAGGCAGCCCAGACAATCGCCATGCGGGAAAGCCACCAGCGGCTCGCACCCGAACACCTTCTGAAAGCATTGATGGACGACGATCAGGGGCTGGCCGCCAATCTGATCACCCGCTCGGGCGGCAATGCTGCGCGGGTTCGCGAGGCGGTTGATCTTGCGGTCTCGAAACAGGCCAAAGTGTCGGGCGATGCGGGGCAGGTCTATCTTGATAGCGCCACGGGCAAGGTTCTCGACGAGGCGGAAAAGCTGGCCACCAAGGCGGGCGACAGTTTCGTGCCGGTCGAGCGGATGCTGATGGCGCTTGTCATGGTCAAGTCCAAGGCCAAAGAGGCGCTCGAGGCAGGTAGTGTGACGGCGCAGGCGCTCAATTCCGCGATCAACGATATTCGCAAGGGCCGCACCGCCGATACGGCGAGTGCCGAAGAAGGCTATGACGCGCTCAAGAAATACGCTCGCGATCTGACCGAGGCCGCCGAGCAGGGCAAGATCGACCCGATCATCGGCCGCGACGAGGAAATCCGCCGCGCCATGCAGGTTCTGTCGCGTCGCACCAAGAACAACCCGGTGCTGATCGGCGAGCCGGGCGTCGGCAAGACGGCCATTGCCGAGGGTTTGGCCCTGCGGATCGTCAACGGCGACGTGCCGGAAAGCCTGAAGAACAAGAAGCTTCTGGCGCTCGACATGGGCGCGCTTATTGCCGGTGCGAAGTACCGTGGCGAGTTTGAGGAGCGGCTGAAGGCCATCCTGAAAGAGATCGAAAGCGCCGCGGGCGAGATCATCCTCTTCATCGACGAGATGCATACGCTCGTCGGCGCAGGCAAGACCGATGGCGCGATGGATGCGGCCAACCTCATCAAACCTGCGCTGGCGCGGGGCGAATTGCACTGCGTGGGGGCCACGACCCTCGATGAATACCGCAAATACGTCGAGAAAGACGCAGCCCTTGCCCGCCGCTTCCAGCCCCTGATGGTCGAGGAGCCGACGGTCGAGGACACGATCTCGATCCTGCGCGGTATTAAAGAGAAGTATGAGCTGCACCACGGCGTGCGGATCTCCGACTCGGCGTTGGTTGCTGCCGCGACCCTCTCGCACCGCTACATCACCGACCGCTTCCTGCCCGACAAGGCGATCGACCTTGTCGATGAAGCGGCGAGCCGTCTGCGGATGGAGGTGGATAGCAAGCCCGAGGAGCTTGACGCGCTCGACCGGCAGATCCTGCAGATGCAGATCGAGGCCGAGGCGCTCAAGAAGGAAGACGATGCCGCCTCGAAGGACCGGCTTGGCAAGCTCGAGAAGGAGCTGGGCGACCTGCAGGACAAATCCGGCAGCATGACCGCCAAATGGCAGGCCGAACGCGACAAGCTCGAAAGCGCCCGGACGGTGAAGGAAAAGCTCGACAAAGCGCGGGCCGACCTCGAGATCGCCAAGCGCGAGGGCAACCTCGGCAAGGCGGGCGAGCTGTCCTATGGTATCATCCCGCAGCTTGAGCGTGAGCTTTCCGAGGCCGAGACCAAGGAAGACGGCCTGATGGTCGAAGAAGCGGTCCGCCCCGAGCAGATCGCCGAAGTGGTCGAACGCTGGACGGGTATCCCGACCTCGAAGATGCTCGAGGGTGAGCGCGAAAAGCTCCTGCGCATGGAAGACGAGCTGGGCCGCCGCGTGATCGGCCAGAGGGCGGCGGTTCATGCCGTATCTAACGCCGTGCGCCGCGCGCGCGCGGGACTGAATGACGAGAACCGCCCGCTGGGCTCGTTCCTCTTCCTCGGGCCGACCGGCGTCGGCAAGACCGAGCTGACCAAGGCCGTGGCCGAATTCCTTTTCGACGATGATCAGGCGATGACCCGGATCGACATGTCGGAGTTTCAGGAACAGCATTCGGTCGCCCGCCTGATCGGTGCGCCTCCGGGCTATGTCGGCTATGATGAGGGGGGCGTGCTCACCGAAGCGGTGCGTCGCCGACCCTATCAAGTTGTCCTCTTCGACGAGGTCGAGAAGGCGCATGCCAAGGTCTTTGACGTGCTCTTGCAGGTTTTCGACGATGGCCGCCTGACCGATGGCCAAGGCCGGACCGTGGATTTCAAGAACACGCTTATCGTCCTGACCTCCAACCTTGGCACGCAGGCGCTCTCCAACGTGGGCGAAGGTGAGTCGACCGAGATGGCCAAGGGCGAGGTGATGGCTGCGGTACGGTCGCACTTCCGGCCCGAGTTCCTCAACCGTCTGGACGACATGATCATCTTCGATCGCCTGAGCCGTGGCGACATGGACGGGATCGTCAAGATCCAGCTCAAGCGCCTTGAAAAGCGGCTTGCGGGGCGGAACATCACGCTCGACCTCGACGCCAGCGCCCAGAAGTGGCTCGCCGACGAAGGCTATGATCCGGTGTTTGGTGCCCGCCCCCTGAAGCGCGTGATCCAGCGTGCCCTACAGGACAAGCTGGCTGAGATGATCCTCGGCGGCGATGTGATGGACGGCTCGACCGTGTCGGTCACGACCGGGCCGGAAGGGCTGATCGTTGGTGGCCGGGTGGCGGGGTCGTCCCGGCCAAAGCCCAAGGATGCCGTAATCCATTGACCAAATAGAGAGGGCCCCGAATTTCGGGGCCCTTTCGATTTCCAGCTTCGGCCCCGATTACATCGGCGGCAGGATCACCTGATCGATGACGTGGATCACGCCGTTCGAAGTTTCGATATCGGCGGAAATCACGTTGGCGCCGTTGATCTTGACGCCGCCCATGGTGGTGATGGTCACTTCGGCTCCGTTCACGGTGGCCGCGGTCATGCCGTCGGAAAGATCGGTCGACATCACTTTTCCGGCGATCACGTGATAGGTCAGGATCTTGGCAAGGGCCTCGGGGTCGGCCAGCAGGCCCTCGACGGTGCCCTCAGGCAGAGCGGCAAAGGCTTCGTCGGTCGGGGCGAAAACGGTGAAGGGGCCTTCGCCTTTCAACGTGTCGACAAGGCCCGCGGCTTGCACGGCAGCGACGAGGGTCGTGAACGAACCGGCGTTGATTGCGGTATCGACGATGTCCATCGAATTGCCGCTGGCGTTGGCAAAGCTGGTGACAGCGACGGCCGAGGTCAGAGCGGCGGCGGAGGCAAATGTTACAAAGGTTCTGCGGATCATGGGTTGCTCCCTGGCATGAGTTGATCGTGCCAGTGCTACGGGCCTGCGAACGCCGCGGATCATGGCGAAAACCCCGCCGATTGGCAGAGTTGATGAGTGGTTCAAGCCAGCAAGGCCGATCGGTCGCATCGGATCGCGCACCGATCAAACGACGGTGAAGTGGCGTGATCGCGCAATCGCGCGTTTCGCCTCCATCGGGACAATCACAGCTTGCCTACGGACTCGTGAAACGACCCTTGCGAAGGGTTGGTCTATAGTGTCGTGCACGAAATAGGAGAATAGCCTGATGGCACGACGCTGGACCAATACGCTGACACAGGCGGACGTGACGCCCGAACATCTCTGGCTCAACCGCCGCCAGATTCTTGCCGGTGCGGGGGCGACGGGAGCGG
>RFZI01000120.1 GCA_009920775.1 Paracoccaceae bacterium | reverse complement strand
ATCGGCGGCGGGGTGATCGGCTGTTCGATCCTCTATCACTTGGCCAAGCT
Organism: Paracoccaceae bacterium; assembly: GCA_009920775.1. Classification (GTDB taxonomy): domain Bacteria; phylum Pseudomonadota; class Alphaproteobacteria; order Rhodobacterales; family Rhodobacteraceae; genus RFZI01. Next base: position 5,862 of record RFZI01000120.1, on the reverse strand, counting down.
GGGTTGGACTGATGTGGTTCTTCTCGAGCGGGACGAGTTGACCTCGGGATCCACGTGGCATGCGGCGGCAAACATCCACGGGTTGCACGACTCGACCAACATTAGCCGCATTCAGCACTATACGATGGGCCTCTACAAAGAGCTCGAGGCCGAGACGGGGCAGGGCTGCGGTGTGTTCCAGCCCGGCTCGCTCTATCTCGCCCAGACCGAAGCGCGCGAGCATCAGCTGCGGCTGCAGGCGGCCAAGGCCAAGTTCTACGGGATGAATTTCCACGAGGTGAGCCGGGACGAGGCCGAGCGGCTCCACCCGCTCGTCGATTTCGACGGTATCCGCTGCATCATGTACGAGCCCGATGGCGGCAACGTCGATCCCTCGGGCGTCACCAACGCCTATGCCACGGGCGCACGGATGCGCGGTGCGGAAATCTATCGCTTCACGCCGGTCACGGCGACGAAACAGCAGCCTGACGGCACATGGATCGTCGAAACGCCGAAGGGCGATATCCATACGGACTGGGTGATCAACGCAGCCGGCCTCTGGGGCCGCGAGGTGGCGGCGTTGGCGGGGATCGAGCTGCCGCTCATGCCGACTGAGCATCAGTATTTCGTGACCGAGACCATCCCCGAGATCGCCGCGATGGATCGCCGCCTGCCGTCGGTGGCCGACCGCGATGGCGAGTATTACCTGCGGCAGGAGGGCAAGGGCCTTCTCGTGGGCGCCTATGAGAAGGCAATGAAATTCTGGGCCGAGGACGGCACGCCGCAGGGTTTCGGCCACGAGCTTTTCGCTGACGATCTGGAGCGGATTGAAGACAATATGATGCGGGCGATTGCCCGCGTGCCGGTTGTCGGCAGTGCCGGAATCAAGCGGGTGATCAACGGGCCGATGATCTGGTCGCCGGATTCGAGCGTGCTTTATGGTCCGCACCCGGACCTCAAGAACTATTTCTGCTGCAACGGGATCATCCCCGGTTTCAGCCAGTCGGGCGGCATGGGCCTTATGGCGGCGCAGTGGATCACCACGGGCGAGAGCCAGTATGATATGTTCATCTGGGATGTGGCGCGCTTTGGCAAATGGGCCGACAAGGCCTTCACCAAGGCCCGCGTGCAAGACCAATACGCCAACCGCTTCAAGATCCACTTCCCCAACGAAGAACGCGCGGCGGGGCGGCCGGTGCGGGTGCGGCCAGTCTATGAGATGCAGAAGGAAATGGGCGCGGTTTTCGGCCTGAACTATGGCTGGGAACATCCGCTCTATTTCGATGCCGCCACCCCCGACAGCGCCGGATTCACCCGCCAGCCGTGGTTCGAAAGCGTCGGCCGCGAGGCGCGGATGCTGCGCGCGCATGTGGGTGTGATCGATATCTCGAACTTCGCCAAATACGCCTGCCGGGGGCCGCAGGCCGAGGCGTGGCTCAATGCCGTTTTCGCCAACCGGATGCCGACCGCTGTCGGCCGTTCGTGCCTCACGCCGCTCATCGGCGTGCGCGGTGGCATCGCGGGCGATTTCACGGTGACGAAGATTGCCGAGGACGAATACTGGATCATCGGTTCCGGCATGGCCGAACGCTATCACCAGCGGTTCTGGGCGATGGTGCCTTTGCCGGAAGGGACGACATTCACCTCTCGCACCGAGGCCACCTGCGGCTTTAACGTGGCCGGCCCCAAGGCCCGCGACCTGTTGCAGCGGCTGTCGAACGCCGATCTTTCGAACGAAGCCTGGCCCTTCATGCGGTCGGGGCGGCTTGAAATTGCCGGCGTTGAGTGCGGCGCCCTGCGTGTCTCGTTCACCGGCGATCTCGGCTGGGAGATCTATTGCCACGAGCGCGATCAGGTTGCCGTCTATTCCGCATTGATCGAGGCCGCAAAGGCGCTTGAGGGCGGGCCTGTCGGCAGCCGGGCGCTCATGTCGCTGCGGGTCGAGAAGGGCTATGGAAGCTGGAGCCGCGAATATTCACCGGAGTATTGGCCGCAGGAGACGGGGCTTGAGCGCCTGATCAAGATCGACAAGGATTTCCTGCATAAATCCGCATACTTGTCGCTTAAAGATAATGCGCCACGTGAAGTCTTGCGGTTGATCGAAGTGCTTGAGGTTCAGGGCGCTGACGCCACCGGCGGCGAGCCGATCTTCCTGCCGGACGGGACGCCGGTCGGGAAGGTCACGAGCGGCACCTATGGCTATAGCGTCGGCAAGAGCCTTGCGCTGGCCTATCTCAAGGGTGTCGAGCCGTGGGCTGATGTGGACGTGATGATCCTCGGGCGGCCGCATCGCGGGCGCGTCTTGGCCGAGCCGCCGTTCGATCCGAAAGGGGAGCGGTTGAGAGGGTAATTTAGCCCTCTCAATACCTTACGGGATGATCCTCGAGTATTTCGTGCCCTGAAGCGTAGCCCCGATACGGAAGCCAGCCTGCGCAAAGACCACCGCGATTACCGGATCGCGCGTGGTCGTCGTATCTGCGCGCAGCATCTCGCCCCGATCGTTCAGTGCATAGGCCAGATCGGCGCCAGCCGACCAACCGCTACCGCGGCGGAAGTCCAGGAGCGCCTCTTCGGTCATGAAAAACAGGACATGGCTGAATTGCTGGGCACCCACCTGAAAACCGGTGCTGGCTGAAGCGGCGGAGTAGTAGTCGACCGTCGTCTGGCCGATCCGCAGCGCGCCGCGCCCGTAGGAGCCGCCGACCCAGAGGCCGACTTCGCTCACAAGCGGCATGACCAGCATACCCTGAGCCTTGCTGGCAAGGTCCTGGGTGCCGGGGTAGGTCGCATACATATAGCGCAGCGTCTCGTCCACACGGGCGTCGATCATAGCTGCGCCATCTCCGCCGACACCATTGTTGCAAGCCGCCAAAAGCGTAGTGGCGCCCAAGCCAAGGGCAAAGTTGCGACGGGTTGTCTGGGTCATAGGGTCCTCTCGATGCCTCCGGGCGGTCTTTTGCCGCCTCTCTTCTGGCGCCACTATATGCCGTATCCACGGGCTTGTCACCCGCGAGATGATGGGCCATCGCGATCGGCGGGGATCAGCCGTTCAGGATCTTGGCGGCGGCGGGGGCGAAATAGGTCAGGATCCCGTCACAGCCCGCACGTTTGAAGCACAGAAGGCTTTCCAGCATGACCTTCTCCTGATCGAGCCAGCCGTTCTGCGCCGCCGCCATCAGCATCGCGTATTCACCCGAGACCTGATAGGCGAAGGTCGGCACGCCGAACTCGTCTTTCACGCGGCGGCAGATATCGAGATAGGGCATCCCCGGCTTGACCATGACCATGTCAGCGCCTTCGGAAAGGTCGCGCTGGACAAGGCGCATCGCTTCGTCGGAGTTGGCCGGATCCATCTGATAGGTCTTCTTGTCGCCCTTCAACGCGCCGGAGGCGCCCACTGCGTCGCGGAACGGGCCATAAAATCCGGAGGCGTATTTTGCGGTGTAAGAAAGGATCGCAACATCCTGATATCCTGTACTTTCCAGCGCCGAGCGGATCGCGCCGATCCGGCCGTCCATCATATCAGAAGGCCCAAGAATATCCGCCCCGGCCTCAGCCTGCGCCAGCGCCATCTTTACCAGCGCCTCGACCGTGCGATCGTTGACGATCACGCCGTCTTCGACATAGCCGTCATGGCCGTTGATATTATAGGGGTCGAGGGCGATGTCGGTCATGATCGCGATGTCTGGGGCGGCATCCTTGATGGCGCGGATCGCGGTATTGGTGAGGTTGTCTGGGTTCCACGCCTCGGCGCAATCTTCGGTGCGGTGCTCCATCGCCGTATAGGGGAAGAGGCAGATCGCCGGAATGCCCAGATCGCGGGCCTCGACGGCGGCTTTCACCACGCGGTCGATCGTCTTGCGGGTGACGCCGGGCATCGAGGGGATCGCCGTTTCCTCGTCCTTTCCGGCCATCAGAAACACCGGCCAGATGAAATCCGAAGGCGCAAGGCTCGTCTCGCGCACCATGTCGCGCAGGGCAGGGCTCTTGCGCAGGCGGCGCAGCCGGGTGGCGGGGAAGGGGGCAAGCGTGCGGGTCATGGTCGGGCCTTTCTGGTCACGGATACCGAGGTGCCACGGAATTGCCCGCATCACAAGTCTGGGCAATGCCGCAGGAGGGCGCTAGGGTCGCCAAAACCGTTGCAACCGCAGGCCACGAATTGAGCTGGACCCAGACCATCTTCGAAGTGATCGACATGCGGTCCTTTTCCAATCTCTGGTATTGGATCGCCCTTGCCGTGGCCTGGTCGACGGCGAGCCATTGGGTGCTTGGCGTGCCCTATGACATGATCCAAAGGGCGCAGCGCCAGGGCGGACAGGTCCAGAACGATCTTGAGGAATTGGTACGGATCAATATCGGCCGGCTTCTCTATATCGCCCGCCTGACGGGGCTTTGGGCGCTTGGCTTTGTCTCGGCGGCGCTCACCGCGCTTGGAACGCTGGCGTTCTACTACGAGGTCGAATTTGCGCAGGCCGTGTTCCTTCTGGCCCTGCCCTTGTCGATTGTGGGTGCGCTCAGCCTGTCGACCGCGCGTCTGATCGAAGAAACCCAACCCACAGGCAAAGACCTGCACAAGCGCTTGTTTCGGCAGCGCCTCTACACCCAGATCATCGGTATGATCTCGATCTTCGTCACCTCCATGTATGGCATGTGGCAGAACATGGCTTCGACCCCCGGCTTCTAGGCAGTTGACACCGCGCCCGGCGCGGTTAGGTGAGGGCGCATGGCCGAGACCCAGTTCATCACCGTTGGCGGCGCGCCGGAAGGCTATGACGCTCGCCTGATCCTGAAGGAGATTGAAAGCTCCAATGGGCCGGTGATCCATATTGCCCGCGACGACAAGCGACTTGCGGCGATGCAAGCGGCGCTCGCGTTCTTCGCGCCCACCATGCCGGTGATCGACTTTCCGGCTTGGGATTGTCTGCCCTACGACCGGGTCTCGCCGCATTCGGATATTTCCGCCCTGCGGATGGCCACGCTCGCGGGCCTCGTCCACGGGATGCCGCCAAAGTTCGTCCTCCTTACTACGATCAATGCCGCAACCCAGAAAGTTCCGGCGCGGGGGGTGTTGAAGGACGCCGCGTTCAAGGCGCAGGTCGGCAAACGGATCAATGAGGCGGCGCTGCGCGAGTTTCTGGTCCGCATGGGCTTTACCATGGCGCCGACCGTGGTCGAACCGGGCGACTATGCGATCCGCGGCGGGATCATCGATATCTTTCCGCCGGGGGAAGGCGGGCCTGTGCGGCTCGATCTCTTCGGCGATGTGCTCGACGGGGCGCGGCGGTTTGATCCCGAGACGCAGCGGACAACCGAGAAACTGGATGTTGTCGAGCTGGCCCCGGTGAGCGAGGTGATCCTCGACGAGCCTTCGATCACCCGTTTTCGCCAGAACTATCGCATCGAGTTTGGCGCGGCGGGCACCGACGATCCGCTCTATGAGGCGGTCAGCGCAGGGCGCAAGCACGCAGGGATGGAGCATTGGCTCGGCTTCTTCCACGACAAACTAGAAACCCTGTTCGATTATCTCCCCAAGGCGACCGTCACGCTTGACGATCAGGTAACCCCCACGCGCCTCGCCCGTTGGGCCTCGGTCGCCGATCAATACGACACGCGGATGTTTGCCCTGAAGCAAAAGTCGCGGGTCGACTCGGTCTACAAGCCCGCGCCGCCGGCGAGCCTCTATCTTGACGAGGCAAGCTGGGATGCCGCCATTGCCGGACGCCGCGTGATGCAGTTTGGCGCACTGAAGCAGGCCACTGGTCCCGGCGTGATCGACGCGGGCGGGCGGATCGGGCGGGATTTCGCGCCCGAGCGGCAGCAGGAGCAGATCAACCTCTTCGGGGCCTTGGTCCAGCATATCCGCGCCCGAGAGGCCGATGGGCC
>RFZI01000119.1 GCA_009920775.1 Paracoccaceae bacterium | reverse complement strand
TCAGATATCATCAATGTCAAAAAGCACAAACCACAGACCAAAACGAACCAAGTGCGCCCTAACTTAACCGGCGCGCCTGCCCGTCTCTGCCTCTGATTTTCTGCGTCTCGTTGCCTTGCGGCCCGTCTGGCGCCCCGTCGTGCGCCTCAGCGCCGCCGGTGAGGGGCTATCTACGGAACACGTTCCTGACCCGCAAGTGCTTTTTCGCAGGATTCCGAAAAAAAATGGCCCGCAGGCAAAAAACTTGGGATTCCTTATGTGCAATTGGCTGTTCCGGCTCACCCGGACGGGAGAGCAAAACATTCGTGCATATATATAGTCATGCTCTAGCCGGTTTCCGATCCGACTCGGCCAGCAAGCGGATCACAACCCGACTCGCAGATTGTTGGCGGAAAGGCGCGCCCGTTAAGGAACAACCCTTTCACCACCCGATTCTCCCGCCTATAAAGATAGCCGGCCCTGAGGACGGAGAGTCGCGGGCTGGCAGATTTATATATTGGGAAGACCAGAATGCTCGGACTCGGCGGCTTGTTCTCGTCAGATATCGCGATCGACCTCGGAACAGCGAACACACTTGTATATGTGCGCGGCAAGGGGATCGTTTTGTCCGAGCCCTCTGTGGTGGCCTATCATGTCAAGGACGGCGTGAAGAAAGTGCTCGCTGTCGGCGAGGACGCCAAGCTGATGCTGGGCCGCACCCCCGGCTCGATCGAGGCGATCCGGCCGATGCGCGATGGCGTTATCGCCGATTTCGATGTGGCCGAAGAGATGATCAAACACTTCATCCGCAAGGTTCACCGCCGCACGACCTTTTCCAAGCCCAAGATCATCGTCTGCGTTCCGCATGGCGCGACCCCGGTTGAAAAGCGCGCGATCCGCCAGTCGGTCCTTTCCGCAGGCGCCCGCCGCGCGGGCCTGATCGCCGAGCCGATTGCTGCGGCCATCGGTGCTGGGATGCCCATTACCGATCCGACCGGTTCGATGGTCGTCGATATCGGCGGCGGCACCACCGAGGTGGCCGTACTGTCGCTGGGCGACATTGTTTATGCCCGCTCTGTGCGCGTGGGTGGCGACCGGATGGACGAGGCGATCATCAGCTACCTGCGCCGCCAGCATAACCTTCTAATTGGCGAATCCACCGCCGAGCGGATCAAGACCTCGATCGGCACCGCCCGTATGCCCGACGATGGCCGCGGCGCGTCGATGCAGATCCGTGGGCGCGATCTTCTGAACGGCGTACCGAAAGAGACCGAGATCAGCCAGGCGCAGGTTGCCGAGGCGCTGGCCGAACCCGTCCAGCAGATTTGCGAGGCCGTAATGACCGCGCTGGAAGCGACCCCGCCCGATCTGGCCGCCGACATCGTCGACCGTGGCGTGATGCTGACTGGCGGCGGGGCGCTTCTGGGCGATCTCGATCTGGCGCTGCGCGAGCAGACCGGCCTTGCCATTTCGGTGGCGGACGAGTCGCTCAATTGTGTGGCCCTCGGCACAGGCCGTGCGCTGGAATACGAAAAGCAGCTCCGCCACATTATCGATTACGATAGCTGATCCGGCCTAAGCGCCGGCAGCCGCCAACCCTTGCAGGGGGTGCCCGAGCCTTGGCACGCGACAGACAGACCGACGAAGATTATGTCGGCCCGATCCGCCGGTTGCTGATCGGTGTGCTTTTGCTCGTTCTTGCGGGAACATTCATTGTCTGGCGCATCGACAGCCCACGGGTGGAGCGCTTTCGCGCCGCTGTGATCGACAGAGTGGTGCCCAACATGGACTGGGCTCTCGCTCCCGTGACGGGGATCATCAACCTTGTCGCCGACTTCCAGAGCTATCAGGGCCTTGCTCAACAAAACGCGGACCTCAGGCGCGAACTGCAGCAGATGAAGGCCTGGAAAGAGGCTATGTGACTGGCGTTGTCCTGACAGACAGCGGCTCTCCCTTCCGGCAGTCGGTCCTTCTCAACATCGGCTCTCGCGACGGGATTATTGACGGCTGGCCCGTGATGGACGGGATCGGCCTTGTCGGAAGGATCGCAGGCGTCGGACAGGAGACCTCGCGCGTTATTCTTCTGACCGACACCTCTAGCCGTATCCCGATTCTGGTTCAGCCCTCGGGGCAACACGCGATCCTTGCCGGTGACAATGCGCTCGATCCGCTGATCGACTTCCTCGAGGATCCCGATCTTGTTCGACCGGGTGATCGTGTGATCTCGGTCAGCGATGGCGGGGTCTTTCCGGCCGATCTTTTGGTGGGTCAGGTTGTTCTTGGTCCTGACAGACGCCTGCGGGTGCGTCTTGCCGCCGACTACGAACGGCTCGAATTCCTCCGGGTCTTGCGCAACCAGCCGCGCGAGGCGATCAGTGATCAGGGCGGGCTTCTAACTCCGTTCTCTTCGCCACAAACCCCTGCCGAGCAAGACGGGGGCGGGAATGGCTGATAGTCCGGTCGCACAACGCTGGTTTGGTCGCTTCTGGTTTGTCGTGCTGGCGCTCGGCCTCATGTTCCTCCAGCTTCTGCCACTGCAGACGATCCCTAGGTCTTGGGCGCCGCCCGACATGATGCTGGCGATCACCTTGGCATGGGTTGCCCGCAGGCCCGATTTGGTGCCTGTGCTGTCGATTTTTTCCGTCTTTCTTCTGGCCGATCTGTTGTTCCTGCGCCCACCGGGGCTCCTTGCGCTCGTCGTCCTCGTGGCGACCGAGTTCCTTCGGTCCCGTTCGGAAACGCTTCGCTCGGGCAGTTTCGCGTTCGAGTGGATCACCGTGGCGCTGATCGTCGTTGCGATAACTTTGGCCAATCGGGCAATTCTTGCCGTGACAGCGACAGACCAGACCCCTCTCGCGCTTGGTATGTTCCAGATGATGATGACCGTCCTGGCATATCCGGTCGCGGTCCTCTTCTCGTTCCTCGCCTTCGGCATACGGCGGCCAGCGCTTGGCGAGGTTGACGCCTTCGGGAGGCCGGTATGAGGCGGCCAACCCGCGATAGCGGCGAGAGCCTGCGCGGGATCAGCCGGCGCGCCCTCGTTCTTGGCGCCGCCCAGTTCGGCTTTATGGGCGTCCTTGCCGCACGGATGCGGTCGATGCAGGTGGAAGAGGCCGAGCAATACCGCCTTCTTGCCGACGAAAACCGGATCAACCTGCGCCTACTCGCGCCGTCGCGCGGGCTTGTCTTTGATCGCAACGGCATCCCGCTCGCCGTCAATGAACAGAATTATCGAGTTGTCATGGTTCGTGAGGACGCCGGCGACGTCAGAGAAGTCCTCGAGCGGTTGCGGCGTCTCATCCCGCTGTCTGACGAAGATATCGAGCGGGCCATCGACGACATGATGCGGCATTCGCCCTTCGTCCCAGTGACCATCGCCGAACGGCTCACATGGGAAGAAATGGCGCGCGTCAACATCAACGCGCCAGCCTTGCCGGGCGTTCAGGCCGAAGTGGGCCTGAGCCGCGCCTATCCTCTAGGGTCGGATACCGCCCATGTGGTTGGATATGTCGGCCCGGTCAGCGATTTCGATCTGAGCCGGATCGACGATCAGGATCCGCTGCTTCAGATCCCCAAATTCCAGATCGGCAAGACCGGGATCGAAAACAAGCTCGAAAAGACCCTTCGCGGAAGTGCGGGGACACGGCGCATTGAGGTCAACGCTCTGGGGCGGGTCATGCGTGAAATTGACCGGGTCGAAGGAATGCCCGGCAACGATGTCCAGCTCACGCTCGACGCGGCGCTGCAAAGCTATGTCGAAGCCCGCCTAGATGGTGAATCCGCGGGCGTTGTCGTTATCGACCTTGAACACGGGGATCTGAGGGCGATTGCATCGGCCCCATCGTTCGACCCCAATCTTTTTGTGCGCGGTATTTCGACCAGAAATTGGACCGACCTCAACGAAAACCCCTACAGGCCCCTCGCCGCGAAGGCGGTTCAAGGGACCTATCCGCCGGGTTCAACCTTCAAGCTCGCCACCGCATTGGCCGCGATCGAGGCCGGTGTTCTCGACCCCGAGGAGACAATCTACTGCCGCGGCTATGTCGAGGTCTCGGGCAACCGGTTTCACTGCTGGAAGCCAACGGGCCATGGCAACGTCAACCTGCACGAGAGCCTCAAACAGAGCTGCGACTGCTACTACTACGAGGTTTGCCAGCGGGTCGGGATCGACCTCATCTCAGAGATGGCCGTCCGGCTCGGCCTTGGCCAGCGCTACGATCTGCCGCTTTCGGCTGTGGCAGAGGGCCTCGCTCCGACGCGCGACTGGAAGCTCAAGGTCAGGGGCGAGGATTGGCGGATCGGCGACACGGTCAACGCCTCGATCGGGCAGGGCTTTGTTCTGGCCTCCCCGCTCCAGCTTGCCGTGATGGCCGCGCGGGTCGCGACAGGCCGCCAGATCACCCCGCGACTGGTCCGGGCTATCGACGGGATCGAACAGCCGTCGATGAGCGATGCGCCACTTGGCATCAACGAAAACATCCTCAGGCGACTGCGCGCGGCGCTCGATGCCGTGTCCAATCATACGCGAGGCACAGCCTATGGATCTCGCATTGTGCCAGACGATCTGAGGCTGGCGGGAAAGACGGGTACAAGTCAGGTCCGGCGGATTACAAAGGAAGAACGCGAAGCTGGTATCACCAGCAACGAGGATCTTCCCTGGGAACGTCGGGACCACGCGCTTTTCGTGGGCTATGCGCCTTTCGAGGCGCCCAAATATGCAATTGCTGTCGTCGTTGAACACGGCGGCGGCGGATCGACGGCGGCCGCGCCAATTGCGCGTGATGTGCTTCTGCAGGCGATGTTCGACGGCCCACCGCCCCTAAGCGCCTATCCCGCAAATCTTCGCAGCCAAATCGAGGCACAGCAGGAGCGGATCAAAGAACGGATTGCTCCCGGCAGCAGCACGAGCGGACGGGCATGAGGGAGGCGTCATGAGTTACCTTGAGTATAACGCCAAGTATGTCCCGACCGGCTTTCGCAAGCCTCTTTATCTCAACTGGCCGCTTGTTCTTTTGCTGACTGCGGTCGCCGGAATTGGGTTTTTGATGCTCTATTCCGTTGCCGGCGGATCGGTCTCACCGTGGATGGAACCGCAAGTCAAACGATTTGGCGTTGGAATGGCGGCGATGTTCGTGATCGCGATGGTCCCGATCTGGTTCTGGCGAAATATGTCGGCGATGGCCTACGCGGTCTCGCTTGTTCTACTTCTTTATGTCGAGTTCTTCGGGGCGGTCGGCATGGGCGCCCAGCGCTGGATCGATCTGGGGTTCATGCGGCTTCAGCCTTCGGAGCTGATGAAAATCGCTTCGGTGATGGTTTTGGCCGCCTATTATGATTGGCTGGCCCCAAGCCGGACCTCTCGCCCGCTTTGGGTTATTCTCCCGGTTCTTCTCATTTCGCTCCCGACACTTCTGGTCCTCAAGCAGCCCGACCTCGGCACCGCGATCCTGCTCCTCGCTGGTGGCGGCGCAGTGATGTTCGCCGCCGGCGTGCATTGGGCCTATTTCGCGAGTGTCATCCTCGCCGGGATCGGCGCGGTGGTTGCTGTCTTTCAAAGCCGGGGGACAAGCTGGCAGCTTTTGAAAGACTACCAGTATCGCCGGATCGACACCTTCCTTGATCCCTCGAACGATCCCCTTGGCGCGGGCTATCACATCACGCAGGCCAAGATCGCGCTTGGTTCGGGCGGCTGGACCGGCAAGGGCTTTATGCAAGGAACCCAGACGCGCCTGAATTTCCTTCCCGAGAAGCATACCGACTTTATCTTCACCACCTTGGCCGAAGAGTTCGGCTATATCGGCGCCTCGGCGCTCTTGCTCCTTTATGCGCTGATCATCATCTTTTGCGTGATCTCTGCTCTGCAAAGCCGCGACCGCTTCTCAAGTCTGCTAACCCTCGGCATCGCCATGACCTTCTTCCTCTTCTTCGCGGTCAATATGGCGATGGTCATGGGCCTCTTGCCGGTCGTCGGCGTGCCCTTGCCGCT